>JBKJSC010000038.1:0-3830 GCA_046593035.1 Limisphaerales bacterium | reverse complement strand
AGTTCGCCGGTGAGCAGTTCGTAAAGCACGACGCCGAGCGAATAAATATCCGCACGATGATCGGTGCGCTGCGGCGTGGCGCGTTGTTCGGGCGCCATGTATTGCGGCGTGCCAGCGGCGAGGCTGTCGGGTTTCCCCTCACCCGGCCTTCGGCCACCCTCTCCCCCACCGGGGGAGAGGGACGGGGTGAGGGGGTCGCCGTTTGCTCCCATGATCTTTGCAATGCCGAAGTCGGCGATCTTCACGCGGCCATCCTTGTCGAGCAGGAGATTCTCGGGCTTGATATCGCGATGAACGATGCCCCGGTCGTGGGCGAACTGTAGCGCCTCGCAGACCGGCGGCACGATGGCGAGCGCCTGTTCCGGCGTGAACCGGCCCGCCTTCATGGCTTGGCGCAGGTTTACGCCGTCCACAAATTCCATCAGCAGGTAATAAAACCCGCCAGCCTGCCCGAAGTCATGCACGGTAACGAGGCCCGGATGATTCAAGCCGGCCAGAGAGCGCGCCTCGCGGGCGAAGCGTTCGGCAAAGGCGGGATCATGCTCGCGTCCCGGGGCCAGGAGTTTCAGGGCCACCAATCGGCCGAGTGATTTCTGCCGCGCCTTGTAAACCACACCCATGCCGCCGCGCCCGATGAGTTCGAGAATCTCAAACTGCGGAAACGCCGCGCGCACGGCGTCCAAATTCGGCGGTGGTTGAAAAACTTTGGTGCCGTGCGGGCCGCTACCCGGGTCGGTGGGAGAGGCCACGCCGGCAAGAAGACATTTCGGGCAGAGGCCTTGTGGCGCTCCCACGGGAATGGCCGCGCCGCATTGCAAACAAAGCTTGGATTCGGTGCTCATGTCTCTTCCTGAGGGAAACGCTGCCCGAGGTTACAGAGTTTTCATGAGAAAACCAAAATCCGATTGGCGCGCCAAACGCGGTTCTCCCGGTTCACACCACCACCACACCCTCGCGCGCCGTCAATTCGCCAAACCATTTGGACAACTGCGTCGTCACGGAACCGGGTTTGCCATCGGCGATGGGACGTCCGTCCAACTGGATCACTGGGGCAAGTTCACCCATCGTGCCCGAGCAAAACATTTCATCGGCACGATAGAATTCCGCCAGGCTGAGGTCGCGTTCCGCATACGGGAGGTTGTGTTCGCGGCACAGACGCAAGACCACGCGGCGCGTGATTCCTTCCGGACACGCGACGCAACGAGGCGTTTCGACGACGCCCCGCGTCACGGCGAAAACGTGCGTGGCGTTGGTCTCGGCCACGAACCCGCGGCCGTCGAGCATGAGCGCGTCGTCCGCGCCCGCCGCGTTGGCCTGGATTTTGGCGAGGATGGAATTGAGCAGGTTGTTGTGATGAATCTTGGCATCCAGCACGTCGGCACCGGGGCGGCGAATCGTGGAGGTGATCAGACGCAAGCCGGACTTATCGTACACCGGCGGCTTGTGTTCGGCGAGGATGATGAGCGTGGAACCGGCGGTGTTCAGGCGCGGATCCATGCCGGAAGTGATTTTCACACCGCGCGTCAGCGTGAGCCGGATGTGGACTCCATCGCGCAGGTGATTGGCGGCGAGCGTGCGTTTGATCTGCTCGACGATTTCATCGCGGCTGGGAATTTTTTGAAACGCAAGCGCAAGCGCGGACGAACGGAGGCGGTCGAGATGTTCGTCGAGCGTAAAGATGCGGCCGTCATAGAGGCGCAAGCCTTCCCACACGGCGTCGCCGCCTTGCACCACGGAGTCAAAAGGGCTGATGCCCGCCTGGTCGCGATGGATGAGTTTACCGTTGATGTTGACCAGCAGGTCGCGGTTCTTTTCGTTGAATCTTTGAAGCATGGAAAGTAGTGGTCACGCCACGATACGGTGCGGGTAAAGTTGCGCGTAGAGGGCTTCGCAGTCCTGGAGCAACCCGGCAAATGGTGCCGGAACTTCGACGGGCTTCGGCTTGTAGGGCTGGAAAGTCGTGGTCTTCTCCACGCTGGCATACCAATGCCTGGCCCAGATGCCGTCGGTCGCGCGCGGCCCGGGCGGCCATTGCAGCATGGCGTCGGTGAATTCCACGCCGACGGCGGCGCAGAGCTTCGCGAGTACATTGCGCGGGTGGTTTTGCAAATCGCGCGAATCCACCACCGGCGGAATTTTTCCGGTGCTGACCCGCACCCGCTCAAATAATTTGATCTGCTGCGGAAGGCCGGTGTCCGGCAGGGACGGATTCGGAGTGACGGCGATGAGCGAGGTGAGCATCTCGCGCGGTTCGCGGATGAGAAAGCAGTTGGTCAATTGATCAAGCCAGGCCAGTTCGATGTGCGGCAGCAGATGATGCGACATGTGTTTCTGGAACCAGATCGCCTTGCCTTCGGGTACCGGCCCGGTGAGCCAGCCGACGACTTTACGCCAGTCATTTTCGTAGTGGGCGATGACTTCGTCCGCGCCGGGATGCGGAGCACGAGTTTCTTTCAGGTAATGCGCGTAGAGCGGTTCGTCGGTGACGAAGGTATCCGGGCGGTTTTCCCAAGTGCGCATCATCGCGGTGGAGATGTTGCGCGGGCCGGACCACATGGCGACGCGGATCGGGTTTGGCTTCATGACTCGGCAGGACGGTAGCAAGGGAGGGAAACAGTTTACAAGGACGACCACAATTGCTCATCAAATCGCAGCGGCGAATGAGAACCCGAGAACCAAGCCTGAAGAAAAATTGTGATAATAGGTCTTGCGGTGTGGCGGGGTGGCTTCTATATTGCGCGTCCACTTGATCGCGGGGTGGAGCAGCCCGGTAGCTCGTCAGGCTCATAACCTGAAGGCCGTAGGTTCAAATCCTACCCCCGCAACCAATTTCAGGGCTTGGAACACACGTTCCAAGCCATTTTTAATTGGGTTTTTCGCATGTTCGAGGTTTTGGACCCCTTTCCGTGCAACAAGGCGAACCGGGTGCATTCTGGCGAACAAAAACAAACACATCCACAAACACATTTTTGAAATACCCGGCCATACAATCGGTTCACCAGGAAAACAAACACGTCACAAACACATTTGCGGACACAGACGCCAACCAAGCAGCCACCAAGCGCAGCATAAGGCCCCAACTTGGACGAGACAAGCCGCCGGACTTAATCCGCTGTCAGGGAGAACGCATTCGCCAGGAAGCGGGGCGTGTCGCCGGTGGTCACGGCCCGGGCGCTGGTGAGCGTGCCGTAGATCAACAGATTGCCCCCGCTGGCCGCGTCGTAGATTCCGAAATGCGTCACGGTGCCCCAGGAAGCCGCCGCCGCCGGGAACGAAATCGACGTGGCATTGATCTTGGTTCCCACGCCGCCGGGGCTGGTGGCCACCGGAAAGTTCGTGTTGTTATTCGCCACCGCGACCCGGGCGTAACCCCCGCCGCTCACTTCGGTTCCGGTGCCGTATTCAGAGGGCGCGCTGGTGAACAAGACGAAATACACAGTCGCTGGCCGCGTGTAATCCGGCCCACCCAGCAGATGATCGAGGAGGCCCAGTTCGAGATAGTTCGTTGCGTTCATAAGGTTGGTGTCAGGTTACGGTGATCGAGATCGAGTTGGAGTTGTAGAAGATGCCGCCGTAATAGGTGGACGCCATCAGTACGGTGTTTCCCGGCGACGAACCCTGGACGGTGACCGGGTTGGTGCCATTCACGAAGTAAAGGTGTCCATTGGAACCCCACGTCACTCCCGGCACCGCGGTCGAACCGTCGGAAAAATGGGGATTGCTAAACAGGTATTGATACGCCTGATGACAGCGGCTAGCGTTGGGCATGAACTGCCCCCATTGCCAAGCCGACCAGACCGTCAAGAACGGCTCTTCCCGTCACGGCCACC
>JBKJSC010000001.1:0-10880 GCA_046593035.1 Limisphaerales bacterium | reverse complement strand
ACTTTTAACCACGGATGGACACCGATAAACACGGATTGGGGACGGTAATTCAAAGTTTGCATTTCATCCGTGTCCATCGGTGTCCATCCGTGGTTTAATTCTCCTGTGGATTCGCTGAAATTCAAACTGACCATCGCCTACGACGGCACGAATTACGAAGGCTGGCAGATGCAGAAGATCGGCCTCGGGGTGCAGCAACGTGTCGAGGAGGCGTTGGTGAAGCTCTTTCCCAGTGTGAAGCGCGTACACAGTTCCAGTCGCACCGACACCGGCGTTCACGCGCTCGGCATGGTGGCGCATGTCGAGATTCCGCGGGCGGAATTCAAGATGCCCGTCGCGCGGCTCGCGCTCGCGCTCAACGCATTTCTACCTTTGGACATCCGCGTGCTGTCGGCGCGGCGTTGCCCGGCGGATTTTCACGCGCGCTTCCACGCGAAGGGGAAGCAGTACCGCTATTTCGTCTGGAATCATCCGGTGATGAACCCGTTGTTGCGGCACCAAGCGTGGCATTTTCCACAGAAGCTGAACTTGGCGGCGATGCGCGCGGCGGCGAAATTGTTCATCGGGAAGCATGATTTCAAATCGTTGACCGCGACCCGCCGATACGAAATGGATTCCACCGTCCGGACATTGACGCGCTGCGACGTGAAGCGGAACGGGCCGTTGTTCACGTTCACCATCGAAGGCGACGGCTTTCTCTACAAGATGTGCCGGGGCATTGTGGGCACGCTCGTGCAGGTGGGGCAGGGGCGGATTGCCGTGAAGGACATTCAACAAATCCTCGCGACCAAGGACCGTCGCGTGGCCGGCATGACCGCGCCCGCGCAAGGGTTGGTGCTGTGGAAGGTCCATTATTAACAACAAAGGAACAAAGGCACGAAGTAGAGCGATGGTTTTGCGGATCTTTGTTACTTTGTGTCTTGGTTGTTGGTCGCAATGAACCTCGTCCTGCTTGAACCGGAAATTCCGCCGAATACGGGCAACGTGGCGCGGCTTTGCGCGGCCACGCGGACGACGCTGCATCTCATCGAGCCGTTCGGCTTCCAGCTCGACGACAAGCAGCTCAAGCGCGCGGGCATGGATTACTGGGAACACGTCGAATGGCGGCGCTGGAAAAACTGGGCGGCGTTTCAAGCGGCGTTGCCCGCTGGCGCGAGGTTGTGGTTCTTGGAGTCCGATGGCCCGCGCCATTACGCCGAGGTGAGTTACTCGTCCGAAGATTATCTGGTGTTTGGTCGCGAGACGGCGGGTTTGCCGAAGGATTTGCTGGAGCAGAACCGTGACCAGTGGCTGCGCATCCCAATGTTCAACGCCGAGGCTCGCTCGCTCAACCTCTCGAATTGCGCCGCGCTCGTGCTTTACGAAGCGTTGAGGCAACAAGGTTTTCGTGGGGAAAAGTGAGGCGCATCAGAAACGTTCCCGTTGCCAAAGCGAAACGGATTGCGCTACGGTGCGAGGGTTGGGCGATTGGCGCAGTGGTAGCGCAGCAGCTTTACACGCTGTGGGTCGGGGGTTCGAATCCCTCATCGCCCACCATCTCCCCAGAAAAAATCGCACACGAGAGTTGCCCGCATTCCGAACGTCGAGTATAGAAACCCAGACCCAACGCGGCAATTTGCGGCGGGAAATTCATGACTTACTTTGGGCGAATCATTTTGGCGGTGACGATCTGCACGGTGTTCGCAGCCGGACGGCGGGATGTAGCCGGCGTGGCACGGACTGAAAAACCGTCCGCTTTGCCGGACATGGCCAAGCTGTCGGTTTTTCCCGGGCAGATCACGCTCCCTGCCGGCAGCGGGTCGCATCGCTTGCTGGTCACGGGCGAAGCGGCCAACAGTTTTTCCATCGACCTCAGCCGACAGGTGACCTTTATTTCGGATCACCCGGAAATTGCCACGGTGGAAGCAGGCGGCGTGGTTCGCGGCCGGACTGCGGGCCTGGCGACGGTGACTGCGCGGTTGGGCGCGTTGACCGCCAGTCTGCAGGTCACGGTGCAACCGGCGCCGACGAATTCGCAGATCAGTTTCATCAACGACGTGCTGCCCGTGTTGAGCAAGGCGGGTTGCAATGCCGGCGCTTGCCATGCGAAGCCGCAAGGGCAGAATGGGTTCAAGCTTTCCGTCTTCGCCTACGATCCGCAATCGGACTACGCGCACATCGTCAAAGCCTCGCGCGGCCGGCGCGTTTCGCCGGCAAATCCGGAGGGCAGTCTCCTGTTGCAGAAGCCGACGATGGGGCTTATCCACAGCGGCGGGCGGCGGCTGGAACCGGGCACGGAATTGTATCAAACGCTCATCGACTGGATTAAACAAGGCATGCCGTACGCGCGCAGCGACGAACCGGTGCTCCTGGACATCAAGGTGTTTCCTGCCGAGCGGCGGTATCAAAAAGGCGCGGTTCAAACGTTAATAGTGCAGGCCCGCTATTCCGACGGCAGCCTTCGTGACGTGACCCATCTGGCCGAGTTCAACTCGAACGAAAAGGAAATTGCGCGGGTGGACGATCACGGTGTCGTCAATGTTGGCATCTTGAGTGGTGAAGGCGTGGTGATCGCGCGCTTCATGGGTTTGGTGTCGGTCTCGCGCATCACGGTGCCGGCAGATCGAGCATTGCCGGAGGCATTATACGCGGCCCTTCCCGTGAACAACGAAATAGACAAACTGGTGTATGCCCGGCTCCAGAAATTGGGGCTGGCACCTTCGGGGCCATGCAGCGACAGCGAATTCCTGCGACGCTCTTCGCTGGATACGACCGGGGTGTTGCCGACGCCCGAAGAAGTTCGCTCATTCAGCCAGGACACCAACCCGGACAAGCGAAACGAGCTGATCAACCGTTTACTCGCGAGTCCGGCGTATGCCGATTACTGGGCGGTGAAGTGGGGCGACTTGATCCGGCCCAATCCATTCCGTGTCGGCGTGAAGCCGGTTTATTTGCTCGATCTCTGGTTGCGCGAAAGTTTCCGGCAAAACAAACCCTACGACCAATTTGTCCGTGAAATCGTCACCGCGCAGGGCAGCACGCACAAGCTGGGGCCGGTGGCGGTGTTCCGCGATCGACGTGAACCCATTGATGCCACCACGCTCATCAGCCAGATTTTTCTCGGAGTGAGGCTCGAGTGCGCCAAGTGCCATCATCATCCGAATGAGAAGTGGAGCCAGTCGGATTACTACCAGTTCGCGGCATATTTTGCGCAGACAAAACACAAGGGGCAGGGGATCTCCACTCCCATTTCTGGCGAGGCGGAATACATTTATTATGCGCCTGGCGGCGAGGTGCGGCATCCGGTTTCAGGCGAAATCATGAAGCCGAAGCCGCCCGATGGGCCAGTGGCGATTCTCGCCACGGAGCGCGATCCGCGGGTGGCGCTAGTGGACTGGATGGCGCGAGTGGACAATCCGTTTTTCGCTCGCGCGGCTGTGAACCGGGTGTGGGCCAATTTCACTGGGCGCGGCATCGTGGATCCCGTGGATGATTTCCGCGCCTCAAACCCGCCGACGAACGAGCCACTGCTCGACTGGCTGGCGAAAGATTTCGTGACGCACGGTTACGATCTCAAGCATCTCATGCGAACCATCATGCAGTCGCGGGTTTACCAGATGGGTTCGCTGCCGATCGAACACAATCTCGCGGATGCGCGTAATTTTTCGCGCTCCTACCGCCGGCGCTTGTCTGCCGAGGTGTTGCTCGACGCGGTTTCCAACGTGACCGGCGTGCCGGAATCCTTTCAAGGATTGCCGCCCGGCGCGCGGGCGATGGAGACGTGGAACCACCGATTGGAGTCGGATTTCATGGATGCTTTTGGCCGTCCAAATGCGAGCGCGGACTGCCCGTGCGAGCGCGACGTGAAGGGCAGCGTGGTGCAGGCTTTGCATCTGATGAACTCCAACAATCTTCAGGCCAAGATTGGCAATGAGGAAGGTCGCGCGAAAAAACTGGCCGACAGCAAAATGTCGATCAAGGAAATCGTCATTGAATTGTATTTGGCCACGTACGGCCGACCTCCGGTGGAGGACGAAATGAACAGCGCGATGTTTGCGTTCACTGCCAAGGATGCCACACGCCGGTCGGCGACGGAGGACTTGATGTGGGCGTTGATCAACTCGGCGGAATTTGTGTTTAACCACTGACTCCCTTGCTCGACTTTGGAAAACTTGAATTCTGGACAGCCTCCCGCGTCTATGATTCATTCGCTAAAGCCATAAATGAACGACCTGCAATATAACTGCGCTGGACTGCCGCGCCGGGATTTTCTCCAGCTTGGTCTGGGTGCCGTGATGGGTTTGGGTTTTGGCGATTTGCTCCGTGTTCGCGCCGGCGCGGCCCAGGCTGCCGGGCAGGCCAGTCCCAATCCGGTCAATTGCATTCTTATCTGGATGGATGGCGGGCCGACGCATCATGAAACCTTCGATCCGAAGCCGGAAGCGCCGTCGGATATTCGCGGGGAGTTCAAGCCGATTCGCACCAAGATTACCGGCACATATTTTTCCGAGGTCGTGCCGAGGCTCGCGGGCATCGCCGACAAGCTGACGATCGTTCGTTCGATCTGTCATCGCGATCCGAACCACGGTGGCGGAAACCACTACATGATGACCGGCACGCCGACTCCGGTGCCCGTGGGTTGCGGCGCGTTCGTGACGTTTCATCCCGCGTTCGGCTCGGTCGTTTCCTATGAGCGCGGGTTGCAACACGGTTTGCCGGCGTACATGACGTTGCCGAGCATGACGCGCTCGGGCGGCCCAAATTTCCTTGGTGCGGAGCATGCCCCGTTTGTCATCGGGGGCGATCCGAATGGTGCCGGCTTCAAAGTCCGCGATGTGGTGCTGCCCGCAGCCTTGAGCGAAGGACGCGCGCTGACGCGCCAGCAATTACGCAAATCACTCGACCGGATGCAGCGCATCACCGAGGCGGTCGCGGAAGATCCGGCCATCGGGTTCGACAGTTTTTACCAGCAAGGCGTCGATTTGATTTCCTCGCCCGAAGCCCAGGCGGCGTTTGACATCCAGCGCGAGCCGACAAAGATCCGAGATCTTTATGGCCGCAACGATCTGGGCCAGCGGCTGCTGCTCTGCCGGCGTTTGGTGGAAGTCGGGGTTTCTTTCGTCACCTGTCATTACGGTGGCTGGGATCACCACAGCAACCTGTTCAAGTCGCTGAAAGATTCCCACATGCCGCGTTTTGACCAGGGCGTGAGCGCACTGATCACCGATTTGGAACAGCGCGGGTTGCTGGCGAACACGCTGGTGATTGCGCTGGGTGAATTTGGCCGAACGCCGACCGTGAACAAGGACGGCGGGCGTGATCACTGGCCGCATGCGATGTCGGTGCTGATGGCGGGGGCGGGTATTCCTGGCGGTCAGGTGGTGGGTTCAACCGATGCACACGGCGCATACGCCTCATCGCATATTCACAGTCCGGAAGATTTCGCCTTCTCGCTCTACACCAAGATGGGGATTGATCCGGCAAAGCATCTCCACACGAACACCGGTCGGCCCGTGCAACTCGTCAACGGCGGCCAGCCGATCAAGGAATTGTTCGCGTGATGGGGCTGTCTGCGGGTTGGCTACCTCAGTCAATTCATCAGCGAAAAGCGTCGTTTTTTTTCGTGGTAATTTTCCTGGTTCTCACTGCACCAGCCCATGCCGAGGTGCCCACGTTGGATTACCTGTTCCCCGCTGGCGGACAACGCGGCACGAACGTCACCATTTCCGTGGGCGGCAAACTTGAGCCGTGGCCGGCGCAGATTTGGTCGGATTCACCCGGCTTGGAGTTCAAGGCGGGGACGAACAAGAACACCTTCACGGCGCAGATTGCGAAGGAGGTTTCGCTCGGGGTGCATCTGGTTCGCGCCTACACCGCCGACGGGGCTTCCGCACCACGCTGGTTTGTCGTGGGCGAGTTGAACGAACTTTTGGAGAAGGAACCCAACGACAACGCGCGGCAAGCGCAGATCATTGAATCACTGCCGGTCACGCTGAACGGCCAACTCGAGAAGAGCGGGGACGTGGATTCATTCGCCATCAAATTGACCGCCGGACAATGGCTGGTGGCGCGGGTCGAGGCTTACGGCATTGGTTCGCCGATGGATCCGACGCTGCATTTGCTGGATGAGCATGGCGTTCGAATCGCGTACGCCAGTGACACACAGAACGCCGATCCGCTGCTGACGCACCACGTCGAACGAACGGGCACTTACATTTTGCAACTGGTGGCGTTCGCGCATCCGCCGCAAGCGGCAGTCAATTTCACCGGTGGAAAAACGGCTGTTTACCGGCTCGCGATTTCCGCTGGACCGCTGGTTCCCGCCGCCGCTCCGGAGGCGATCCGTCGCGCGGGCAAGACGGAGATGCTCGAAGTCGAGCCGAACAACACGAGCGCACAGGCGCAGCCCGTTACGCTCCCGGCGTTGGTGAAAGGCCAGATCAATCCCGCAGGCGATGAAGATCGGTTTGAGTTCACGGCGAAGCTGGGGGAGCAATTTGATTTCCAGCTTCACTCCGCGAAATCTGGTTTTCCGCTGGATGCCGTCTTGCGCGTGGAAGACAAGGCGGGCAAGCAACTCGCGCGCGATGATGACAGCGGTGGTTCGCAAGACCCGCAACTCGTCTGGACCGCGCCCGCCGCCGGCCTCTATGTCGTGGCGGTCAGCGATCTGACGCAAAAGGGCGGGAGTGATTTCGTGTATTGGCTGGAACTGAAACCGCTCGTGCCGGACTTCAAAGTGTCCATCGACAACCACGCGTATCGTTTGGAACCAGGCAAGACTAATGAAATCAAGTTAACCGTCACGCGTCTCCACGGACACAAGGCGAGCCTGGCGGTGATGTTTACCGGCTTGCCTGACGGCGTGACCGCGAAGGCGGCGGAGATTCCCGCCGCGGGCGGCGAAGTCAAGGTCACACTGGCCGCCATCGCCGAGGCGAAACCCGCGAGCCAGCCGTTTCGAGTGCTGGTCAATGCGGCGGACAACAGCCAACCGGCGTCGCACGCGGCGGCGTTTGAATTGCGGCCCAAGGACGCGGCTGGCGATTTGCTGATCACGCACACCGGCAGCATCTGGCTGACGGTGATTCCAAAGACGGTGGTGCCGGCAGCGAAGTAGAATTATGAAAACCCAAAACGAGAAACCAGATATGCATCGCTCATTGAACCACTCCAATCGCGCGGATTTCCTGGTGTTGTTTTCGGCCACGCTTTGGTTGTCCGCTGGCATTGCCCAAGCAGCCAGCACGCGGGAACTCGTGCAGGCGCAAATTCAAAAAGACTTTGCCAGTCTGGAGGCGTTTTACAAAGACCGGCACGCGCATCCGGAGCTTTCCTTCCATGAAGAGGCAACCGCGCGCAAGGTCGCCGCTGAATTGGAGCAAGCCGGTTTCGCCGTCACCACGAAGGTCGGCGGCAATGGCGTGGTCGGCGTGTTGCGTAACGGCAGCGGCCCGACGATTTTGGTGCGGACCGATCTTGATGCCTTGCCCGTGAAGGAGGAAACCGGCCTGTCGTACGCCAGCACCGATCGTGCGAAGGACGACCAGGGCAACGACGTTCCCGTGATGCACGCCTGCGGGCACGATATGCACATGACCGTTTTCATCGGTACGGCGCGGACGCTGGCCGCGTTGAAGGATCGCTGGCAGGGGACGCTCGTGTTGATCGGGCAACCCGCCGAAGAGCGCGTCGGCGGTGCGCGCCAGATGATCGCCGACGGATTGTTCACGCGTTTCCCGCGGCCGGATTATTGCCTCGCGCTGCATGTGAACGGCTCGTTGCCCGCCGGTTCCGTCGGTCACACCGAAGGATTCGCGCTGGCGAACGTGGACACGGTGGACATTACTTTTCGCGGCGTGGGTGGACATGGTTCCGCGCCGCACGCAACGAAGGACCCGATTGTGATTGCTGCGCAAGCGATCCTAGCCTTTCAAACTATCGTGAGCCGTGAAACCGAGCCGGGCAATCCCGCCGTCGTCACGGTCGGTTCCATTCACGGGGGCACCAAGCACAACATCATTCCTGATGAGGTGAAGTTGCAATTGACCGTGCGTTCGTACACCGACGAAGTGCGCACCAACACCGTGGCGTCCATCAAACGAATCTCGCGTGCGATGGCGCAGGCGGCGGGCGTGCCGGAGAATCGCATGCCGCTGGTGACGCTCTCGGATGAATCGGTATCGGCGACCTACAACGATCCGCCGTTGACGCGACGCTTGAGCGGCGCGTTTCAAACCTGGCTCGGCGCGGACAAAACCGTGGCGGTAAAAGCGATCATGGGCGCGGAGGATTTTAGCGAGTTCGGGCGCACCAAGGAAAGGATTCCCATCTGCATGTTCTGGCTCGGCGCGGTGGAGCCGAAGCAGGTGGAAGAAAGCAAACGGAGCGGCACGCCGCTGCCGTCGCTGCATTCCAGCCGGTTTGCGCCCGTGCCGGAACCGACGATCCGCACTGGAGTCACGGCGATGACCGCCGCTGTGCTGGAATTGGTAGGGAAAAAGTAGCCGCGCCGTTCAAGCCGAGCCGGAAATGTTTTTCAAATCCGCGCGGACTTGCTCGTAGCTGGTCGCGAAGGCGAGGACTTTCGGGTCAGGTTCTATTTTCCAATGTATGCAGGCTTCGCGGTAGGCATCCGGCCACCAGTTGCGATGTTGAGTGAGGCCACGGTCGCGCCAACTGGTCCAGCCCATCAGTACTTTGGACCAGCAGTCGTCCCCGTATTTCACGGCGGTCTTCGGGTCGCTGAACGCGGGCAGGTACCAGTCGCGGCCGATGCGGGCGTGCAGCACTTCATCCGCCCAGTCGTAATCCTGGAACAAGGCGGAGAGCGGGTTGTGCGAAGCCTGAGCGACCTCCCACTCGAAGCGTTTGCCGTTGCGCGGCATCAAGCCTTGCTCGATGAAATAGAGCACGGCGTGCCGCTCGATCGGTTTGAGCTGCGTGTTGAGCGCGAGCGACCAGGTGAAATTCACCATCACGTTCTTGCTCCAGTCAATGCCTAGATTCGCAAATCCGACTTCGCCCATCATGGCGTGGCGCGCTTCGTCCCAAAGCTGCCGCGTCATGTCGCGATAATACTCCCACGGCTTGTCGGGCGTCTCGATGATGATGCTGGCCATCATCTCCGGCACGTCGATTTCGCGCAGCCGCTTGTAAAACATCATCAGCGTCTTTGGCTCCGGCGGAAAATTCGCGTCGTAGAGGAAGACTTCGGCGTTCACGCCCATATTGTAAGGGTCTGGGAACCGTTCGTCGCGTTTGGGTGTGCCGTCGTATTGGTAGGGTTTGGCGGAGCGATCGCGAGGAACTAGTTCAGTATCACGCTCACCCGTGCCATCGATTCCACCTGCTGATAGTACTGCGTCTGCCAGAGTCACACCCCAGGAAATCAGACGTTTTCTTTGGTCGCTGGTGACAAGCGACTTAATGCTTTGCTTTCCAAAAGCGATCATGTCCTCCAGCTCAAGCAGTGCAAATCGAAGGACACGAACCGAAGGAGCATCCGCGAGCCGATTTGTGTCGGCCAAGTGTTTTTCGAGCGCCGCCTTGAGCGCGGGAAGCGCCTTCTCGTACACACCGAACAACAGTTCTTCCGTTGTCGGCGCACAAAGGATTTCGTCGAAGAAGATTTCCAGATTCGCGTCCGGCACGGCTTCCAGCCCCAGAGGCGGTTCGCGCATTTCCCCGACGCGTTTGCGCAGGGCAGTGCCGTGTTCGGCGCAAAGATGCGCGTGCAAGCTGAAGCCCATCTTCAATTCATAGATCGGCTCGGCGGTGATGCGTGCCGTAAAGATCTGGTGCAGCCGCTTGAACGCATAGTGATAACGCTTGAGGCGGGTGACGCATTGTTCGATGGACAAGCCGGGCTTCATGGCCTCGGCCATCGAGCAGACGCCGGCCAGGGCAGGGAGTTTTCGATAAGTAGAATAAGCTTTCATGGGCAGTCTCGTTACGGGGAAAAACTTAACACCCGGCGGGGAAAACTCGAAATGAATATTCGCGGAGAAAGCAAATTGATTGAAAACTCTACGGTACCACCGCGCGGTAGAACCACTGGCGTTGGTTGGGCGAATCAGCGCTGCCTACTTGCGTAACCGAAAGAACCTTACTCCGCCACTCGCGTTGTTGGTGATGGTCTGCTGGTAATTCAAAACGGCGGGCGCATTGGTCAAAGCCGTCCATTGGTTCGTCGAGGAAAGACTGTCCGAATACTCAAGCTGCCAGCCGAACGCCGACACCGGCCATGTAATCACCTTTTGATTTCCGCTCACAGCAAGGTTCAAGTTCGGCTTCGGCGGGCTGTAGAACTGAATCGCGCGCACGCTCAACTTGCCGTTCGGTGTGGTGTCGCCATTTAAGCTGAAGAAAAGCGGCACCTGTTGGCCGGCGTATTCCGCAATCTCGATGACGCTGCTGGCCGTCCACACGCCGTCCTCGATGAACTTCGCCTCCATCGTGAGGTAGTTCTCGTTGGTGATGCCCATCGTGAAGTATTCGTTCGTGCCCGCCCCTTCCAAGCGGAACTCGAAAGACATACCGACCGCGTCACGCGGCACCACCACTGGCAGCGAGACGTGAAGGGTGCCGGCCACATCCGCCAGCGCGGGAGCGTTCAAGGCTCTGGCCTGCATCGGCTGCACGGCGGGCTTTTGCAGCGTGAACTGCAAATCCCATCCGGCTTGGAATGTGGATGTCTCGGACGCGGGCTTGGGAGCATAGTAAGCTGGCGTCGAATTGGCTATGCCACTGAACACCGGTTGACCGTTGAAGGCGGTAAACTTCTCCACAGTGTTAGCGAGTAAGTTCCCGGAGAATTGGATTCCGTCGAGATACACACCAAGCACCGTGTTGCCGAGCGCGTTCAAGCCCTGATAAGCCTTCAGCGTCGGATACGCCAC
>JBKJSC010000258.1:0-6139 GCA_046593035.1 Limisphaerales bacterium | reverse complement strand
ATCAAATCATCGAGGCCGCGCGCGCGCAGAACCGCATCGTCGGCGTGGACATGCACAAGCGTTACGACCCCGGTCACCTGCGCATCCGCGACGACATCCAGAAACGCATCGGCCCGCCGCTCTACGGCACCGCGTTTCTCGAAGAGCCGCTGGAGGTGAGCACGAGCACCTTCAAGTGGGTCGAATCGAGCGATCCCTTCAGCTACGTCGGGCCGCACTGGGTGGATTTGATTTATCATTACTACCAGAGCAAGCCCGTCTCCCTCACCGCCGTGGGCCAGAAGAAGCGTCTCGTGCGGGACGGCATCAACGCCTACGACGCCGTGCAGGTGCGCGTGGATTTCGACAACGGCATGAGCATCAACTTCCACAACAACTGGATCACCCCGCCCGACTTCGAGGGGCCGGTGAACCAGGGCCACGAAATCGTCGGCACCGACGGCAAGGTGGAAAGCGACCAGCAATACCGCGGCTTCCGCTGGTGGAACAAAGGCGGCGGCTCGCGCACGAGCAACAACCACTTCACGCGTGATGTCCTCCGCGCCGACGGCACACGCGCCTACGTCGGCTACGTCGTGGACAGCCTCACCGTCGGCCTCGTGGCGATCTGCCGCGTGAAGTTCGCTGGCGAAACCCGCGACGCCGTGGCGAGCCTGTATCCGACCGCCGAGGAAGCCCGCATCACTTGCGCCATCGTGGACGCCGCCGCCAAGGTGCGCGACCTGAACTTCAAATACCTGGCGGAGGGGAAAGGCGCGCCCGTCACCGCGCGCTTCGGCAAGGACGGCATCACCATTTGCGATCCGAACCGCGTGGACGAAGGCGCGGCGAAGGTGTTTGAGAAGATTTACGAGAAGGCGATTTGAGCAATGAGACCGCGGAAAGTTCACGAAAAGATTCTGGCTGGCTCGCGCAATGTGCGGTTTGAAGACGTGTGTCGACTGGCCGAGGGATTCGGCTTTCACCGGGACCGCATCAGCGGCAGCCATCACATCTACCGGCATCCACGCGGGCTGATGCTCAACCTCCAACCCGACCGCAGTAGACAGGCCAAAGTTTATCAAATCCGCCAGTTGCTTGATTTGGTGGAAGAAAACGGCTTAACTCTGAATGACTAAGATGAGCGAATACCACATCAACCTGTTTTGGAGCGCGGAAGACGAATGCTGGATCGCGGACATCCCCGATTTGAAATTCTGCTCCGCGCATGGCGACACGCCTGACGAGGCGCTCCGCGAAGTGCAGATTGCGAGGAACGCGTGGCTCGCGAGCGCCAAGGCGCATAAACAGCGTGTTCCCAAGCCGACCTATCGGCCCGCGATTTACGCGTGAACCGCCGCCAACGTGCGCGACCTGAAATTCAAATCCATGGCCGAGAGCAAAGGCGCGACTGTCACCGCGCGCTTCGGCAAGGACGGCATCACCATCTGCGACCCGAACCGCGCGAGCGAAGGCGCGGCGGGGGTGTTTCAGAGGATTGACAAGCAGGCGAATTGAGGCTCGAGTCGGTGGGCAGGTTCTCCCGATGAATAGGTGTAACTTTTCGGTTTGCAAAGCCGTCTGAGGCGGCAATGATAAAACACGCTTTGACCGCATTGCTCGCGTTCTGTTGCTTGCTGCCGAACGCAGCAGAGGCGGCCCACCGCCCGCCCAACATCATTTTCATCCTCGCCGACGATCTCGGGCTCGATGGCGTGAGCTGCTACGGCTCGGACAAGCGCAAGACGTCGAACATCGACAAGCTCGCCGCGTCGGGCACGCGCTTCGAGACGTGCTACGCCGCGCCGCTGTGCGGGCCGTCGCGCTGCGCGCTGATGACCGGGCGCTACGCATTCCGCACCGGCGGCATCACCAACGGCTCGTGGCGCGGCGACGGCCCAGGCGCGAAATCGGCGGACGAGCAGCCGATGGCGAGGCTGCTGAAGCAGGCCGGCTACGCAACCGGCATGGCCGGGAAATGGCGGCAGGTCGGCGAGACGCCGCGCGACTGGGGCTTCGACGAATACACGACCGACCCGACGGCGGGAGGCTGGTATTGGCAGACCACGCATCAGACGAATGGCAAGGAGGTGACGGTGCCGCAGGGGACCTACGCAGGCGACGTGATCCAGGATTTCACCGTGGACTTCATCCGCCGGCACAAGGAGCAGCCGTTCTTTTTCTACTACTCGATGCATCTCGTGCATGGCCCCATTCTCCACACGCCGGACTCGCCCAAGGGCGCGAAGGACGGCGCGGAGCGCTACGACGAGAACATCGCCTACATGGACAAGCAGGTCGGCGCGCTCGTCGCGGAGCTGGAAAAACTCGGCCTGCGCGAGAAGACGCTCGTCATTTTCTCCGGCGACAACGGCACGGCGCTGACATTCCCCAGCACCATCGGCGGACGCATGATCAACGGCAAAAAGGCCTCAATGCTCGAAGGCGGCTCGCGCGTGCCGCTCATCGCAAGCTGGCCCGGCGTGACGCCCGCGGGCAAGGTGAACAAGGACATCGTGAACTTCACCGACATGCTCGCGACGTTCGTGGAACTCGGCGGCGCGAAGCTCCCCGAGGGATTCAAATACGACAGCCGCAGCATCGCGCCGCAACTGCGCGGTGAGAAAGGCACGCCGCGCGAATGGGCCTACGTGCAGCTCGGGGCGAAATGGTTCGTGCGCGAGCCGGGCTGGAAGATGAACGAGAGCGGCGAACTCTTCGACATGAGCGACGCTCCGTTCGTCGAGAAACCCGTCGCCGCAGCCGCCGACACCGGGGCGAGCAAGGCCGCGCGCGCCCGGCTGACCGCCGTGCTCGCCGAACTAAATCCCGCCGGCGGCAAAAGCGATGGAGCGGAAGACAACACGAAGAAGGCGCTGCGGAAGAAAAAGAAGGCCGGCAAGAAGCAGGCGTGAGCAGAGAAACATCCGGGATCAATGTCTTCGAAGGGCGCTTGTCGGCGGGCCGCGCCAATTTCGTGGCGGAAAACCCAAACCGCACGAGCGATGGCGTGGAGATGGTGTTTCAAAAGATTTACGAACGCCCGGTTTAAGGATTAGACTGGCGTCGCTCAACATGATTGAAGTCCAGACACGCATTGATGACACGCGCGGTGAATCCGCGCGGCACCATTCCTTGGTGGAACTGGAGGCCGGGCTTCGAGCATTGCCGCAGGCACCGAAGAACTCCGGTCGAGTGGCACTCATCGTCCGCCGTCCGGCCAAGGATGCGCGGGAAGTTTTGCACCGGGCGCAGCTTTCCCCGGAAGCAGGCCTGCCCGGAGACAATTGGAGCCAAAAGCCTGCGCCCGATCCCACCGCACAACTTACGGTCATGCAACGCGGCGTGGCCGAGTTAATTGCCAACGGCCAGTCGCTCGCGCTCTTTGGCGACAACCTGTTCGTGGACCTCGACCTCTCGGTGGCGAACCTGCCGGTCGGCTCGCGGCTGCGCGTGGGCGGAGCCGTGGTGGAAGTCACGCCGATGCCGCACGACGGATGCAGCAAGTTCAACGCGCGGTTTGGCAATGATGCGTTGCGCTTCGTGAACGCCAAACCCACGCGGCATCTGAACCTGCGCGGCATCTACTGGCGGGTCATCGAGGCGGGCGAAGTGAAAGTCGGCTCGCCCATCGAAGTATTTTCACGGCCTGCCACCGGGGCGTCTGTGCAAACTTAGCGTTCAATGGAGACACGAAACAGCGTGATCGTCCGCAACGCCCATGAGAGATGTTTCGCATGACCAAGTTATTTATCCTCATGGCGGGGCTGTTGGCAGCAGGTGTTGGGAGCGTGATCAAGGTTCAGGCCCACGACATCAGCGATGCGTCGCGTGACCACACCGCACCGCGCTACAACTTCACCGTGAACCCGCCGAATGGCATCGTGCTGCGCAATCACGAAGACTTTGCCCGCGCCGTCCTGATGGCTCAAGCCCAGCCGCGGGCAACAATTTCAACCAAAACGACTGCGTTGCCCGTCACTGGAGCGAGTGGCCCATCGTTTATGGCGTCATCGTTCGCACTGTTCTCGCCCAAGGTGAAGACGCACGCGGATGAAAGTTTTCTCTACGTCGAAGGCGACGGAATGCCGCTGCACAACATGATGGTCGGCATCACGGCTTGGCAGCAGCAGGTGCCGATGCCGCAGGCTTACACCGGCAACAACGCGTGGCGCATCCCGCTGCATCCGGTCGTGTCGAAACATCCCGTCTCCATCCAGGGCCGTTTCCTGCGTGGTGCCATCGCGCTCGCGGCGAACGGAATTCCCATTTTCAATCCACAGAACAATCGCGGCGAAGTCGCGCAGGACATTGGCGAACTCGACCAATGCGGCGGCCACTGCGGTCGCGCGGATGATTATCATTACCACGCTGCGCCGCTGCATTTGCAAAGTGTGCTCGGCAAGTCGCTGCCCGTGGCCTACGCGCTGGATGGCTATGCGATCTACGGCCTCACCGAACCCGACGGCTCCGCGCCCGCGAAGCTCGACAGCTTCAACGGCCACGAGACCGCGCTCGGCTACCACTACCACGGCTCGACGAAGTATCCTTACGTGAACGGCGGCTTCCACGGCGAAGTCGTCGAGGCCGATGGCCAGGTGGACCCGCAGCCGCGCGCGCAACCGGTGCGGGAGGCGAGCGCGCCGTTGCGCGGTGCCAAGATCACCGGCTTCACGTCGAAGGATAAGAGCTACAGCCTTAAATACGAAGTCAGCGGCGAAACGCGTTACGTGAACTACGTGCTCAACGACAACGGCTCGGTGAAGTTTGATTACGTGGACGGCCGCGGCCAGGTGAAGTCGGAAACTTACTCGCCGCGTCAGGTCGGTGGTGGCGGTGATCGTCCTCCCGGCGAGCCGAAAGGCAGGGGCGGCCCGAATCGAGGCCCCGGCAAGGGCGAACGAAAATAAGCGATTCAAACTCAACCTGAAAACAAAGCTTCGCCGCAATGATCGAGAGCAAACTTTCGTTGGCGGGGAAATCAAGGCTACAGGCTCAACACGGCTGGTGGCCCCAGTCCTCTTCCTTGAGCGAATTTTCGTAGAGCGCCATCTGCTCTTCCGCCGTCAGCTTCTTCGGCAAGGCCGGTTCGCCTGTTGTGGGAAATTCCTGTTTGCTGCCCGGCGGCAACTTGCCCGTGGCGTCCACGCCAGCGCTTCCCCTGCCCTCTCTCATTACGGGCGGAGACTGGTCAGTGCTGGATGGCTCACTCATAACGCCGCCAATCTAGTGTCAAAACCGCTCCATGTCACGCCTTGGAAACACTGAGTCGCGATCGCGGGCGGCTTAACTGGGATTGGCTTGCAGGAAATCCACCATCGCCTTGGCGAACGGCGCGAGGTCGCGCGGGGTGCGGCTGGAAATCAAATTGCCGTCCACAACCACCGGTTCGTTGACCCAGATGGCGCCGGCGTTTTCCAAGTCGTCCTTGATGCCGAGCGAACCGGTCACGCGTTTGCCTTTCAGAATGTTTGCCGAGATCGGAATCCAGCCGCCGTGGCAGATGAAGGCGACCAATTTGCCCTGCTCAAAAAATTCGCGGGTAAGCGACAGCACCTTGGCGTCCCGGCGCAACTTGTCCGGCATGAAACCGCCGGGCACAAGCAGGCCGCAGAAATCCTGGCTGCGCGCGTCGGTCAGCAGCAGATCGCTGGTGGCCGGATAACCGTGCTTGCCGGAGTAGGTGCGGATTTCAGTCGCCGCGAGGCGCATTCCATAGCCCGCCTCCTGCAAGCGGAGCAGCGGATACCACAATTCCAAATCCTCGTAGATGTCGTCCACGAACGTTAGCAGCGTCTTGGTCATGGACGGAGTTTTGAGTAACTCTGCCGAAACCGCAAGCCGCGAGGCGCGCGGCCTTCTTCTTGAATTGATCGGGTCACTTCACCGCTGGATTTCTTTGCGTGCATCACTTACGATTCTCCCACCTATGAAACGCCTTGCTCTTGCCGTCGCGACATTCTGCGTCTATTGCGACCAATCATTCGCTGCCGATGCGCCGGCGAAGACCGCCGAGCTGCAGCGGTCGCCCACGCACGCGAACGTCGCCTACGGCGCGCACGAGCGACAGGTGCTCGATTTCTGGCAAGCCGCGTCGGACAAGCCCACGCCGTTACTTTTTCACATCCACGGCGGCGGCTGGGTGGCGGGCGACAAGAAG
>JBKJSC010000205.1:0-4429 GCA_046593035.1 Limisphaerales bacterium | reverse complement strand
CAAACCGGGTGATGACATCAAGGTTTCGGTGCAGGGCGGTGAATTGGTGTTCCAGAGGAAAGCTCCCACAGCCTAGGCGATCGAAGTGAGCGCCGCACCGACCGGGGAATCAAAGGTGTACTTCAGCAGCATCAAAGCCAATTAACGCGTTCGCTTAATCCATAGGAAATCCTCTGACTGTGCCGGAGGTTGGTGACTCGCCTGGTTCGGCAGAAAACGCTGGACGGAAAAAATTGCGGAACCTTTTCTTTTTATTTCTGGAAGATCGTGTTTAATCACTCCACATGAATCGCCGGACTGCCAAATTGAAACGGGTGACGAAAGAAACCCAGATCGCTGTGAAGCTGAACCTTGACGGCGCGGGGAAATCTTCAATCAAAACGGGACTCCCGTTTTTCGACCACATGCTAACTTTGTTCGCGAAGCATGCGGTGATGGACTTGAATCTGCGCTGTCGTGGTGACTTGGAAGTGGATGCGCATCACACGGTCGAAGATTGTGGCATTGCCTTGGGTGAGGCTTTTCTACAAGCGCTGGGTGACAAGAAGGGGATTCGTCGTTATGGCAACGGGTTCCATCCCCGCAACCTCTTTACCGGCGAAGCATACGTGCCCATGGATGAATGTCTGGCGCGTTGCGTGGTTGATTTTAGCGGGCGACCCTATTTGGTATGGCGGGGGATGGAGAAATTGGCGCACAAATCAATCAGCCCTAGCGAGAAGACTCAAGATATGTCCTCGGCATTTCGCTTTGGTCTGGCGCGGGAATTTTTCCAAGGATTTGCCAATGCAGCCCGGTGTAATTTGCACTTGGAATTACTTTACGGTGGTGAGCCTCACCATGTGGTGGAGGCGTTGTTCAAGGCGTTTGCGAAATCAGTAGATTCTGCCTGTCAACGGGATCCGCGTATTGCCGGCCAACTGCCCAGCACCAAAGGGAAATTGTAAGTTTGCCTGAATACTAGCCAGATACTGCCCGTCAAAACCGATGTCGTTACCGAGCGATAAATCAGCGCACCCCGATGAAGCATTGGTGAGAGCGGCGCAAAGAGGCGACATGGTTGCCTTTGAAGAATTGGTACGGCGGCATCGGGACAAGATTTATGCGCGGGCCTTCAGCATGGTGCGCCATGAAGAAGATGCCACTGATCTTTCGCAGGAAGCTTGGGTGAAGGGCTGGCAGCGGCTGAAGCAGTTTCAGGGCGAAGCCAGTTTCGTGACGTGGATGACACGGATTGTGATCAACCTCTGTCTGGATCGGCTGCGCAAACAGAAACGGCAACGCGCGGAATCGCTCGATCAGTTGGAAGAAGAATCCGGCGGCGTGGAACGGCAGATGCCGGTGGTGACCACGAACCCGACTGAACGGCTGGAACGGGGTGAGTTGCGGCAGAAAATCGACGCGGCCTTGGCTCTGCTCTCGGTGGAACACAGAACGGTGCTGATCCTGCATGAATTTCAGGAAATGGAATATAAAGAAATTGCCAAAACGGTGGGTTGTTCGATCGGAACGGTGATGTCGCGGTTGTTTTACGCGCGCCGGAAGATGGCGACTCTGCTGGCCGGTTTAAGAAAAGAAGACTAACATGAATCAGGAACTCGAATTGCAACTTCAGGCCTACTTGGACGGCGAACTGTCGGCCAACGAAGCGCGCAAAGTCACGGAACTGCTCACGCAGGAGCCCGCCGCTCAGGCGTTGTTGAACGAATTGACGTTCACCAAAAAAGCGCTCCAAGCCAACGAGCTGGAAATGACACTGCCGGAATCGCCTGATTTTTACTGGTCCAAAATCGCCCGGGAAATCGAGCGCCAAGATCGGACAGAAGCTCCCGCATCCGCCACACCTTGGTGGCGTCGGTCGTTCAAATATCTCGTTCCGATCGGCGGCCTGGCGGCGGTTTGCCTGCTGTTAATCGTTCCTGACACCAAGGAAGGCGAAGGCGAAGCAAGCTCGGCGGCCGTCATCGAAAATTTGTCGCCGGAAATGGTGGCCTCGACATTCCGTTCGCAAGCCGACGGTCTCAAGGTGATCTGGCTGTCTGAGAAGATTGATGAGCAGGCGACTGGCGAAGAGGTGCCGACGAACAACGACAATAAATGATCTCGCGATTTTATCCGTTGCCCCGTTGCCGCTCTTTCCTGGCAATCGTGGCAGTAATGTTGGCAGGATTCTTTTCTACGGCCGCGCAATCAAATGCTCCCGAGTTGAAGCTGCAGGTTCAACTCGTCTGGGCAACGGATGACGTAAAATCGCCCGACTCCAATCATAAAGAACTTGCTGGTGGTTTAGCCAAAAAGTTTGCCAGCACCTATCGCTGGAAGAATTATTTTGAAGTCAACAACCAGAGCCTCACCATTCCCGCCAACGCCACCAAAAAAACGACCCTGAGTCCGCATTGTGCCGTCGAGGTGAAATATCTGGGTGGATCGAAAGTGGAAGTCATGTTCGAAGGCAAAGGAAAAAAGCTGGTAAAAGTCTGCGATGTCATCAAGTCGACCGAGCCTTTGATTATTGCCGGTGACGCCCAAAACAGTACGGCTTGGTTTGTGGTTATCAGTTTGATGAAGTAATTCCTCGGAAGCGTCTCCGGCTCTTTCGCTCTCTTCCAACCAGCTTCCCCAATGGCTTAGGGTGTCTTCCAAGAGGTGACACAAGTTATGGTGTTGCTTGCTAAAATAATCCAAATATAAGGTTGTGTCCCCCGCCAATCCTTTCTAAAATTCTGGTGCTAGATTTTGGGGTAAAAATCCCCGTGTCAGCCCAATATAAATGCCCAGAAACACGACAGAATTGATGGACGAAGAAAACCTGCCAGCCACGCCCGTTCCGTACGATAATTACGATTCTTCAAAGCTCGGTAAATTGGAAGGATTGGAGGCCGTTCGCAAGAAGCCCGGCATGTATATCGGCGGGACCGATGAACGCGCGCTGCACCATTGTGTTTCCGAGGTCATGGACAACTCGGTGGATGAGTATCTCGCCGGGCATTGTTCCAAGATCGAAGTGACCATCCACGTCGATGGCTCCATCTCGATCCGCGACAACGGCCGCGGCATTCCGGTGGACATTCATCCACAATATAAAATCCCCGGAGTCGAAATGGTGCTGACGACGCTGCATTCCGGAGGCAAATACGGTCAAGGCGGTTACACTTATTCGGGCGGCACCCACGGGGTGGGCGCGAAGTGCGTGAACGCGGTGAGCGCGTGGTTCGCTGTGGAAGTCACCCGCGACGGCAGCGTGCACCACATGCTGTTCGAGCGGGGCAAGACCGTAAAAAAACTCGAGGTGATTGGCAAAGCAAAGGGATCGGGGACGCTGATCACGTTCATGCCGGACTCGGAGATCTTTGTGGACACGGTGGAATTCAAGGCCGATCGCATCACGCAACGGCTGCGTGAACTTGCCTTCCTGAACTCCGGCTTGGAGATGGTATTTACGGATGAACGGAATCCAACGGCCGAACCGGAGCGATATTATTTCAAGGACGGTGTGGAAGAGTTTGTCCGGCAGATTAACAAGTCGAGACAGGTGCTTCATCCTAAAGTCATTCGCCTCGCGGGACGCCGTCCGCACAAATACGCGCACGAAGGCAAGGAGCGCGAGGCGGATATCACGGTGGATGCCGTGCTGCAATACAACGACAGTTACAGCGCCCAGGTTCTCACCTACACCAACACCATCAACAATGTCGACGGCGGCACGCATCAGGCTGGGTTCCGATCGGCATTAACCCGGGCGGTGAACCAATACGCCAAACAGAACAATCTGATCAAAGACAAGGATCCCTCGGTCACCGGCGACGACTTGTTGGAGGGACTCGTGGCGGTGATCTCCATCAAGCATCCTGATCCGAAATTCAACAACCAGCCCAAAGACAAGCTGCTTTCCCCGGAGGTGGAGGGTGTCGTCAGCTCCGTCACCTATGACGGATTGATGTCCTATTTCGACGCCACGCCGCCGGTGGCGAAGCGAATTGTGGAAAAGGGCCTCAACGCCGCCCGGGCCCGCGAAGCCGCCCGGAAAGCCCGCGAGGCGGTGCGCAAGAGCGCGCTCACCGGCGGCGGCTTGCCGGGCAAGCTGGCCGATTGCTCCGACCGCGACCCGGCAAACACCGAGCTTTACATTGTCGAGGGCGATTCCGCCGGCGGCTCCGCGAAACAGGGGCGCGACCGGAAGTTCCAGGCGATCCTTCCCATCCGCGGCAAACTCATCAACGTGGAGAAGGCGCGGCTCGACAAGGTGCTACAAAACACGGAAATCCGCACGATGATCACCGCCATCGGCACGGGCATCGGCAATGGGGAGGGCGAAGGCGCGTTCAACCTCGAGAAACTTCGCTACCATAAGATCATCATCATGACCGACGCCGACGTGGACGGCTCGCACATCCGCACGTTGCTGCTCACGTTTTTCTACCGGCAGATG
>JBKJSC010000109.1:0-16371 GCA_046593035.1 Limisphaerales bacterium | reverse complement strand
GTGTACTGGCGGATGGTTTCAATGACCGACTGCGAGAGGGTGTGCGGCGGCAGCACCATCGCGGCGTCGCCGGAATGGACGCCGGCAAATTCGATGTGCTCGAGCATCCCGCCGATGACGATGGTGCCTTCGTCGGGATTCTTGAACTGCCCCACGTCGGTGATGCAATCCACGTCCACCTCCGTCGCGTCTTCGAGAAATTTGTCCACCAGCACGGGGCGTTCGGGGGAGGCCTCGACCGCGAACTTCATGTAATGGGAAAGCTCGGCATCGGAATAAACAATCTGCATCGCGCGACCCCCGAGCACGAAGCTCGGACGCACCAGCACGGGATACGTCAGGCGCTTGGCGATGACGAGTGCTTCTTCCGCATTCGTCGCGAGACCGTTCGGCGGTTGCGGAATGTTCAGCTTGTTCAGCATCGCGGCGAAGAGCTTGCGGTCTTCGGCGATCTCAATGCTCTGCGGCGACGTGCCGATGATGTTCACGCCGTTCTTCTGCAAACCGAGCGCGAGATTCAGCGGCGTCTGGCCGCCGAATTGCGCGATGGTGCCCCAGCATTTTTCGCGTTCGTAAATGTGCAGCACGTCTTCGAGCGTGAGCGGCTCGAAGAAAAGTTTGTCGCTCGTGTCGTAGTCCGTCGAAACCGTTTCTGGATTGGAGTTCACCATGATGGTTTCAAAGCCATCTTCCTTGAGTGCGAACGCGGCGTGAACGCAGCAATAGTCGAACTCGATGCCCTGGCCGATGCGGTTCGGGCCGCCGCCGAGAATCATGACTTTCTTGGCGGTGTTGCCTTTCACCTCGTCGTCGCCGCGATCGTAGGTGGAATAATAATACGGCGTGTAAGCCTCGAACTCGGCGGCGCAGGTATCGACGAGGCGATAGCTGGGCACGAGGCCGATGCGTTTGCGCTCGGCGCGGATGGCGTCCTCGGTGGTGCCGGTGAGATGGGCGATCTGCCGGTCGGAAAATCCGAGCGACTTGGCGCGGGCTAGTTTTTCAGCGTTAAGTGATGACATGCGGCAAAATTAAATTCGCGATAGTAAGCCGGAATTTTTTGCGCCTGTCCAGAAAGTTGAGCGGGAATGGCGGTGAAGTGAATGAAAGCAACCTATCTCCGTATGCTGCCGCATCATTTGAAAGCAATCTGCCCAGCTTCGGGTAAAAAAATCGCGTCCGGGCAATCTGCGTGGTCAAGTCCAGGAATCTGTGGTGCAAGCTTGACCCAAGCAAGTGGCATGGACGTGCCCTTCATCATCAAAGCAAATAAGCGACTAAAGAACGCAGGAAACACCGCACCCTTCCGTCCAAGTGTCAAAACGAGATTGGCATGTCCATAGCCAGTCTCCTTGGCAGATGCAACGCATCCCTCGCTCAGATTTTCTGAAGCTACAACTACCACACGAGCACCAGAATTCCGAATGAGGTCGCGCAAACCAGATGTAGTGCCTGAAATCTTTCCGTCGCGTCCAATTTCGCAGTAGATGAAAAGCACATCGCATTGCGGCGGTGTGGTCGAACTTTCCTGAACGGCGCTGAATAACCCAGCAAAAGCGCCCTTGTCTTCGGCAAGCGTTTGCTCACCTGCTGCGCCTTTGAGATTAAGAAATCCGAGCCTCGGAGATTGAATCTTTGACCTGCTGCGGCGCACGAATGACACCATCACGATGACTGCGACGACTGCAACTATCAAGTATGTTGAATTCATAGGGTGTGGTGCGAGCGGCCTCCTAACATCTAAACAAGCCATCGGTTTTGCCGCCAATCTCGTTTCACAATTTCGAGATTGTGCTGGCCGCAAAATAGTTGTCCAGCCTCTTTTCCCGCCGCTCGCCAGTAAGGCAAATAGACGCCACGAGCCACAATTATCCTGCTCGGCCGCGAGCGCAGCCTGGCCTCTCAGCAGCCGTCTATTTCTCGCGACGCACTTCCAGATTGTAGAGATACAGAGGTCCGCCGCGATCAAACGCGTCCACTAGGCCGAGATAATAAATGCCATCCGCCGGCAGTCGCACCCGGAGCAGGGAATCCGCCCCCGCTTCGCTGTCGTCATTGGAAGCGAGGATTTGGCCGCGCGCATTGTAGAGCGTCAGAATGGAATCCAGCGCGGAGCCGTGACGGGCGGCGAACACCTCGGCGGCAATTTGCTCTCCGGCCTTGCCCGTGAAGCGAAACACATCCACGTCGCCCGGCGATTGAATGCTGCCCTGCATTGTTTTTGAAAAAGGAATCTCTTGTGCATTCCGAAATCCTTCGTTCGGTTCCTGCTCGACCACCGACGCCGAAGGATCAAGGACGATGAGCGCGTGCGGTGGACTTTCGCCGTCGGGAGTAACGACGACAAAGGTCAGCGGGCCGGGCGGCGTTTCCGGCGGGAGCTTCAACTCCACTTCGAGCTGCGTGTCGCCGATGCGCTTCGCGTCAAAATCTTTCGGCACCTCCGCCTTGGCATTGGATTTGATCTTCGCTTCGACCGACGTTTTGGCGACGGTGAAACGCACGGTTGAGGCGTTGGTGAAATTTACGCCGCGGACTTTGATCAAGTTCGTGGAGCCGGGCAGCACGCCCAAGGGCAACGTCAAGGTGATCTTGGGCGGTTCTTTTTTTACCGGCTTGTCCTGCGCGGCGGCGAACGCGCAAGCCAACAAAGTCAGCGCGTACGCAAACCGGCGGCAAACGCGTGGCGAAATGTTAAACGCCATCGCTCTAAATGTACAGCTCGCGGACGGTGTCACCCTCGTCGAGGATTTCCACCGGGCGTCCTTCCGGCGTGCGGATTTGCTTGCGTGGATCAATTCCAAGCGCCTCGTAAATCGTGTGGCTGACATCCGCCGGCCGCACGGGCCGCTCGGTGACAAACGCGCCGTCTTTGTCGGTGGCACCGATGACCTTGCCGCCGCGCACACCGGCACCCGCAAACAGCAGCGACGCCGCCTTGCCCCAATGATCGCGTCCGGCGTCCTTGTTGATCTTGGGTGTGCGGCCAAATTCGCCGAGCGCCACGACCAGCGTTTCTTGCAACAGTCCGCGCTGCGCCAGGTCATTGATGAGCGCGGAAAAGCCCTGGTCGAACATCGGCAGTTTCTTGTCGAGGCTCTCAAAGATTTTCGCGTGATGATCCCACCCACCAAAATTGACGGTGACAAACCGCACTCCGCGCTCCACCAACCGGCGGGCCATGAGACAGCTCTGGCCAAACTCGGTGCGACCGTAGTCATCGCGGAGAACCGGCGTTTCTTTTTCGATGTCGAACGCGGCTTGCGCTTCGGAGGACAACACCATTTCCGCAGCCTTCTGCTGAAACTCGTCGTAGGTGGCGATCTGATCGTTCCCTTTGATCTCGCCCGCCAGATGATCCACAGCGGCGAGCAACGACTTTCGGCGTGCCACGGCGCGCGGGGTGGTCGGTTGCGTCAGGGAAAGATCGCGAACCTTGTAATCTTTTTGGTTCGGATCGCCGGCTTTGAAAGATTCGTAGCGCCCGCCGAGGAACGCGCTTTTGCCCAGTTCCCACGTGAACGATGGGTTCCGAGGAATGGCAACGTAAGGCGGCAACATACCGGCGAACCCGGTCTCATGCGCCACCACCGCGCCCATCGCGGGATAATCGCCGAAGGGCGAGCCGAACCGGCCCGACAACACCCAGTTCGTGGCCGTCTCGTGATGATCGTTCTCGTGCGTGCCCGAACGCACCAGGCAGACTTTGTCCATGGTCTTGGCCATCCGGGGAAGCAACTCGCCAATCCGCGTGCCCGGCACATTGGTCGAAATGGATTTGTATTTTCCACGAATGCCCTCGGAGGCGTCCGGTTTCAAATCAAACGAGTCGTGATGCGAAAGACCGCCGCCGAGGTAAACCAGGATCACCGATTTCGCGCGTGGGCCTTTGCCGGAATTCACGCCGGCGAACGCCTTTTCATGCGCCAGCAAACCGGCCAGGGAAAGTCCAATTGGACTGAGTGCCCCGACGCGCAGAAAATCACGGCGCGAAAATCCATTGCACAGATGGCTCGCTTTTGAGCTTAAGGAAATGTCGAGCATGGGTCTTATTCGTGGATGGTTAGCACAACGGGGTCAATGATTGAAGGCGAATTCTTTGGAGTTGAGCAACGCCCAAAACAGATCGGCGTAAACTTCCTTGCGATCGTCACCTGCTGCCAGCGCCTTGGTCACGGCCTCGGTTTCAGCGGCGGAAGGTCGTCGGCCCAGGGCGGTCAGAAACAGTTCTTCCACCGTGCGAGGGTCGTCCGCAGAATCCTTCAGCAATGCCGTCAAACGACCTTCGGTGGCGCGAATTTTCTTCACCGCGTCCTCCCCATTTTGCAGATGCAGCAGTTGCGGGAGCGTCACTTCGCCATTGCGCTCGCAGGCGCAGGCGGTGACGCGGTCGGAGCGGCCAAAAAGGCTGAGGAAATACGAGCTGACGCCCGGCTCCGGAAGTTGGATCGCGCGCGTCCCCACGGGATAACCGCTGAACTGATCTGGCACGCTGGTCGCCTGGCTGATGGCGTCGAGCAGCACTTCGGCGGGCAAACGGCGGGCGTAGTAATGCGAATAAAAATGCCGGTCGGTCTCGTTGCCTGGCAGGGTGGCGGAGCTGAGTTGATACGCGCGTGAGTTCAAGATCAACCGCATGACGTGCTTCAAATCGTAGCCGTGCGCGATGAACTCCCGGTTCAGCGTCTGCCACAATTCCGGATTGGTGGGCGGATTGCTCGCGCGCAAATCATCCACCGGTTCGACCAGCCCGACGGACATGAAATGCCGCCACAACCGGTTGACCATCGCGCCGCTGAAATACTCGTTCTTCGGATCGGTCATCCACGCCGCCAGCCGCACGCGCGGATCTTCGCCCGGCTTGACGCCGAGGTTCGAGCGGTCCAGCGGTTGCGGCGGCAGAAACTTCTTGGTGCGCGGCTGGCTCGCGCCGAGCTGCCGGATTTGCAGTTGCTCGAGTTGCGCGCGGGCCTCCGCCAGTTTTTTCTTAACCTCGGCGGCTTTCTTCGAGTTCTCGGCGCCGGGTTGCGCGCCCGCCGCAGCCTCGGCTTCCGCCAGGCTCTGCACCAGTTGATCGATGCTCTTCTGTTGCTCCTCCTCCTCTCGAGTGCGCGTGAGCAGCGACGTCGGCCCCTTCGCCATTTCCTCGCGCTTCATCGTGACCCGCGAAAAGAATGCGGCAAAATGATAAAAATCGTCCTGCGTGTATTTTTCAAGCGGATGATTGTGGCAACGAGCGCAACCAATCCGCGTGCCCAGAAACGACTGCGCCACGCCATCGGCAATTTCCGATTCCTCTGCCCGCGATTTCTCGCCCACGTTGACGATGTAATAACCGATTTGCGGCCGCGCCACGGAATCGCCGCTGGCCGTGAGGATGTCGCGCGCCAGTTCGTTCCACGGGCGGTTGGCGGCCACCTGCGCGCGCAGCCAGGCGTGAAACGATCGCACGCCCTTGGCTCCGCGCACGTCGTGGTCGCGCTCCTTGCGGTTCTGCAACAGATCGCTGAATTGAAGCGTCCAGTAATCCACAAACTCCGGCCGCTCCAGCAACTCGTTCACCAGCCGCGCGCGTTTGTCGCCGCGCTGATCCGCCAGAAACGCGCGGACTTCCTCCGGCGCCGGCGGCGTCCCGGTCGTGTCCAGAAACGCGCGGCGCAAAAACGTGGCGTCATCGCAATCGGCGGAAGGCGGCAACCGCAACGTCTTCAGTTTTTCAAACACGGCCTCGTCCACCGCGTTGTTACGCCGGACAAACAATTGCGGATCCACCTTGGTTTCGTGCGGCATCGTGAACATCACGACCGCCACCTGGCCCTGGAAATGAACGCGCACGGCGGTTTCTCCGGCGCGCAGCGGGCGCACGCGGCCTTCGGGCGTCACCTTGATGACGGTCTCGTCGTTCGAGAAAAACTTGCTCAACCACGTCACGTCGCGCACGCGGCCATCGGCGTAGTGGGCACGGACGAGCAATTGCTGCCGTTCGCCCAGGCGCATCGTGCGGTTGCCGGGCAACACTTCCAACCGCGTGGCGTCCGGTTCATCCGCGACGGGGCCGGGCGCGCGGGCGGCGATCCACGCGAGCAATGTGCGGTGCGCGCGCGAGCCTTCGGCGAAACGCTGGCCGCCCTCGTGCGGCACGGCGGCCACCGCTTTGAGCACCAATAAACTTTCATTCGGCGCGGCCGGGTTGATGCGGCGCGACTTCAAATCGCTCATCACCCAGTCGTGATCCCATTCCGGCGCGTAGCCGCGCAGCGAAAGTTTGAAGCCGTTTTGTCCGGCGAGCTTGCCGTGGCAGCCGCCCGCGTTGCAGCCGCCGCGCGTCAACACCGGCTCGATGTCCTGCTGAAACGACGGCGGGCGAGTGAGCGCGGAGTCAATGGCGGTGACGGAAACCCGGGCGGAAACTCCATTGTAACTGGCGATGATTTCCGTCTGACCGTCGCTTACCGGGCGACACGCTCCCCCGGCGGAGATGGTCGCTTGCTTGGGTTGTTTGCTGGTGAAGCGCGCCTTGTCGGTGACATCCATCTGCCGTCCGTCGCTGGCCACCGCCGTGACCAGCAGCCCCTGTTCGTCATCCGCGCCACGCAATTCGAGGGCGGCGGGTTGCACGATGAGCCGGGTCGCGCGAATCGTTGGTTCCGGAGGCGCCTTTGGCGAAGCCGCCCGACCGGGAGCAACATGAAATGCCAGCAGCGCAGACAGGGTGAAAATTATTTTCAAATAATGGGAACCCCTTACGCCGGCGAACCGACGGCGGGCTGCGGAAATCATCGATGAGTTAGGAAACGGTTTCAATCGGCTTTGTGGCACGCGTAACGGACTGCGCCACGCGAAATAAATTCAGTTCAATGTTGTGCGTTGGAATAGTAAGCCCGGCGGAAACCGGGGCAATGATTTATTTCCAATCGACTTTACGCCGGGCCTTGATTTGCACCCGCAACTCTTCTGTGCGTTGCTTCGCGTCGATAATTTGTGACGGCAACATCGTCTTCTCCAATTGATCTCGTGTATCGGCGGAGGGCTCCCGGAAAACTCGAAAATTCTTTACCAATCCTTCCTTCGTGGCGGCCACATTGAGCCAGGCATACGCCTCCACAACATTCTTCACGACGCCTTCACCCTTGAGGTAGCAGATACCAAGGTTATTTAGAGCCCCGAGGTGACCTTGCTCGGCGCCCTTTCGATACCACTTTACCGCTTCCGCAACATCCATTTCCACGCCCCGCCCGAAGTGGTAACTCACGCCCAGATTGAATTGAGCATCGGCGTAATTCTGTTCGGCGGCTCTGCGCCACCACTTCACCGCTTCCACTTCGTCCTTTGCCAGGATCGAGCCAGTGTGGAGCCAGGAGCCGAGTTCGTTTTGAAACTCAGGATCATTCTGCGTAGCGGCTTTGAGAAACCACTGCACCCCTTCCTCTCGATCCCGCGGTACGCCCAGACCAAAACCACAGCAGTAGCTCATCAGGCGTTGGGCTGGGGCGAAGTTCTGTTCTGCGGCTTTGCGCCACCAAAACACCGCTTGAGCCTGATCCTCCTTAACGAGCCGGCCATTAAAGTAGCAGATTCCCACGTTGTATTGCGCCTGGACATCCCCGTGCACAGCCTTGGCCAATTCGTCCTGGAATGGATCGCGAGGGTAGGCGTGTTCCCATGCGTGCAGAAGCAGACCGCCGACCACAACGAGCAGGCCGATGCCTCCGAACGCCAGCACGGCAATGGTGGGTTTGGTATAGCTCACGTTCTTGACGGATGGCATTGCAACCTTTGCCTACAGGTCAAGGAAGCTGGACGTCCGGGTAAATCCCGATCCGGTGGTTGCGCACTTTCGGATGCAATTTGCTGCCGTCTCCAGCGACGACCGCACTGAGGCTGGGTTGCAATGGCATGTGGCAAGTCACGCACTGGCGGTCGATCGCGTGACCCAGCTTTGGAAACGTCCCGCACTTCTCGACTTTATGGCAAGTCAGGCAGCGTGAAGCCGAGGCCTCCAAGTCGCGCTGGGGCGTGTGAACGTCGTGGCAGGTGGAACACGTCATCGTGGTGCTGGACTGGAAACACCGGCTCCGCTTCAGCAATTGCACCTGCGCGCCATGAACGTCCACCTGGGCCTCCGGGCCGGGGTTGGGAAGTTCCAGATGATCTTCCAACGCGTCCCCGGGGAAGAACGACAACGCGGGCGAACGCGGGTTTCCCACGCCGGCATGGCAGAGCGCGCAAATATCCATCTGCCGGTCACGGGAAAGCTTGGCCGGGTTGATGGTGGCGAACTCAGCCGCCGAGCGCGGCGGAGATTGGGAGCGAAATCTGGCGATGTGTTCACGGCCCGGCCCGTGGCACTTCTCGCACGCCAGACCCAGTGCTAAACTGGTCTTGCCAAACCGGTTTTCCGGCGGGGCGAGCGACGCGAAGTTGCTGGCGTGACATTCGAGGCATCGCGGGATGATTTCCCGCTCGAAATTGATGGTTCCTTCGACGGTTCCTGGACTGTTGATCCACTCGTGCAGTTCCGTCCAATAAGACACGGGGAGTTGAAAGAGTTGATCGTCCTGCCAAAACAAATACGTCTGGCCCTTGCGCCCGGAGCCGATGACGACGTCGAACCGTTCCGCGCGACGTCCGGTTTGCGATGGTGAAAACTTGAGCACGGCCGTCTGAAAATAGCCGCTGGCGGTGGCTCGCATCTCGAAATTAAGATTGGTATTTACAGTCTTGAGGGTGTTGGCACCGGCCGTGAAATTGCCGCTGATGGAGTTCTTGCTCGGCAGACTCGAAGTGAAGTGGTGAGCCGTGCGGTGGTAGGAGTTCACCTTGTCCTGATGGCAGGAACGGCACGCCTCGTCTCCGGCGTAGGAATTCTGAGCAGCCGACTCTTTCGCCGACGAAACCGGAGTGGGTTGCAGAGTCTGGGCTGGGGTGGTTGTGGCGGCGTCGTCGAACAAGTGATTCTTAATCCAAGGAAGGCCGACGAACAGCAGAGCCACGAGAGCCAAAGCAAACCATCCCCGCGCCACGGACGATGATGAATTTTGTGGCGGCTTCAAATTGTGCATTTATACTTTGTTTGGTTTGACTCGTGTGAGGTTCACATTATGAAAGATTCACGAAAGCGTCAAACTTCGCCGACGCGGTAACACAGACAGTTCGCGCGGCACTCGGCACTGGATAACAAGGGCGAATAGAATTTGCTGGAGTTGGACTTTATTCGACCCTGCTGCTGAGTCTGGCGGCGGCGGCCGCAATGTTGATCCCGTGATTGGTGAAGCTTTGATACCACTCCAACCCCTGCGCAACATCCTTCTCCACTCCCAAGCCTTGAAAGTAACAGAAAGCCAGACTGAATTGGCTCTTGCCGTCGCCCTGCTCGGCCTTGGCCTTGATTTCCAAGAATTGCCGGTGGGGCACGCTGTTTTTCTGAACGCCTCTATAGACCATGCCCGCGACACAAAGGATCAGCGCGACGCCGAGGAGCAGCAGGCCGGTGGTGGCGCGGGAATAGGTTGGGCGAGTGGTCATGGATTTTTTTATGCCGTGAGAGTTAAGGCCGTCAAGGGACAACCGCTCGCATCAAACCGTTCCATAGCTATTCGTTACATGGCTATTGCGCGTTCGACTTCAGCTCGCCGCCGACGCGGTGGATGGTGTTGTAAATTTCCTGCGCCACGCGCGAGCCATCGGCGGCCGTGAGATTGAATTTGATTTTCATCTGCATCACCGGCTTCAACCCGGCGATTTCCAGGAACACCGTCTTCCGGTCGGCGGACAAACGCGCGGCTTGCACGGCGACCTTGTCGTGATGTTGTTCGCCGGGCTTTTCCACGGAAAATTCCGGCGAGCCATAGTCGCCGCTATACTTGTAGTTCCATTGTTCGAGGCTGTAGTTCTCGAGATCCGTCACCGAGGCCGCGTCCAACGCGCCGGTGAAGGTGATTTGAATGCCATTTTTCGCGATCTTCATTTCGGACGGCAGGTTCACCGGCGCACCCGTGTAGCGCACGCGCTGGAAACTGCCGTCCTTGACGCCGCTCGTCTGCCAGCCGCGCAGGCCGCTGACGTAAAGCTGCCCGTCGCGCTGATTGAACCGGGCGCGCATCGTGCCACTGCTAAACTTGAGCGGGAATTGCACCATGCCGGCCTGCGTCTGCCCGTTCACTTCCTCCGTCATCACATGGAAGAGCGTGCCCTTGCCGTACGAGGTGAATAGAAGATGATTTTTGAACGGCCCCCATTTGTCGCTGGTGACGAAGACCTGCCCGCCGCTGGAGTTGTCCATGCTCTGCGGGAGCCAGCAAATCGGCTGATCGTAATCGCCCGGCACCGGCGTCCGCTGCGCCGTCGGGGCCATGCCGTAATAACCGCCTTGCTTCACGAGGTTCAACTTGCTCGACGGCATCCAGTGGCCCTGATTGTCGCTGATGGTGATGACGTCGCCGGGGCCGATGGTCATGCCGTTGGGCGCGCGCAACCCGGTAGCAAACACGTCCAGCCGTGAGCCGTCCTTGGAAACTTTTAACATCGTCCCTTGATGCGGCGACTCGGCATTCGGCGGCCACGGACAGCCTTTCGCGTAATAGAAATTGCCCTTGGAGTCGGTTTGCAGATCGAGGCAGAACTCGTGGTAGTTGGGCGTGACGACCGTGTCGTTGTTGAAGTTCTCGTAGAAATCTGCTTCGCCGTCACCGTTCAAATCATGCAGGCGGTTGATCTGGTCGCGGCAGGCCACGTAGATTTTACCATCCACAATTTTCAGACCCAGCGGCTGGAACATCCCGGTGGCATAACGTTTCCATGTCAGTTTTTCCAACGTGTCGTCGATGCCGGAAACGATCCAGACATCGCCATGAAATGTGCAGATCGCCGCGCGGCCATCGGGAAAAAAATCAAAGCCGCCGAAAAAAGTTTTGGCGTTCCAAGGATTGCTCGCGGGTTCGGTGAGCGTGTCCACCACATACGGGCCGCTGCCGGAGCCGACGGAACCCTTGGTGACCACCGGCGTGGTCCAGTGGGCGGGGCCGCCCTTGGTGAGCACGGCGAGATCGGCGGACTTCGAGAGCGGCTTGAAGTCGTCCGCCACTTTCGCCAAATCCGCGCTCGGTCCGCTGCGGATTATGAGCTTGAACGACGCGCTCTTTTTCAGCGGCGGCAGCTTGAGCAAAATCTTGTCGTCCATCACGTCCAAGCTCGAACCTGACGGCGCGTCCATCGCTCCGGCGGCGGTGAAAATGTTGTTCGCTTCAATCACGGCGATGTTCTTGTCCGCCAGTCCGGACTTCGCGGCAGCCACGGGCTGGCCGGCGGGACCGACGCCGCCGGAGGCTTTCTCCACTTCGCAGACCAGCAGCGTCAACGGCGCGGTGGATTTGCCCAGCGTGAAGGAACGGGTGAAAACTTTGCCGTCGGCCCGGGCTTCCACGCCTGGCATTTCCAGCACCGCGCAGTCGCCGACCGTGTAGGAAAGAATGACGTTCTCGCCATTCAGATAAAGCCCGCGGTACTTCGCCCAATCCTTCGGCAACGGGCCTTGCTGCTTGTTGCGCGGATCGCCGAAGTCGCCGCCGTTTCTGGCCCAACCGGGGCGGGGCAGGGTGCCGAACACCGGTTGGCCTTTCACCGCTGGCGGCTGGGGATGCTCGATGCGCATCTGGCCGTTGCCGAATTCCAGGTAGTCGCCCGTCCAGCCGATCGACAGCCGGAGCAGATCGGTGTCGTAGCAGACGTAGGATTTTTTGTCAGTGCCGAGCGTGACCACGATGCCTTTCATCGTGGTGTTGTTACCGGGGAACGAGGCCTTGATGGTGCCGGAATAAAACGGGCCACGGTCGATTTCCATGCTGGCGTTTGGCTCCGCGCTCCAAATGGTTTGCGCCGCGCAGATCAGGAATGCGCCGAGGAGCATTGGCGAACAACGCCAGAGAGTTTTCAAAATCATAATCGGTTTTGTTTCACGGACCCATCAATGAAGGCCGGGAATCCGGCGGATAGTGAAGGATCGCTTTCTGCGGTCAAGACGGGATTGCGCGGACGGAACGACAGGGAAAGCGCGGCAGTCGCGGGCCGTTAGTACATGCTGTCGCGGAAGAAATAAATCGCGACCAGCAAGCCGGCGCAGATCAGCGACATCACGAGCGCGCTCTCCGCGAAGTAGGAAGTGGCCACGAGCGCAATCCCGCCGTACAACGGAACCATCGCCCGCTGCTTCTTCCCGTAAATGACGAAGCCGGAGCCAATCGCGCCCCAGACCAGCGAGGCGAGGAAGATGTTTGAGTTCATGCGGGCGGGTTTGAATGGTTGACGCGCGTCCGGCTGGCAAAAACATAGCGGGATAATCCCGGCGGACAAATGAATTTGTTTTGTCGTTTTTGCAGTTCAACCATCGCGCAGCGGGCGCAATTCCATTTCTGCCGCTGCTCCGCAACTTTCACTGGGATCGCAACTGCAAGAAAGTGAGAGGCACCCACGCACAGACTTTCGCCAAGTCTCCGCTCGACAGGCGTTAACCCCGGATTTAGTGTTGAAAACCATGAAAGGAATAAACCAGACTATTGCCTGATCACACAGTTAGACGCGTACACACGCCACAAAATGCCAGCCCCAGAGAAATCAAAAGACGACGAGTGGACAAAGGTGTGGGATGCACGCATGGCGGCTCTCACCCCGGTTCTTGGCCAGCCGGGTGGCACAGTTTTCCACGCCACCATTCCTTTTCAGCTTCGTGGTGTCGGCGGCACGGCTGATGTTGTTCCGTTTCCTCACTATGTTCCGGGCGTCACCTACGTCACGGCTGAGTTGACCGGCGGCGACACAGGTCAGCGCCCGTCCAGCCTCGGCAATTACGAACTGATGATTTGCTCCAAGCAGGAGTTGGAGTCTGCGGCTGACTTCATTTCACGGCTCGCTTGTTACACTTGCGACGCGGAGATTGAAGCTGGCGAGACGATGGATACTGAGGATTTCTTCGACGACTCCACACTTCGCGCCATGTTGTTCACGCATCCCGCCGACCAGCCGGTTGATTTCGAGTTTCTCGGCAAGCATTATGGGCTGCTTCTCTGCATCGGCATTACCGCAGAGGAGTTGGCATTTGCTCGCTCTCGAAGCGCGGCAGAGCTTTTGGTTTTGCTCAAGCAGCACGGGATTTTCCCCTACACCACACCCAATCGTCCCTCTGTGCCGTTGCCGCGAGGCGGCTCATTTTTGGGACGCATATTTGGACGATGACCGTGTAGCCTCAGTTCGCTACATCGCCTCGTTGCGTTAAAAGCTGAGAACCATTTGCGTGTAAATCCAGTTTGCGTCCTTGGAGCCGACCGTCGGCTTGGAGAGCGATTGTTTCACGTAATCCCCAACGAAGAAGTGACCGAAGCCACTTTGGAAGGTGGCGTTCTTGCACAACACAATCGTGGCCGTGAGGTCCACTTCCGAGCCGACGTAGCTGCCGTAGGTGGGGTTGATGCCGTAGCCCGTGCCGGGTGTGGTGGCGATGCCGCCCCGGCGCGCGCCCGCGACGGTGTAGAAGTTGTCATGCGTGTCCGCGAGCCAGAACATGTGAAAGTCCCCGGTGAGCGTCAGGCGCGGCAGCGGTTTGATAGAACTGGTCAGTCGCAAGTTGTGAATGTTTTGGAGCGAGGCGGTGTCCATGAAGCCATAAAATTTGTGGTTCGTAGGGAACAGGTTTTCAAAGGTGCCGTGCTTGCCATCCTTGGCATTGCTGTCGCCGGAAGCGAAGTTGTATTCCAGGCCGACGCGCGGTGTGAACTTGCTTTGTGTCCAGGTGTAACCGCCTTGCAAGCTGGCCATGTAGGCCCCGTGTTCAAGCGATTTTACCGGCACTCCGGCGGCGGGATCGTTGAAATGGCCGAACTGGTATGCGGCTTCCACCGTGTAGTCCCAGCCGGCCAACTCGCCGGGCAATGACTTCCAGCGTGTGCCGAGGGTGTAGATGTCGCGTGGTGACGGGCCGTTGAGCAAAGCCGGCTGGCCTTTGCCGTTCACGGTCGGTGAGCTGGCCGCCGTGTTGCGCGAGAGGAAATATAGTTCGGTGGTTTGCTTCGGAATGAGTTTCGAGGTGGCGTAAAGTCCGGAGAACCAATCGTAGTCATTCGAAGTGTTGAATCCGTTGTCATCGGGGATGATTACGCGGCCGGTGAAGAAGTCGGCGGCGAACCACGGATTCTGCCAGCGCAACTTCGCGGCGTCGAACGTGCGGCCAAGATTGTTCCAGTCAAACGCGCCGACCAGCCGTTCCTCTCCGTAGGACAACTCCTGCCGGCCAACTTTCAACGACAGGGGAAACTCCTTGTGGTTCCCCAGCGTGACGTAGGCCTGGTGCAAATCCATCGGGCCGTCGGATTCAGGATTCGGGTTGCGGTCATCGCCCGTGGTGTAGCTGCCGCGGCCTTCGACGAAAATGCTGAACCACTCGGCGGTGTAGCCGACGCGCGGCTTGACGCGCTCCATCGTGTAGGAGTTGTCCGGGTTGAGAGTGATTTTCTTGAAGTCACCCGCGCCGGAGAAAAAATTGTCCTTCGCCTCATAGCGTAAACGCAATTGCATCCCGACATCCCAGGCCGAATTGTAAACGTTCTGTTTGCGCAACCACTCGTTGAAATAGCCGGGGCTGGGTGCCGGGGCCGGGCTGGTGACGTAGCTTTGAGCCGACGCGGTCGTGACGGCGGCGAGCAACACGGCGCTGGTGGTGAGGGCGGATTTCGGGGTTGGTTTCAGTTTCATGTGGGGGATGTGTCGGTGTGGTTGGTGGAGGGAGCAAGCGGCGCGAGCAACGCCATTTTCCATTTCTGGACGAGCCTTCGTGGGGAAGTTTGTGACCGGCGAAGGCGACGGTGTGGTGGGGGCAGAATCTGATGGAGCCGAACCTTGCGATCCGGCTGGACGCCGGTGGGCGCGGACTTCGAGGAATTCAATCAGTTCTTCGCGGAGCTTGTAATAATCGGGATGCTCCATCACGGCCTTGCGCTCGCGCGGACGTGGGAAATTAACTTCCATGATTTCGCCCACTTCGGCCTCGGGGCCATCGGTCATGCACACGATGCGATCGGAGAGAAACAACGCCTCATCCACGTCGTGCGTGACCATGAGCGCGGTGATTTTGTTTTTGCGCCAGAGTTCGATGAGCACCTGTTGCAATTCGTAGCGCGTCAGGGTGTCGAGCATCCCGAACGGCTCGTCGAGCAGCAGCATCTTCGGCTTGAGCGCGAACGCCCGTGCAATGCCAACGCGTTGCCGCATGCCTTGCGAAAGCTCGGCGGGCTTCTTGTGCATCGCGTCGCTGAGGCCGACGACGGTGAGATAATATTCCACGATCTCGCGGCGCTCGGCCTTGCTGGCAGTGAAAAACACCTGATCCACGCCGAGCATGACGTTCTCGTAGGCCGTCATCCACGGCAGCAGCGACGGCGATTGAAAGACCACGCCGCGATCCGGCCCCGCGCCGGAAAGTTCCTTGCCTGCGAGAATGATCGCGCCGTCGGTAATGTCATTCAGTCCGGCGAGCATCGAGAGCACGGTGCTTTTGCCGCAGCCGGAATGGCCGATGAGCGTGACGAACTCGCCCTTCTTGATGTGCAAATTGAAATCCTTGACGATCACTGCCGGGCCTTTCGGCGACGGATAAATCTTCGCCAGATTGTCGATGACCACGTAGTCGCTCACGCGTCCACCTCCACCGTTTCATTCACGACTTCGTTGCGGCGCAAGGGCCGGCGGCGGTTGCCCAATGTTCGCGGAAGATTCAAATCCTCCGGCTCGATGTCGGGCAGAATCAATTTTTTGGAGACAGTGGCGTGCCGTTCGTGGCGCGAGTTGAGCATGAATTCAATCACGTCGCGGCGGAGCTGCTTGAAATGCGGGTCGTGGTTGATAGCCTTGCGGTCGCGCGGATGCGGGATGTCCACGGTGAAGGCCGGCCCGAGCGTCGCGCCCGGTCCGGCCGTGAGCGGAATGATGCGGTCGGCGAGATAAATACCCTCGTCGGGATCGTTCGTGATGAGGACGACGGTCTGGTTGTGGAGCGTGCGGATGCGGGCGATCTCGTCCTGAAGATTGGCGCGCGTCAAGGCGTCGAGTGCGGAGAGCGGCTCGTCGCACAGGAGCACCTTGGGATTGATCGCCAGCGTGCGCGCGACGCAGACGCGCTGCCGCATGCCGCCGGAGAGTTCGTCGGGCTTCTTGTCCCGCGCGGGCGCGAGGTTGACCAGCTCGATAAATTTCTGCGTGTGCGCGGCACGTTCGGCTTCCGGCAGGTCGCCGAAAACCTGATCCACGGCCAGCTTCACGTGCTCAAACACAGTCAGCCAGGGGAGCAGTGAGTAGTTCTGGAAGACCAGACCGCGATCCGGGCCGGGG
>JBKJSC010000086.1:0-3270 GCA_046593035.1 Limisphaerales bacterium | reverse complement strand
GTTGGGCCATGATCAGAGTCGCCAAGCCGACGGGGCCATCACCCACGATCGCCACAACATCTCCCGGCTTCACCTGACTGTTCAGCACTCCGCACTCCAGACCGGTGGGAAAAATACAACTGAGCATGACGGCCGCTTCGTCGTTGGAATCCGGAGGCAGCAGGTGCAAGCCAGTATCAGCGTAGGGGACCCTGACGTATTGTGCCTGGGTGCCGTCGATCTTGTTACCCAACAGCCAACCGCCATCGCGACAGTGGGAAAACATTCCTCGCTTGCAGTAACTGCACCGACCGCAGGAGGTGATAAGGGAGATGAGAACTTTGTCTCCCTTGTGAAAACCCAGCACACTCGATCCCGTCTCCTCGACAATCCCCACGCCCTCATGACCAAGAACCCGGCCATCAGCGATCGTTGGCACATCGCCCTTCAGGATGTGCAGGTCCGTTCCGCAGATGGTGGTGGTCGTGATTCGGACAATCGCATCCGTCGCCTCGACGAGCGAAGGCTTGGGTCGCTCCTCCCAGGCAATACGATTTGGGCCGTGGTAAACAAGGGCTTTCATTATGATTCCAGTTGATTCGTTTTGGCCATCGCCTTTCCAGCACTGCGCAAAGACTCTGGACAGTCCAGCCGCCCGGTGTGGACTTCGATGAACACCAAGCCGTCCATCACGGCGGCCTTCGCGAGAGCCTCCTCCAGCTCGCCTTCTGTTCGCACGTCGAGTCCCAGCCCGCCTCCGAAAACGTCCACGAGTTGGTGGTAGCGCCACGGTTGGAGGTCGTTGTAGGGGAGATCGCAGATCACACGCTCGATTGTGTAGCCGTCGTTGTTGAGGAGAAAGATGATGGGCTTAAGGCCGTATCGGATGAGCGTGGAAAGTTCCTGGCAGGTCACTTGAAAAGCGCCATCCCCCACGAACAGAACACAACGGCGGTCTGGCGCTGCGATGCTCGCGCCCAGCGTGGCCCCGACGGTGTAGCCGATGGATCCGTAAAAGGTCTGCCCGATGAACGTCGCTCCTTCCGGCATGAGAACTTCAACAGCGCTGAAGAGCGCGACGCCTGTTTCAGCGAGGATGATCGCATTGGGTTCCAGAAAATGACTCACGCGGTCGAAGAGCCGTTTAATGGTCAGTGGCTTGGCCGCGTCAGCCTGATATGGCTGGGTGCGGCGATGGACACAGCCGTCGGTGGCGCGATGAATCTCCAAGGTTTCGGGATCCCGCTTGGAAAGCCGCTCAGTGAGGCCAAGAACGAAATCCTGAAGACGCACGTTTTCATAGGTGTGGTGCCTGATCTTCACTGAGCGTAGCTCGGCACGAATCGTCGTTGCATCATCGAGGTGCGTCGTGAAGCCGCCGGTGTTGAAATCGCTCATCAACACCCCGAGTTGCAGGACGCAGTCAGACGACTCGACCCGCTCGCGCACGGAGTCACGGCTCCGCGCACCCTCGAAGAGGCCGATGAATTGTGGGTGATGCTCAGAAAGAACTGTCTTGCCCATCATCATCGTGACAAAGGGAAAGCCTGACTTGTCCAGCAGGGCTGCAAATGCCTGTTGGAGCTTGAAGCGAATCAACTCCACGCCACCGATGACGACCGGTTTTCGCGCCTTCTCCACCATGACCATCGCTTCCTGCACTGCCTCCTGAAGCGCAGCCGGATTGCTGGGGATCGGCGTTGGGAAGTGAAACGGAGCCGGTCGCCGGCACTTCATCATCACGACGTCCGCTGGCAGGCTGATGTAAACCGGTTTCTGGTGGGACAAACATGCTGACAAAACGCGGTCGATCTCGTCCGGAGCCGAATCGCCGTCGGCGAGCTGAGTCGAGGCGACCGTGATGTTTTCATACATCCTGCGGGGGATTTGGTAATCGCCCAGAGTGTGATGCAACAACGGCTGCTTCTGGAAAAGTGCCGTGGCGGGCGAGCCAGTAATCACCACGATCGGCACTCGCTCGGCGAAAGCTCCGGCCACGCCGTTAATCGCGCTCAACTCGCCAACGCCGAAGGTTGACGCGAAAGCCCCGACGCCTTTGATGCGCGCGTAGCCGTCCGCGGCGTAGGCGGCGTTGAGTTCGTTGCAGGTGCCGACATACTTTATGTCGCTCTTCAACACTTGATTCAAAAAGCCCAGGACAAAATCCCCCGGCACGCCGAAGAGGTGATCGACGCCAAGCTCCTTCAGCCGGATCAACAAGTATTCAGCCACTGTCACGTCAGTTCCCATATCACGCTTTCTTTCTCGGTTTGCGCCTGCTACGACCGCTTCGTCCCAAGTCGATGACTTCGATGCGGTGATTGGCTCCTGGGTGGTCAGTGGACGGACCTTCAGTCACGACCACCAAGCCCTCGGTCAGCCCGTGGCTTTGCACCCAGCGACGGGCGAACGCGGTCCAATCGAGAGGTTGCTTTGCCTCGAAGCACGGATGCACCCCGTAGGAGAATTGCAGACCTTGGCAAACCGCCTTCACATGGCTGACCGCCACGATCCACACCGGCAGCTTGAAGCGGGAAATTAGCCGCGCCGTGCGGCCCGTGGCCGTGGACACGATGACAACGGACGGAGCCAGGTAATCCACGGTCTGCTGCACGTTGTGCGACATGAGCTTCACCAGTGGAACCTCGTGAACACGGTCGTAGTCGGCGAAGACCTCGTGCATCCGCCCGTGAACGCGACACGGCTCGGTGGCGGCTGCGATCTGCGAAAGCATTCGCACGGCTTCGACCGGAAACTTGCCCATCGCCGTTTCTTCAGAAAGCATCACGCAGTCCGAACCGTCGAGGATCGCATTCGCGACATCAGTGACCTCCGCCCGCGTGGGCCGGGGATTGGCCACCATGGACTCCAGCATTTGCGTGGCGGTGATCACGGGTTTGCCCAGCAGATTCGCCTTGCTGGTCAATTGCTTCTGCACCACCGCAATCTTTTCGATCGGAATTTCCACCCCCAAGTCTCCGCGCGCGACCATGATCCCATCAGCGGCTTTCAAGACTTCATCCATGTGGTTCAACGCACTCGCCCGCTCAATCTTGGCAATGATAAAGGGCTTATATCCCAGACGGCTCGCTGCTTTCCTCACCGCGTCCACATCCGCCGGCCCCTCGACGAACGATTGGCTGACGGCATCCACCCCACAGACCAGCGCCGCCTTGAGGCAGTCGTGATCGTGTTCGGTGAACGCGCTGAGTCCGAGGGCGATACCGGGAAGATTCAATCCCTTGTGCGAACGCAACTCACCTCCGACCAGCACACGGCAGATCACGTCTT
>JBKJSC010000020.1:0-20429 GCA_046593035.1 Limisphaerales bacterium | reverse complement strand
CGAACTCTCCGGGTCCGGCCTGCTCTGGCGCATCATCAACACCCAGAAGTCCGGCAACACCGTCCTGCACTTCATCGAAGGCGGTGACGCCCCGGCCATTGGTTCACACGTCACCATCCAGCTTGATTCCGCCCGCCGCGCCGCCATCCAGCGCCACCACACCGTCACGCATCTGCTCCACTGGGCCTTGCATGAAGTGGCCAGCAAGGAGGCCTCGCAGAAGGGTTCCAGCGTCACGCCCGAGAAGCTCACCTTCGACTTCAACAGCGCCGCGCTCACCCCCGCGCAGGTCGCCGACATCGAGAAGCTCGTCAACGAACGCATCCTCGAAAACGCCGGCGTCTCGTGGACGGAAGTCGCGCACGCCGACGTGAAGAACCGCAAGGACGTGATGCAATTCTTCGGCGACAAATACGGCGACACCGTCCGCGTTGTCCAAATCGGTGGCGGGACAGGGAAGCTCGACGGCTACTCGATGGAACTTTGCGGCGGCACGCACACGCGCGCGACCGGCGAGATTGGTTTGTTCCGCATCGTCAGCGAAGCTGCCGTGGCCGCTGGCGTTCGTCGTATCGAGGCCGTGGCCGGTTTGAGCGCCTACGACTTGGCGAATCAACAGTTGCACCTCATCAAAAACATTGCTGGCAAAATCAATTCACCCGTCGGTGAGTTGGAAAAGAAAATCGAATCGCTGCTTGAGCAACAGAAGGAATTGGAAAAGAAACTCAAATCCGCAATCCAGCGCAACGCCGCGCAAACTGCCGCGTGGTTGCTCACGCGGGCGCAAGACGTGAACGGCATCCCGCTTATCACGCAATATTTCCCCGACTCGGACGGCGATTACCTGCAAGTCATCGTGGACGAGGTGAAGCGCCGGTTCAAAGGCGTGATTGTCGTCGGCGGCGTGGCGAACGACAGCGTGACGCTCATCGCAAATGTTTCGCCGGACTTCACTGCGAAAGTTCAGGCCGGAAAAATTATCCAAACCATCGCCCCGATTGTCGGCGGCAAAGGCGGCGGCAAGCCGGACAACGCGCGCGGCGGCGGCAAAGACGTCGGCAAATTGGAAGAGGCGCTGGCGAAGGTGAAGACGCTTATTTCGTGAACGATGCTTTTCAATCTTTCATCGTACATTGCGAATCGCCGTTGTCCCTGATTGCGTTCACGACTTGGCGATGCCTTCATGCAGTTCACCGCGCGGTTGGGAATAGTTGTAACCAAATTGATCGGAATCAAGTCTTGAAGATCAGACTCTGCAACGTGTAGGGTTCACAAACAAATCCGTTTACTGTTATTCGTTCAATCTATGAAAAAACTGTTCTTAATCCTGACGCTTTCGGCGTTCGCGTTCATGACGGTGACTCCCCAAGTCGAAGCGGCCTCGGCCAAGTCAGACTCCGCCGTCCAAGCCAAATCGACAAAATCCAACAAATCCGCCAAAAAGGGAAAGAAGGGAAAGAAAGGCAAGAAGGGGAAAAAGAAGGCGAAGAAGCAGGCGAGTGCCAAATAAGTTCAGCACACATTTTCGAGACGATCCCCGACCGGTTTTGACCGGCGGGGATTTTTGTTGCTGGCAGTTGGCGGCGGCTCGCTTTAGTTTGTCGGGCGCGAATGAAAAAGCAGTTTGATTCCATTGAGTCCGTCGTGGCCGATTTGCGGAAAGGCAAACTGGTCATTGTGGTCGATGACGCCGACCGGGAGAACGAAGGCGACTTGATCATGGCCGCCGAACGGGTCACGGCTGAAGCCGTGAATTTTATGGCCAAGCATGGCCGTGGCTTGATTTGCGTGCCGACGACTTCCGAGCGGTTGAAACAGTTGGGGGTCGAGCAAATGGTGGTGCAAAACCGCGATACCTTTAAGACGGATTTTCAGGTGAGCGTCGATGCGGCGCGCGGGATCACCACCGGGATCAGCGCCGCCGACCGCGCCCAGACCATTCGCGTCATGGCCGATCCGACCGCCGTGGCGAATGACCTGGTGCAACCGGGGCATGTATTTCCGCTGCGAGCCAAGGCGGGTGGGGTATTGCAGCGCGCCGGACACACCGAGGCGGCGGTGGATCTGGTCAAACTGGCTGGATGCCGTCCCATCGGTGTCATTTGCGAAATCATGAATGACGACGGCTCGATGGCGCGACTGCCGGAGTTGGTGAAGTTCGCCCGCAAACACCGGCTGCGGATTTGCACCATTGAAGCGCTCATCAAACACCGGCGGACACGGGAGAAGCTGGTGGAACGCGTGGAGGTGGTGAAGATGCCGACGGAATACGGAGACTTTAATTTGCATCTCTACCGCTCGAACCTTGATGGCCAGAACCATCTGGCGCTGGTGAAAGGCGACGTGGCGGGCAAAAAGGGTGTGCTGGTGCGCGTCCACAGTGAGTGCTTGACCGGCGACGTGTTTGGTTCACGCCGTTGCGACTGCGGCTCGCAATTGCACCAGGCCCTGCGGCGGGTCAATGAGGCAGGGCAGGGAGTGGTGTTGTACATGCGACAGGAAGGGCGGGGGATTGGCTTGGGGCCGAAAATCCAAGCGTATAAATTGCAGGAGCGAGGTTACGACACCGTGGAGGCCAACCAGAAACTCGGCTTTCCCATGGACCTGCGCGAATACGGCCTCGGCGCTCAAATCCTCGTGGACTTGGGCTTGAAAACCATCCGGCTGCTGACCAACAACCCGAAGAAGGTGGTGGGCTTGGAAGGCTACGGCTTGGAGATTGTCGAACAGCTTCCCATTCAGGTGAAGCCAAATCCGCACAACGCAAAATACCTCAAGACCAAACGGGAGAAACTCGGGCATATGATCTAATGTTTGGTTTGTGCGACCGCCAACGACCTTACCTGTTTTTCTATGTTAAAATCGATTAAGGCGGAAAAAATAAAATCCGCCGGCGGACGCTTCGCCATCGTCGCCTCGGAATACAACGGGCGTTACGTCGATGCGATGTTGCGTGCGGCCAAAGCCGAACTGCTGCGGGCGGGCGCGGAATCCGTTCAAGTGGCGCGGGTGCCGGGCGCGTTTGAAATTCCTGTGGTCGTGGCCCGGCTGGCGCGGGTAAGCACACCCCGTTTATCCGCGATTCTCTGCCTGGGCGTCATCTTGCGCGGCGAAACGACGCACGCCCAGCACATCGGCGAGGCGGTCACCGCCGCGCTGTCGCACATCCAAGTAGAACACGAAATCCCGGTCATCCACGAAGTCCTGCTGCTGGAAAACGAGGCGCAAGCCCGTGCGCGCTGTTTGGGTGGGAAATTCAATCGCGGAGTCGAAGCGGCCCAGACGGCTTTGAAAATGGCGGCGGTGATGAAACGGCTGGATTCTGTGCGCTGAATAAGCGCCGCCAGCCTCCGTCAAACCGCTGTGTAATGGCCTTGTGAAATGATTCACAAATTGCTTGCCGCACGGGTCGGTTGTGATAGTTTCCGCCAACTTTTTGGTAACTGAAAGCACAGACAACTTATGAAAATGAACTCATGGATTCTCACGGCCGCAGTCGTGGTCGCGGCTCAAGCCGCTTCGGCGGCGGACATCACCGGTAAAATCACCCTCAAAGGAACTCCGTCGCCCGAAAAGGAACTGCCGCTGGATCCCAATTGCGGCAAGCTGCACACTACCAAGCCGAAAACCAAGTTTTACGTTGCGAGTGCCAGTGGTGAATTGGCCGACGTGTTCATCTCCATCAAGGGATTGAACGGCAAATCTTCTGGCGCGAGCACGACGGCGGCGGTGATCGACCAGAAGGGCTGCGAGTACGCCCCTTATGTTTCCGCTGTCCAGACGGGCCAGAAGATTACGGTGAAAAATTCCGACACGTTTCTTCACAACGTCCACCCGATGCCCGCACCCGGCACCACCAACAAGGAACAAAACAAAGCACAACTGCCGGGCGTGGATTTGACCTTCAGCTTTGACACTGCCGAAACCATGCTGAAGTTCAAGTGCGACGTTCACCCGTGGATGTTCGCTTACATCAGCGTCGTGGATCATCCGTATTTCTCAGTCAGTGCCAAGGATGGCACCTACAAAATCGCCAACGTGCCGGCGGGCAAGTACACCGTCGAAGCCACCCACCGCAAAGGCGCTCCCGCCGGCATCACGAAGGAAATCGAAGTCAAGAGCGACGGCGTAGTGCTTGATTTCACCATCGAGGCGAAATAATCTCTTTCGGAGTTCGACAACCGCTGCGCACGGTTTCGGTCGCAGCGGTTGGTTTATTTAATGGTGCCGCAGTTTTCGCTCATACAACATGTCCCGGTCGGTGGATAATCCTTGGTTGCATCGTTTCGCTTGGCTGACCGCCCTGGCCACGCTGGCCTTGATTGGCGTCGGCGGTGTGGTGACGAGCAAAGGGGTGGGCATGGCGGTGCCGGATTGGCCGACGACCTACGGCTATAACATGTTTCTATTTCCCGTCTCGAAATGGGTGGGAGGGATATTGTACGAGCACAGCCACCGGTTGTTGGCTTCCGGGGTGGGGCTTTTGACGACGATTCTGGCGGTCTGGCTTTGGTTGAAAGAATCGCGCCGATGGTTGCGCTGGCTGGGGGTCATCGCCTTTTTCGGGGTGGTGTTGCAGGGAGTTTTAGGCGGCTTGCGGGTGACGCTCATCAAGGATGAACTCGGCATTTTCCACGCGACGTTGGCGCAACTGTTCTTCGTTCTGATCTCCGCCATTGCGTTGTTCACCTCGCGTTGGTGGCGGGAAAGCAGCGCAGCCTCTGCCGAAGCGGGGATTCCATCAAGCCTGCGCAGGTATATCACGGTTATCACCGTCGCGATATTGCTCCAACTCGTCTTGGGCGCGACGATGCGCCATCAACATGCCGGTCTGGCCGTGCCGGATTTTCCGCTGGCTTATGGGAATGTCTGGCCGCCGACAGATGTGGCTTCGCTTCAGGCGATCAACCGGGCGCGGCTGGATGTCCGCGATTTCAAACCCATCACCGCCGCGCAAATTCACCTGCACATGACGCACCGGATCCTGGCGCTGTTGATTGTCATCGCCGTCACAGCCGTGACTTGGACCGTTTGTCGCCAATTGGGTTTCAAAGCGCTCCTGTCCAAACTTTCATTGGCGTGGCTTGGATTGATTTTTTCACAGGCCATTTTAGGCGCGGCGACGGTATGGAGCAACAAGGCCGCCGACGTGGCGACGATGCATGTAGTGGTCGGCGCGTTGAGCCTGATGACCGGAACCTCGGTGGCGCTGGTGACGTTCCGGCTGGCAAACCTTGCAGTCAGGGCGCCAACGCAGGTCGATTCATTGCGCGAACTTAAAACTTCACTGTCCGCTGAAAGGTCGGTCAGTACCGTTTGATGCCGCGATGAAAGCCACCGCCCAACCTTTCAACGAAACCGCCGCCGTGGACAAAAGTCGCATCACGGTTTTGTCCGAATTGGTGAAGGCGCGGTTGACCCTGTTGGTGTTGCTTACGACGTTGGTTGGTTTTTATCTCGGTTGGCGTGGCCCGATGAATTACGGCCTGATGTTTCACACGCTGATGGGCACCGGCTTGGTGGCGTGCGGCGCGGCGGCGTTGAATCAATTGCTCGAACGCGAGCACGATGCAAAAATGCGGCGCACGGAAAGCCGTCCGTTGCCTTCGGGCCGTTTGCAGCCGGACACTGTTCTCATTCTTGGCGGCCTGATGTCCGGCCTCGGCTTGATCCAACTGGCACTGGCGGTAAATCCGCTCACCAGTTTGCTCGGCGCGCTCACGCTCGGCAGTTACTTGTTCATTTATACTCCGTTGAAGCGGATTACCACGCTCAACACCGTCATCGGCGCGATTCCCGGCGCATTGCCGCCGTTGATGGGCTGGACGGCGGCGCGCAACGAAGTCACCGTGGAAGGTTGGTCGCTGTTCGCCATTTTGTTTTTCTGGCAACTTCCACACTTTTTGGCCATCGCGTGGATGTATCGCGAGGAATACTCCAAGGCTGGATACGTCATGCTGCCGTCGGTTGATCCGGACGGCCAGCGCACCGGACGTCAAGCAGTGAGCCACACGCTGGGTTTGCTGCCGGTGAGTTTATGCCCGTTTTTATTTCACCTGGCCGGCGTGGTTTACTTCGTGGGCGCGTTGACGCTGGGGCTACTCTATCTTTGGTGCGCGATCCAGTTCGCGCGGCAGCTGACCGTGGCGCGGGCGCGGCAGCTATTCTTCCTTTCGATCATCTATCTGCCGCTGCTGCTGGGGCTGCTGGTGTTAGATAAAATTAAGCACTGAGTGAATCAAACTACAAAATTTAATCCGCAGTTGACACGCGCAATCCAGAACCGCTAACTAATGCCCTTCGGCGGAAAAGCCGGCGCGGTCAGAGCACAACTCGAAGTACACATGCAGCCAACAACGCAAGCTACCCATCACGCGGAAGCGCACGGCCACGACCACCACGAGCAGAGTTTCTGGCAGAAATACATCTTCTCCACGGACCACAAGATTATCGGCATCCAGTACGGCGTGACCGCACTGTGCTTCTTGATGTTCGGCTTCTGCCTGATGATGATGATGCGCTGGCAGATCGCCTATCCGGGCAAGGCGGTTCCCATCTTTGGGCATTTGCTGGACGGCATGCTGCGCAACCCGTTGACCGGTGACAGCCCGGCCGCAGGCGGAGTCATATCGCCGGATTTATACAATGCCTTTGGGGCTATGCACGGCACGATTATGGTCTTTCTTGCCATTGTGCCGCTGGCGTTCGCCGCCTTTGGCAACTACGTGGTGCCGCTGATGATTGGCGCGCCCGACATGGCTTTCCCCCGCATCAACATGGTAAGCTATCAGTCGTACGCCGTTGGTGGTGTCATCATGGTGGTCAGTTTTTTCATTCCTGGCGGCGCGGCGCAAGGGGGCTGGACCTCGTATTCACCGCTCGCCACCGTCATTCCGACCGATGGGCAAACCTTCTGGCTGATCGGCATGATTTTCTTGATCACGTCCTCGCTGCTGGGTGCGGTGAACTTCATCGCCACCATCATCCAATTGCGTGCGCCGGGCATGACGTGGATGCGCCTGCCGTGGTTTGTCTGGACGCAATTCGTTACCGCCTTTCTGTTGTTGCTCGCCTTTCCGCCGTTGGAAGCCGCCGGCATTATGCAGTTGATGGACAAAGTGGCGCACACCAGTTTCTTCCTTCCCACCGGGCTCGCGATTGCTGGCGCGGAAAATCTGAGCGGTGGCGGCAGTCCGTTGCTGTGGCAGCATTTGTTTTGGTTCCTCGGCCACCCGGAAGTGTATGTGCTGATTTTGCCGGCAATGGGAATTGTGTGTGAAATCATCGCCAACAACACGCGTAAGCCGATCTGGGGTTACAAGTCGCTCGTCTATTCGGTCATGGCCATCGGGTTCCTCTCGTTCATCGTCTGGGCGCATCACATGTATCTGACCGGCATGGGCACAAAGATCAGCACGTTCTTCCAGACGACAACGATGATCATTTCGATCCCCTCGGTGATCATTCTGACGTGTTTGTTTATTTCGCTCTGGGGCGGTTCCATTCGATTCAACACACCGATGCTCTTCGCGCTGGCCTTTCTGCCGATGTTCGGCATTGGCGGTTTGACCGGTTTGCCGCTGGGCTTCAATTACAGCGACATTCATTTGCACGACACTTACTACGTGATCGCGCACTTCCATTACGTGGTCGCGCCGGGGACGATCTTCGCGCTCTTCGCCGGCATCTATTATTGGTATCCCAAGGCGACGGGCCGGATGATGAACGAGACGCTGGGCCGGATTCATTTCTGGCTCTCGCTGATCTTCATGAACGCCATCTTCCAGCCGATGTTCGCCCAGGGCATGGCCGGCATGTTGCGCCGCATGGCCGACGGCGGTGCCAACTACTCCCAAGCGAGGGTGCCCGAAGCGATCGGTGGTTTGAGCGACACCATCATGGGCTTCAACTCCTGGATCTCCATGGCGGCTTGGTCGCTGGGACTGGCGCAGATTCCTTTCATCGTGAATTTTTTCATGAGCATGCGCAACGGCAAGAAAGTGACTTCCGACAATCCGTGGGAGGCCACCACGCTCGAATGGCAGACACCCACGCCGCCGCCGCACGGCAATTTTGAAAAACCGGTGACGGTGCATCACGGGCCTTACGAATACAGCGTGCCCGGAGCGAAGACTGATTTCACTCCGCAAAACCAGGCGTAATCAAAACTTTTTACACTGCTTTAACTACTCCCTTCATGGACATACCCTACACAGTAAAACCCCGCGAAGACACGGGGCTGTTCAACGCCAAGGTCGGCATCTGGCTTTTTCTGGCCTCGGAAGTCATGCTCTTTGGCGCGCTGTTTTCCTCCTACATCATGCTGCGCATCGGCGCGGAGGCGGCCAACTGGCCCCACGGCTTGCTGAACATCCCCATCGGCACGTTCAACACGGCGGTGCTCATCACCTCCAGTATCACGGTTGTCATGGCGTGGGCTTCGCTGAAGATGGGGAACCTTGCAAACTTCAAGCGTTACCAGTTCATCACGCTGCTCTGCGCGTGTGGTTTCGTGGGCATCAAGTCGTTCGAATACAAGGACAAGTTCACCCATTACGAAATCTGGAAAACCGACGGCACGCGCATGACGGGTCACATTGACGACAACGGCAGCACGCCGTGGTTTTGGAACACTCAAACGCTGAAAACCAAAAAGCTCGAATCGGTGTCCTTCCACCCCGACGTGCATCATTACTCTGAGCCGGTTAAAGCGCATGACGAAGCCAAGGGGCATGAAGGCGGGCACGCGGAGGCGATCAAGGTACCCGTTGCTGAGATCAAGCGGCTTTCCGCATTCGTCCCGCAGCACAGCACTTTTTTTGCAATTTACTTCACGTTGACCGGACTCCATGCGCTCCACGTCATCGGCGGGGCGATTGTCATCGGCTATCTCTGGGGGCCTGGCTCAAAAATGTGGAAGACCGACCCGGAACGCTTCACCAACCGCATCGAAGTCTCCGGCCTGTTCTGGCATTTTGTCGATCTGGTCTGGATTTTCCTCTTCCCCATCCTTTATCTCCTCTAAAAATATGAGTGATCATAGCGCCCACGACATCCAAAAATCGGTCCGGAAATATGTTCTCGTTTTCCTCGCCCTGCTGGTCGGAACGGTAATCACGGTGGGGATGTATTATGTTCATATCCCCAGCGTGCCGATCACCATCGGCGTCGCCCTTTTCATCGCCAGCGTGAAAGCCTTCTTGGTCGCCGGATATTTCATGCACTTGATTTCCGAGAAGAAAATGATTTATTGCGTCCTGGCTTCCACCGGATTCTTTCTGGTCGGTCTGATGGGGTTGACGATCTGGGCAATGCAGGATTTTCCGAAGCTGGGCCATTGATTCCACCATGTCGCTGAAAGCGTTCCATATTGTTTTCATCAGCGCCTCGATCCTGCTCACACTGGGGATTGGTGGCTGGGCCTTGAACAATTATTTCTCGGTTGGTGGCACGCGGGGCGATTTGTTCGCCGGCCTGGGTTCCGTGGCCGCAGCGGTGGCGCTCGGCATCTATGGCGTTTATTTTTTGAAAAAGTTGAAACACATCAGCTACCTATGAACCGCGGTGGAAAAATCCGGCTGTTGCTGACTTGGCTCGTCCTGGGTGTTTGTTTGCTGCCCTCGCCCGTGTGGGCTTGCGCCGCCTGTTTCGGTGCGTCGGACTCCAAGCTCGCGGTGGGCATGAACTGGGGCATCTTCAGTCTGCTCGTCGTGGTGGTCGGCGTGCTGGGCACCATCGCCACGTTCTTTATTTATCTGGCCAAACGCGCGGCGATGTTCTCGGCCACCGCGTCCGGCGAATTATCCGCTGCAACCAAGAAGATCTGACCCATGAGCGAATTCCTGAATTTGAAAAAATACATAGGCCTGCCCGTACTGGCCTCCGAACACGGACAGAACGTGGACGACCTGATCATCTACGTCCACTGGCTGATGCTCGTGCTGTTCGCTGGCTGGCTGGCCTATTTCGTCTATGCCCTCTGGCGTTTTCGCGCGAGCCGCCACCCCAAGGCCGATTACGTCGGCGTCAAGAGCCACCTTTCCAGCTACGTGGAAGTGGCGGTCGCGCTCGTCGAAGGCATCCTGCTGCTCGGTTTCGCCGTACCGTTCTGGGCCAAGGCGGTGGATCAATTCCCCGACGAGAAGAAGGCGACCGTCATCCAGGTCGTCGCCGAGCAATTCGGCTGGAACGCCCGTTATGCCGGCAAGGACGGCGTGTTTGGTCGGCAGGATCAGAAATTCGTCGCCCCGGACAATAAGCTCGGCGTGGACAAGTCCGATCCCGCCGCCAAGGACGACATCCAGACGCTGAACGAAATCCACGTCCCGATCAACAAGCCGGTCATCATCAAACTCTCGTCACGGGATGTCATTCACTCTCTGAAAATCCTTTCGTTGCGTATCACGCAGGACGCCATTCCCGGCATGATGATTCCGTTGCACTTCACCCCGACGAAGCCGGGCATTTATCAGATCAATTGCGCCCAGCTTTGCGGCAACGGCCACTCCGCCATGGCCGCTGGCCGCCTGTATGTGGACGACGAGGCCGCCTACAACAAATGGCTCGAAAGCGCCGGCTCCAAGGCCACCAGCTTTGAATAAGCCCGGCGTGCTGAGTCGGTGGAACGTCGGCGATGCGACGAGGCGCGGGATTCAAATTCCATGAAGGCTTCGTCCCGTTCGGTTCAATGGCTCGTGTGGGGGTTCCTGCTCCTAATCGTGCTGGTCATCGGCGGCACTTTTATCCGTTCGAAAATGCAGCCGGTGGAAACGGACGGCCCCGCACTTCCCGTCATTGGCAGTCTTGCCGATTTTTCACTCACCAATCAACTTGGTCAGACCATTTCGCTCGCGAATTTGCTCGGGAAGGTTTGCGTGGCCGACATCATTTTCACCCGCTGTCCCGGCCCCTGCGCGACGATGACCCAGCGCATGAGCGATCTCCAAACCGCCTTGCCGCCGAACCAGCCAGTCCAGTTCGTCAGCCTCACTACCGACCCGGAGTTCGATACGCCCGCCGTCTTGAAACAATACGCCGAAGGTTTTCGCGCGCAGTCCGGCCGCTGGCATTTCCTGACCGGCACAAAACTCCAGATCGCAGGTATGGCCACCGACAGCCTGAAACTCACTGCCAATCCAACAAAACCGGAGGAGCGGAAAGCCAGTGACGATTTGTTTATTCATAGCACCATCTTTGTCCTCGTGGATCAGCAGGGGCGGTTGCGTGGCGCGTTTGAAAGTCTGGAGCCGGACTTCCAGCCGCGCATCCTGAAGGCCATTGACCTCCTGCTTCGGGAGAAATGATTATGACGCTCGCCGATCTTCCCGCCGTCAACGCATGTTTGAATTCCACCAGTGCCATGCTGCTTGCCGCCGGTTACTTTTTCATCAAACGCGGCCACAAAATCGCGCACCGCAACTGCATGGTCGCGGCCTTCATCGTCTCCGCGATTTTCCTGACCAGCTACCTGGTCTATCACTATTCGGCGGGCCGGACGGAGTTCAAAGGGCAGGGGTGGATTCGCCCGGTTTATTTCACGATTCTGCTCACGCACACGGTTCTGGCCGTGGCGATCGTGCCGCTGATTTTGCTGACGTTTCACCGCGCCCTCAAGGAGCGGTTTGAACTGCACAAGAAGATCGCCCGCTGGACCTGGCCGCTCTGGATGTATGTCTCCGTCACCGGCGTGGTGATTTATCTCCTGCTCTACCAGCTTTACCCGTCACGGTGAGCGTTCGGCTCCACAGCGCGTTCGGCTTCCATTCCGCTGTGGACTTGTCAAAAAGCGCGTTCCGGCGGCGGCGAGCGCATCAAGGTTGGGCGTCTTGACGGATTTGTTGCCGTAATAACCGAGGTCACGCCCTAAATCATCCACGACGACGATCACGACATTCTTCTATGGCGCGGCCACGCTCGCGGCGATGGCCAGCGAATAAAACAACAGGCAGGCGAGACGTGGGAGGAGTCTTAGCGTGGGCATGGACTCATTGGGGCCACACCTGAAAACGAAGCCAAGGCCGGAGCAGAACGACGGCGAACTGCGGCGCGCCCTAGCTTTCGATGACGTTGATTTCCACCGGTTCGACGCTGATGCCGCGGCTTTCCAGCCACCGGATGGCCTTCTTGATGACGGCGCGCTCACCGTCCAGTTCCAGACACACGATGCCAATTTCATCCGTCACACTCGCCTGGCGGACATTGGTGACGATTTTGAATTTGTGGCCCAGTTCCCAGATCAACGGCGTGGTGATCAGTTTCGGCGGATACATCAACCACAACCGGGTTTGCTGCGGGCTGCCATCGGTGACAGGCTTGGAAGCCTTGGCCGACGGCGGTTTAGTTGAGGAGCGGGGCATGGAAATTTCAAATGTGAAACTAGGAATTTGAAACGACTAGCCACCCGCAATCGCCGGGATGATGCTGACTTCATCGCCATCCTTGAGCGGCGTCTGCTGGTTTTGCAGGAAGCGGATGTCTTCCTCGTTCACATAGACGTTCACGAAACGGCGGACTTCGCCTTTTTCGTCCACGAGGCGTTCGGCGATGCCGGGGAAGCGCGCCTGCAATTCCTTGATGGCGTCGCCGATGGTGGCGGCGTTGGTTTCGACCAGCTCCTCGTTGTTGGTCAACTTGCGGAGCGGGGTGGGGATGCGGACTTTTTGTGGCATAAATTTAATTCCAATTTTTCTGTGCGACTTAATAGCCGCTCTGCTCATGAACCAACTGGCCATCAACAAACACGCGATACACATGCTCGCGAAAACCGGCGAACAGTAATGGACGCTCTTTCTCAAGAACAACTTTATGTGTCTCGGTTTTCCCAACAACAAACTCGTAACGCCGTTTTCGTTTGAAACTAAAATGCGTGAATGGTGAAAGTGAACTTTGCTGGGCAACTTTTTGCCCATCTACAAGAGTCCGCATTGCGCCTGTAAACCAACTTCGCGAAAATTTAATCCGCGACTTTTCTTTGTCTCCGATTTCAAGTGTGAATTGCATAAATACTCCTGTCGTATTTGTATTTTACACGTTTACATTCTCTTCATTCGCCAGCATCGCTTCAACCTCGCGCAGGCTGGGCTTGATTTCGCGCAGCCTGCCGGTCACGACGTGGGGCGGGTTCAAGTAAGGCCAAGTTGTTTGCGCACTTCGTCGGTTGAAAAGGTGCGTTTGCCTTTGTTGCGGGCGCGGGCTTCCAGCAGATCAAGGTAATCACTCAAATCTTCCATCTGCTCTCGCAACGAGGAGATTTGGTTGATGACGTTCTTCTGTTGTTTCTTGGCGGCGGCTTTTTCTGCGATGGCGTTACTCATAAACATCTTTTCGATTGCCGACTTTTTGAACCAAAATTGTGTCTCCGACTACGTCAAATAGAACCCGATAGTCGCCCATTCGCAATCGAAAACCATAGTCGGCGTTTTGCAGCCGCTTGATGTTGCCGTACAAACCGAGCTCGAGCCGCTGGACTTTGCGGAGGATTTGCTCCACTTCCCGTTTCGGAAGCGAACGCAAATCGTCCAGCGCAGACTCTGCGTATTTGACTTGATAGCGTTCGGTGGCCATGGTTTTTAGCAGCGGAGATTTACGCGTTCACCTTTTCCTCATTCGCCAGCATCGCTTCAAACTCGCGCAGGCTGGGCTTGATTTCGCGCGGCTATTCGCCGGTTTTTTTGCGAGAAAGGTTGACCACGCGATGGCTGGAATGTTTTTCCCGTTCGCGCAAACCATCAAACAGCTTGTCCACGCTATGCCCGCGCGCGGCGGACAGCGCATCCTTGGCGCGCCATACTTCCCGCAGCACCAGGTCTTTTTCCGCCTCGATTTCACTTGTCCCAATCGTCTTGTTCATAAGTTTGTTGAAGCAGTTCTTCAGGCGTGCAAATGGTCGGAATAGAATAGCCCGCAGCCTCCATCAAGCGGCGCAGCCGTCCGAGGATGAACGCATTGGCGATGTGGCGACAATTCCATGTCAACAAGATATCCATTTCGTGAAAGGTTGCCAGTGCAATGTGCGCCGCATCGCCTTCGGCTTTCGCGGGCAGCAGCCGTGAATCCATGATGCTCCGCGTCAACTCGCGAACTTCTTCGGTGGATTGAAGCAACGTAAGGTCAGCGACGAGTTCAAGACGCTGCCGGGCCATTTCTGGTTCGCCAAAGGCAATCTCATCCAACACAAGCTGGCCGGTGAAAAGCTCGTGATTGTGGCGTTTCAATTCCCACCAGTCTTTTGTCATCTGCTGCCGTGCGGCCTGAAGCAAGTCGCGGGCGGGTCGTGCTGCGACGTAGCTCGGAATCGTGCTTTCAATGTAAATTCGCATGGCGATTTTACGCATTCACCTTTTCTTCATTCGCCAGCATGGCTTCAAACTCGCGCAGGCTGGGCTTGATTTCGCGCGGCTTGCCGACGTGGCCGGTCACGGCGTCGAGGGTCTTGAGGCCGTTGCCGGTGACGCAGATGACGGCGGATGAGTCGGCCGGAATCTTGCCGCTGGCAATGAGCTTCTTTGCCACGCCCACGGTCACGCCACCGGCGGTTTCGGCAAAGATGCCTTCGGTCTCGGCGAGCAGTTTGATGGCGTCGCGGATCTCGTCGTCGGTCACGTCGTCGGCGTGGGCGCCGGTTTCTTTCATCACCTTGAGGGCGTAGAAGCCGTCGGCGGGCGTGCCGATGGCGAGCGATTTGGCGATGGTGTCGGGCTTGACGGGCTTGAAGAAATCCAGCCCGGCTTTTTGCGCGACGGAGATGGGCGAGCAGCCGGTGGCTTGTGCGCCGTGGATGGAATATTTGGATTCCGTGACGAGGCCGAGCTTCGCAAATTCCTGGTAGCCCTTCTGGATTTTCGTGAGCAACGAGCCGGACGCCATTGGCACGATGGTGTGCTGCGGGATGCGCCAGCCGAGTTGTTCCATGATTTCATACGCCATGCTCTTCGAGCCTTCGGCGTAGTAGGGGCGCATGTTGACGTTGACGAACGCCCAGCCAAATTTGCCGGCGATCTCGGCGCAGAGGCGGTTCACTTCGTCGTAATGGCCTTTGATGGCGATGACGTTCGCGCCATAGACGAGGGAGTTGATGATCTTGCCCTGCTCGAGATCCGACGGGATGAAGACGTAGGATTTCAGGCCGGCGCTGGCAGCATTGGCGGCGACGGAGTTGGCGAGGTTGCCGGTGGACGCGCAGGCGACGGTGTTGAAACCAAGCTCCTTTGCGCGGCTCAAGGCGACGCTGACGACGCGGTCTTTGAAGGAGAGCGTCGGGTAATTCACCGCGTCATTCTTGATCCAGAGTTCGCGGATGCCGAGCTGCTTCGCGAGGCGGTCGGCTTTGACGAGCGGCGTGAAGCCGGCTTGCAGGCCGACGGTGGGTTCGTTCGCGACGGGCAGCAATTCGCGGTAACGCCACATGGATTTGGGGCGCGACAAGGTGGCTTCGCGGGTGAGCGACTTCTTGATGCGCGCGTAGTCATAGGCGACTTCGAGCGGGCCGAAGTCGAACTCGCAGACGTGCGTGGCGGTGAGCGGATACTCGCGGCCACATTCGCGGCACTTGAGCGCTTTCATGAACCCTTGCTGTTCACTCATAAATATTTTTCTGTGGCGGCTGTCTGTAACTGCCGCAGTTTTTCCATTCGCTCGGCGGTCATAGACCGCCGCTACAGTTGCATCAGGGCAAACAAAAAGCCCCGGCTCACGCGGAGACGGGGCGACAAAACGGTTGTGCTCGTCTCATTTTTTCCCAAGCCAATGGTGCTTGAGCTGGAATTGGCACCTGTCACTGGAACTAAATCCAATCGGTTGCCGTGGTGTCAGCGGGCCAGTCCCTCGACCACTCGTTATGAGTCCGTCAAATCAACGGATACGGATAGATTGATTACACCCTGATAAATGTCAATGGATTTTTTACGGCAATCCGATGGCCCCACCCATCTTCGGTGGGGAATTGCGCCTCAAATTTGAAAAACCACGCCCGGCACGGACGCTGCAAAGAGCAGGTATGAACTTAAAAATAGCAGGGTTTGAATGGAACAGTTTTAAGCCGGAAATTCTCGGTATGCTCCATGTGAGTGCGTCACAACGCTCGCAAATATTGCCGCTGTTGCCGCCGTTCATTCATTGGGAGGGGACTACCCGTTTGATCCCTGTTTTTGCGAAACTCCAGCGTAAGCAGATGGCGAATGACTGCGCCGTTTGACGCCAGGTTACCCCCCGATTTGCGCGGCGTACTCGCCTGGCGTCAGCAAATTCCCCAGTTCGACCGGCTGCGCAAGTTTGATCCGGTAGAACCAACCACCGCCAAAGGGATCGCTGTTTACCAGCGCCGGATTTTCCACCACGGCCTTATTCACTTCCAGGATTTCACCACTTACTGGGGAGTAGATGTCGCTGGCGGTCTTCACCGACTCGACGACCGCGCAGGTTTCCCCGGCCTTCACTTTGCGCCCCACGGCGGGCAGCTCGACGAACACCACATCGGTCAATTCATGTTGGGCGTGGTCGGTGATCCCCACCGTGGCCACGTCACCCGCGACGCGCACCCACTCGTGGGATTTCGCGTATTTCAAATCGGCTGGAACATTCGACATGCGAAAATTGAGTCAGAGAGTGGGCTGGCGGTCAAACAGGTTTTCGGTAAATCGGTTTCTTCACGATCACGGCCGGGGCGCGCTTGCCGCGAATTTCAATTTCAATCAGCGTCCCGGCCTGGGAGAAAGCCGTTGGCACATAGCCCATCCCGATGCCGATTCCGAGCGACGGACTCTGCGTGCCGCTGACCACCTCGCCAACTCTTTCGCCGCCCGCCCAGATTGGGTAATGCGGCCGTGGCGGAGCGGATTTATCAGTCATCTTGAAGGCGACACATTTCTTCACGGTGCCTTTTCCTTTTTGCTCGGCGAGCACCGAGCGGCCGATGAAATCACCTTTTTCAAGCGAGACAAAGAACCCAAGACCCGCTTCGATGGGCGTCGTGTTTTCGTCCAGTTCGTGGCCGTAGAGGGGATAGCAAACTTCGGTGCGTAACGTGTCTCGCGCGCCGAGGCCGCAGGGTTGAAGGCCAAACGGCTGGCCAATTTCGAGAATTCTGTTCCAAACAGCTTCAATTATCGGATCCGGAGCGATGATTTCGAAGCCGTCCTCACCGGTGTAGCCCGTTCGCGCGATATTAATAATCCCCATACCAAAAGCGAAAGATGCGTACTCATTTTTCTTCAACTCACTTAGCTTTACGATTGGAACTCCTCCGCGCCAAGATTCGGCTACCGGCCGTAAACCGCGGGTACGGGTTCCGATAGAAATAGGCATAGCTTCAGCCGCTACTCCCCCGACAAACTGGTCGACGAACTCTTTTACTTTTGGCCCTTGGACTGCAACGGCTCCTTTCCGATCCGAAATGTTTTCCAAATTCAGCTTCGCTTGATCATGCCAGCTCTCCGAATGCGCTCGAAGCCAGTCCCAGTCACTCTCGATCCGTGAAGCGTTTACAATCAGAAGATAGGACGTGAGCCCGAGTCGATAGACGTAGAGATCATCCACCACACCGCCATTTTCATTGCACATCAGACTATACTGCGCTTCCCCGACGAAAAGCTTGTTCAGATCATTCGTCAGGATTCTGTTTAAGAATACAGAAGCGCACTCGCCATAAATGAGAATCTCGCCCATGTGCGAGATGTCAAAAATTCCAGCGGCGCGACGCACACAGAGGTGCTCGTCCATGATGCTCGAATACTGCACGGGCATTTCCCAGCCGCCGAATTCGATGAGCTTGCCGCCGGCGCGCTGGTGCGCGGCGAAGAGGGGAGTGCGTTTTAACATGAATGAAGAATTAGAAGACTTGTGAAATTCTCACTGACTTGTTTCTCCATCCTACGTTCTTCCTTCTGCCTTGCCCCGATCATCCCCATTTCTCCGTCTTCATCTGTTCCTTGGGCACGTTCAGGCCATGCAACACGAGTTCCTCGGTCGCTTCGACCAGTTCGTTCGGGCCGCAGGCGTAGAAGATTGTGTTGGGCAGATCGCGGACCTGTTCCTTGATCCATTCGGGGTTGATGCGCCCGCGCCGTCCGGTCCACGCGTCGTCCGGGTGCAGACGGGTGCAGGTCACATAAAAACTGAAGTTCGGATTCTGCTGTTCCAAGGTGCGGAATTCCTCGTCGAAAATAATATCATTGGTCGTGCGGACGCTGTAGAGCACGGTGATTTTCGTTTCCAATTTACGTCGAGTGGCCTCACGGACAAAGGCGCGGAAAGGTGTTACACCGGAACCGCCCGCGATGCAGATCAAATGCTTGTTCGGCTCATACACCGGCAAGAATTTGCCCACGGGAGGTATGACCCAAAGCTTGTCGCCGGCCTTGGCCCAATCGACGATGCGCGTGCCCATTTTGCCGTCCCGCTTCACGGTGACTTCGAAGAAACCGCGATCCAGTGCGCAGGAGGACAGCGAATAGGCGCGTTTGTAATTCGGCGTATCTGGCCAATAAAGGGTGATGAACTGGCCGGTCTTGAAATCCACGTTGTAGCCGTCGGGCCATTTCAAAAGCAGGGTCTTGGTGTCGGGCAATTCCATTTTGACCGACTCGATGAGCATTTCAGCGATTTGTTTGGCCATATCCGATTGTTTGCCGGGCAGGATAAAGACGAGGTTCTTCAGTGTAAAGCTGGCAATGCGTAACCAGTTTGTAACGGGTGAAGATTAATTAGCCACTGGTTGAACACGGATTAAACACGGATTCCGTTTCGTTTCTAACATCCGTATTCAGTCCGTGTTCGATCCGTGGCAAAAACAATGGAGGAATTTACCGTTGCGCTGATTTGCCGGAGACATCCAGGCAAACGCCTTCCTTGGTGCTGCGGGCGTAGATGCGGCCGTTGCTGATGACTGGCGTGGACCAGCACTTGCCGTCGAGCACCTTGGTGCGGGCGACTTCGGTGTAGGCTTTCGGCGTAGCTTCCACCAACACCAATTGGCCAGCGTCGCCAAGCACCAGCACATGGCCGTCCACCAAAATAGTTCCACCGGGGCCGAAGCCGGGCTGCGACCAGATTTCCTTGCCCGTGGCCAGTTCGACGCATTTGAGCGGGCCTTTGCCGTAATCCTTGAATTGAAACATGCCATAGAGGTAACCATCCTTCATCACCGGCGTACTCCAATGGTTCGGAAGTTCGTTTGCCTTCCGCCAAAGTTCCGTCGCAGTAAAGTTGCTGCCTGTCTTCGTGATTTTGCATGCGCCCGCGCCGACTCCGTAGCCGGCGGAACAATAGACCATGTCGCCGGAGACAATCGGTGTCATGGCAGTGGAAACTTTGTACGGAAACGGATGACGCCAGAGCACCGCGCCGTTCTGCGGCGACACCGAAACCAAGCCGCTTTGCGTGAAGAAAATCACCTGGCGTGTGCCGAGGATGTTCGCGACCACGGGCGTGGAATGCGTCATCTTTTCGTCTTCGGCCTTCCAGACGACCGTGCCGTCCTTTTTGTTGATGCCGAGCAACGATTGGCCCGGGCCGCCGCCCGCGACGAAAACGAGATTGCCATCAATCACCGGCGAGGCGGCGTTATCCCAAGAAATGTTTCGCCCAGCGTGTTCCTTGAGCAAATCCTTTTGCCAGACCACTTTGCCGGAACTGGCGTCGAGACACGACAAAAGTAGTTTCGCGGACAGGACATAAACCCGGCCCTCATTCACGGTCGGTGTGGAACGCGGGCCGTCGCCGCCGGCATTGTCCGGCGCTCCGGATTGCCCGCCGTCGCCGGTCTTAACCGGGCCGAAAGGCACGGCCCAGATTTCCTTGCCAGTGTTGGCGTCCAAGGCCACGCAGATTTCGCGCTTGGCTCCGTCCACTTCGCGTTGCACCAGCGTGAAGGCCTTGCCTGCGCTGACGGTGAACGAACTGAATCCATCCGTGAGCGGTGCCTTCCAAAGCATTCGTGGGCCGTTCGCAGGCCATTTCTTGGCCAGCAATTTCTCCGACGAAGTGCTGTCGAGATTGGGGCCGCGAAATTGCGGCCAATCGGCGGCGAGCGAAACACTCGCGGTGGCGAGTAATAAAGCCGCGACGCAAGGTGCGAATGGAAGGCGGGGAATCCAGGTTCGGTTTTTCATTTCTGATTTTGTTTAATCATTTTCACGGTCAATATTTTTCAAACTTACGAGGGATAGACGCCGCGTTTGGCGGGCGCATTCGCATTCAGATCAATTTTAGACGGATCGCCAGTTCTTGCGCGAGCACTTCATACGCGGCGGCACCGGCGCTGTATTTGTCGTAATGGATGATCGGCTTGCCGTGACTCGGCGCTTCCGCCAGCCGCGTGGTGCGCGGAATCACCGTGTCGAAGACCAGCGCGCCGAAGTGCTCCCGCACATCGCCGACGACTTGATTGGCCAGGTTCGTTCGCCCGTCGAACACCGTCATCACCACGCCGAGCA
>JBKJSC010000281.1:0-14562 GCA_046593035.1 Limisphaerales bacterium | reverse complement strand
AGATCGAAATAGGCGCGGCGAATCAGCTTGCGCCAGTCGGCCGGCGGATTGGGCGTCAGCTTCGCCGCCTCCAGTTTGGCCACCACAAATTTGTCCACCGGCGTGCGGCTCCAGGTTTTGTTTTTCACCTTCGGCGGCTCCTCGCGTTTGAGCGGCTGGAACGACCAGAATTTGCGGTCTTCGTCGCCCACCGTCGCGCGGCCTTTAGCGGGCTGCTTCTTTTCCAGGAGCGGTTTGTCGTACGGCGCACCGGCATCGATCCACGCGGCGATTTGAGCGATGGCCGCGTCGGGCAACTTGTCTGCTTTGTGCGGCATGTACGGCTCGGCGGTGTGCGCCACCATTTTGTAAAACTTGCTCGCCTTGGCATTGCCAACCACCACCGCCACGCCTTCCGTGCCGCCGTGCAACAGCCCTTCCCGCGTCGTCAGATCAAATTCGCCCTTGGTCTTTTCGCCGCCGTGACACTTGACGCAATGCTCGTTCAACAACGAGCGGACATCCTTTTTGAACAGCTCCAAACCCTTCGTCATCTGCTGCGCGTGATCAGCGGGAACCTTCGTCGCGCCGGCGGCAAGTTCTGCGGCGCAGATCAAACCCAAAAGTACGCCAAGGAAGGAAACGTTGTGCTTACACAATGAAAATCCACCGCGCTGACGGCAGGCGTTGGCAGCGCCTTGCCGACGGGCTGTTTTAACAAATGGCCAGATTGATCTCATGGAACGAAGCTAGGATAAACACCGAGGTTTGGAAGTCAACCGGCGTTCATTTATTCACGCCATCACGCGCGGAAGTTGGAATGCAAACGGTTGAAATTCTAAAGAACCAAGCGATCAAGTCATCTCCGTCCGGCCTTCCAGCGCGCGGCTCAACGTCAGTTCATCCGCGAATTCCAATCCGCTGCCCGCCGGCAAACCATGCGCGATGCGACTGACCTTGACGCCTTTTGCCGCCAGCCGTTTCGCGAGATAATATCCCGTGGCATCGCCCTCCACGTCCGTGCCCAAGGCAATGATGATTTCCTTGATCGGCTCGCGACCCAGCCGCGCTTCGAGGTCAGTGATGCGCAAATCCTCCGGCTCGACGCCGTTGAGCGGCGAAATCTTTCCGCCGAGCACATGGAACCGGCCGTGATACGTGCCGGATTTTTCGATGCTCAAGATGTCCGTGGGCCGCTCGACGACGCAGACGAGCGACGCGTCGCGTCGTGGCGAATCACAAATGGCGCACGGTTGCCGCTCGGTCAACGCACCGCACGTCTCGCAAAATTGGATGCGTTCGCGCGCGGTGACGAGCGCTTCGGCGAGCTGCTTCACCGCGCCCACGTCCGTTTGCACCAGATACAACGCCAGCCGCTCCGCCGAGCGCGGCCCAATGCCGGGGAGCTTGTTCAACGCGGCGATGAGTTGGTGAATCGGATCAGGCAGTGAGGACATGGGAAGAGAATTCAGAATCCAGAATTCAGTATCCAGAAGGGTTGAGCGAGACGCAATCGCCTCATTCCGAATTCTGAATTCTGGATTCTGAATTCGGTCACGATCACATCATCCCCGGCAGGCTGAAGCCTTGCGTGACCTTGCCCATCTCGGCGGTGGAGATTTCCTTGGCTTGCGCGAGGGCGTTGTTGGCGGCGGTGAGGATCATGTCCTGCAGCAACTCCGTGTCCGCCGCATTGACGGCCTGCGGGTCAATTTTGATGGCTCCCAGCGTGCCGTCGCACTTCGCGGTGACCTTGACCACGCCGCCGCCGCTGGTGGCTTCCACGGTGCGGGCGGCAAGCTGGGCCTGGATGGTTTCCATCTGCTGTTGCATCCGCTGCGCCTGCTTCATTAATTTTCCGATGCTCGACATAGTTCGATGATTTGAGAGTTTTTTGAGTTGAGGGTTGAAGGGATCACGCCCGCACGTCCACGATCTGGCCTTTGAAAATCTCCAGCGCCTTCTTGATGAGCGGGTCGTTCTTGAAATCGTCCTTGTTGAACGGCACCGGCCCGGTCTTGCGTGTCGCGGTCGGAGCGGACTTGGTCAAGCCGGAGGCGACGACAACTGGAGGCGGGGCCGGTGATGAACTTGGGACTTCGGTGGCGGGATTCGCCGGGCGGCTGGGGGCTTCGGCTTTGATGAATTTCACCATCGCGCCGTGGTGTCCGAATTCGGCGAGCTTGGTTTGCAGCAACGCGTGGTTCTTCGAGTTGTCCACCAGGCCGAGATGATCGGCAAACTCCGGGTCAAAACCGATGATGAAAACATTTTTCACGAAGGACACCGGATGCGCTTCCAGCAGGTAGCTGCGCGTGAACGGGCTGACGCGGCCCACCGCCTCGACGAGTTGCGACCAGAGGGGCGCGAGGTCCAAGTTGCCGACGGTGGGTGCTCCGGTTTCAGCCAAGGCCAAGGCGGGCGCGGGAGCAATCGCAATGTCGGCACGAGGAGGCGGGTTGCCATGATTCGCAACTGCACCCGTGCGTGAACTCGCGTTCCCGGCCGCAGCAGCGGGCATCGGCGAGACGCCCGCACCGCCTTCACCACGCAACTGCTGAAGCTGTCGCAGCACCGTGTCGATCGGCACGGAGTTGCGCGCTTGAATCGATTTGAGCAGCGCGACCTCGATCAAAATCTTCTTCGACGCCGTGTCGCGCAAACGTCCTTCGCACTCGGTCAGCACTTCCATGATGCGCGTGAGCGCGCCGTTGTCCGCATGTTTCTCCTGTTCGCCAAGCGCGGCCGCTTCCGCTTCGCTCACTTCGAGCAGCTTCAAGTCCCCGCGCGAAACCTGGTAGATAAGCAGGTTGCGAAAGTGGTTCAACAAATCGCCGAGCAGACGGCCCAGGTCCTTGCCATTCTTCGCAAGGTCATTCAACTCGCGCAACGCCGGCTCGATGTCGCCGGTGAGAACCGAACCGGCCAATCCCAGTATCTGGCTCCGCGCCGTGAGGCCGAACATCGAGAGCACGTCTGGCTCCTCGATTTTGTGGCCGCAAAAACTGATGAGCTGGTCGAGCGTGGACTCGGCGTCGCGCATGCCGCCATCCGCGCCCCGGGCAATGGCGTGGAGCGCCGCATCATCGATGGTCACCTGCTCCTGCCGCGCGATGCCGGCCAGATGGGTCACGATGAGCGCCGCCGGGATGCGCCGCAGATCAAATCGCTGGCAGCGCGAGAGAATCGTCGGAAGCACCTTCTCCGGATCGGTGGTGGCGAACATGAATTTCACATGCGCGGGCGGTTCCTCCAGTGTTTTCAGCAACGCATTGAACGCTGCCGTGGAGAGCATGTGGACCTCGTCAATGATGTAGATTTTGAACTTCGACGAGGCGGGCGCGAACTTGCAGGTCTCGCGCAACTCGCGCACTTGCTCCACTCCGTTGTTGCTCGCGCCGTCGATTTCCATCACATCAAGCGAACGACCCTCGGCGATTTCCAGGCAGCGCGGATCGGCGTCATCGAAGTCCGCCTTCGGCCCCCCGGTGCAGTTGAGCGCCATGGCGAAAATGCGCGCCGTGGTGGTTTTGCCCGTGCCGCGCGGCCCGCAGAACAGGTAGGCGTGCGCGATGCGGTTCTGCGTGATGGCGTTGGTGAGCGTCTGGGTGACGTGCTCCTGCCCGACGACATCGGCGAACCGCTGCGGGCGGTATTTTCTGGCTATGACCTGATAAGACACGGAACGAGCAAGGTTGAGGTATGAATTATGAGGTATGAATGAAGGTCGTGGGCGATCCAAGACCTTCAAACCTCATGCTTCATCCCTCATAATTATAATAAAAAATGCCAGGGTGACCGCGGCAGTCGCAGAGCAAACTGCCGTTGCTGCCTTCCGGCCCTGGCGGGGTTCGTAAGTCCACAATCCGCGGGCCCTGGCAAAAATCGCGCTGGGGATTAAGCCGTAGCGCGGCGGACGCAGCAAGCAGAATCCAAAGGCAACGCCGAAAACAAACCGCGCTTCGCCACCAGCGCTACTTCGCAGGTTTCTTCTCCGGAAAGATCGGTTGATAATACGCGTACCGCTCCAGCACCGTCTCCACGTAATGACGCGTGCCGGGAAATTCCATTTGCGCGAGGAACGCGGTGCTATTGGTCGCCCCCTGCCCTTTCGCCCACTTCAGCACGTTGCCCCGGCCGGCGTTGTAATCCGCCAGGGCAAACACGGCGGGATTGTCGGTGTGTGGATAGCGCAACAGCAATTTCCGCAGATACCAGGTGCCGGCCATTGTGTTCTTCTCGGGATTTAGCAACTGGCTGTGCCAGAAAAGCGGGATATGCTCGGCGTCGGCCCATTCTTTTGCCGCAGTCTCGCGGATTTGCATCAAGCCCAGTTCGCCGACTTTGCCCCGCGCCTGCGGATTGAATTTGCTCTCCCGCCAGACCACGGCCTTGACCAGCGCCGGCTCCACGCCGTAACGCTTGGCCGCCGCGAGGATCGCCGCGTCGTGACGGTGCTCGCGGGCCTGGGTCAGCCACAGGTATACGACGATGCCGTTCACCAAGAGGAAGTAGCCCAGCCAGATCAACCAGCGACGTTTCACAGCGGATTTCTAAGCGACCCCGTTGAAATTAAAAAGGCAAAAGACGATGACAATTCGTCGCCGGGCAAAAATCGCCGCCGGTTTTCCTTTTTAATTATGCCGTTTTAATTTCTCATCCCTTCAATGGTCGCCCGCGTCACACTCGAAATCGCGCTCCGCAAGGAGTTCGACTACCTCATCCCGCCAGAGCTGGCGGGACGCGTCGAAGTCGGCTCGCGCGTGAAAGTGCCGTTCGGCCACCGGCAGGTGCTCGGTTGCGTGACGGCGCTGGTCGCGGAGTCCACGCACACGAACCTGCGGCCCATCGCCAAGCTGATCGGCGCGCAATCGCTCGTCACGCCCAAGGTGCTGGAACTGGCGCGGTGGATCGCCGATTACTATTGCTGCGCGCCCGAGATCGCGCTCAAGAGCGTGCTGCCCGAAGCCATCCGCAAAGAGAAGGACGGCTGGCGCGAGCGGCTGTTCGTGCGGCTGTTGCCCCCGCACGGCGATCCACCCAAGCTCACCAAACGCCAGCAGGAAGTCTGGAATATCGTCGAGGAGCGGCGCGAAATCCTGCTGACCGAATTGCTCGAACTGGCGGAAACAACGGCCGAGACCCTGCGTCGGCTGGAGGACAAGGGACTGGTCGCCATCACGAATCAAATCTCCGAACGCGATCCGTACGAACACGAACTCATCAGCCGCACGGAGCCGCTGGTGTTGAACTCGGAACAATCCGTTGCACTGAAAAAAATCAAAGCGGCCCTCGAAAAACAGAACTCAGAATCCAGAATCCAGAATCCAGAACGTGGTGCCGCCGCGTCGAAATCTTCAACTCTCAACTCTCAACTTTCCACTTTTCTTCTCCACGGCGTCACCGGCAGCGGGAAGACGGAAGTCTATTTGCAGGGCATTGCCCAGGCGCTGGCCCAGGGCAAAGGGGCCATTGTGCTCGTGCCGGAAATTGCACTCACGCCACAAACCGTCGAGCGATTCAAGGCGCGTTTCAGCAGCGGGCCATTGCAGACGCTCGTGGCCGTGTTGCACTCGCACCTGAGCGCAGGCGAACGGCACGATGAATGGCACAAAATTCGGCAGGGCCGCGCCCGCATCGTCATCGGCGCGCGTTCCGCCATCTTCGCGCCGGTGGAACCGCTGGGGCTGATCATCGTGGACGAGGAACACGAGCATTCCTACAAGCAGGAGGAAGCGCCGCGCTACCACGCCCGCGACGTAGCCGTGGTGCGTGGCCAGCGCGAAGACGCGGTGGTCGTGCTCGGTTCCGCCACGCCGTCGCTGGAAAGTTTCTACAACGTGAAGAAGGGCAAATACACGCTGCTCGAACTCACGACGCGCGTGGACGACAAAAAAATGCCCATCGTCCGTGTCGTGGACATGCGCCAGGCTGCACGCAAGGACAAAGGCACGCCGATTTTTTCACCGCAACTCAAGGAAGCCATCACGCAACGGCTGGAGAAACGTGAGCAAGTAATCCTGTTTCTCAACCGTCGCGGTTATTCCACCTCGCTTCAATGCCCCAAGTGCGGCTACGTGGCGGAGTGTCCCAATTGCAGCGTCGCGCTCACCTTTCACCGTCGCGCGCAAAAGCTCTGCTGCCATGTCTGCGGCCACGATGCGCCCGCACCCAGCGTCTGTCCGGACTCGAAATGCCACAACCCCGCCATCCGCTACTCCGGTCTCGGCACCGAAAAGGTGGAGCACACCCTGACGAAATTGTTTCCGCACGCGCGCATCCAGCGGATGGATTCCGATTTGATGAAACGCAAAGAGGACTACCGCCGCGTGCTCGGCGACTTCAAGGCGGGCAAGACCGACATCCTTGTTGGCACGCAGATGATCGCCAAGGGGCTGCATTTCGAAAACGTCACGCTCGTCGGCGTGATCTACGCGGACCTAAGCCTGCACATGCCCGACTTCCGCGCGGGCGAACGGACCTTCCAACTGCTCACACAGGTGGCTGGCCGCGCGGGCCGGGGCGAAGTCGAAGGCGAAGTCTTTGTGCAGGCGTTCACACCGTTTCATCCGGCGATCCAGTATGCGCGCCGGCACGACTTCGCCAGCTTCTACGAGCAGGAGATTGAATTCCGCGAGCAGCTCAAGTATCCGCCCGTGAGCCGCATCGCGCTGCTAACACTCAAAGGACGCAACGAGGAAAAGGTGAAGTATTCCGCCGACCATTTGCGCCGGGAAATCGAAAAACAAACCACCGTGTTGAAAGACCTCGTCATCGCCGGTCCCGCGCCCGCGCCGCTGTTGCGCGCGGAAACTTTCTACCGCTACCAGCTCATGCTGCGCACCCGCCAGATGAGCCAGCTGAGCCAGCAGTTGGCCCGGCTCCTCGAATCGCTCGCGCTGCCGGACGATGTCACGCTCGCCGTGGACATTGACCCGGTGAATCTCGCGTGAGGAGCGTGCGGTGATTCGCCATTCGACATTCCCGCGCCCATTTGGTAAAGCCCTCCGCGTGACTGAGGCCGCGCCCAGCGTGTTGTTGTTGATTCCGGCGTATAACGAGGAGCTGCGCATCGAACCGGTGCTCCGCGAATACGCCGCCTATTTTCGCGCCCATTACGCCGGGAAATTCCAACTCGTCGTCGTCCTCAATGGCTGCCGTGACAACACGCTTGGCGTGGTGCGGCGCGTCGCTGCGGAATTTCCGGAGATCAGCGCTGACGAATTTCCGGAAGCCATCGGCAAGGGCGGCGCGCTCATCGAAGGGCTGAAGCTCGCGCCGCAGGCGGATTTGATCGGCTACGTGGACGCAGACGGCGCGACGGCCCCGGCGGCCTTTCACGAGCTGGTGAAACGATGCGCGCAGGTAGATTGCGCCATCGGATCGCGCTGGCTGCCGGGCGCGGTGCTGCATCAATCGCAGACGGGCCAGCGACAGTTTGCCAGCCGGGTGTTTCACCTGATCGTGCAGTCGCTGTTCTGGATGAACATCCGTGACACGCAATGCGGAGCCAAAGTTTTGCGCCGCGCCGCCGTGGAGAAAATTCATTCCGCGTTGCGCATTGCCGACATGGCGTTCGACATCAATCTGCTCTACGCCTTGAAACGCGCCGGATTTTCCGTCCGCGAAGTGCCGACCGAATGGACGGATAAAATCGGCTCCAAAGTCGCGCTCGGAAAAACCTCGCTCACCATGCTGCTCTCCGTGCTGCGGCTGCGGGTGATCTACTCACCGCTCAGTCCGCTGTTGCGCTGGCTGCGACCGGTGGAAGCGTGGATTTACCGGCGGCTGCTGCAAGCGCCGCCGCCCCGGCCAGGACGCGATCGACAAAATTAAACCGTTGGCGAACTTTGGCGTTTCCCCCAGGTGAACCACGCCGACATTCCCAGCAAGACCACGTTGAATCCCGTCATGGTCTGAACCAACAGTGTGAACGCGGTGAAGTGTTCCCGCGCCAGCAACCGATCCTGCAGCCCCGCCAGTGCGAAACCATACGCCGTCGCCAACCCCACCAACCACGGCACGATGGCGAAGCGTTCACGCGCAAGCAGATTATTCACAAGAACGTTTGCCAGCGTAAAAAACAACATGCACCACGCGAACCAAGGCACCAGCGGCGCGGCCTGCCACAACTCCGGCTTGGTGAAAAAAAGAATTCGCAAGGGCAGTTCCGGCAGCAGCGTGCTCGCCAGCGCGGCCACGCCGCCCAACCCCGCCGTTGTCAGCAGCGTCAGGCGCAACGCGTCGCTCTTCTCCGCGCGCGCCGCGCTGCGGACAATCTTCGGATACATCACCGCCGCCAGCGGCACGGTGAATTGCACGAGCGCGAAACCAATCATCGCTCCCGGCATGTAAAACGGTGATTTGTCTTTGGAAAACAGGCTTTGCACATAGACCACGTCGGCGGTCTGGAGAAACAAGAGCGCGCCCGTACCGAGCGTCAGCGGAGCGACGAGGCGCAGCCACGGTTTCCACGCGAAGGGTGCGCCTGCGCCAAAGCAAATGCCACGCGCCAACCAGAGGCCGAGGAACAGCGAAATAATTTGGCCCAACAACGCGCCCACCATTGCGCCCGCTGCCTTGCCACCGAGTGCAAACACAATGGCTACCACGATCGCGAAACGAACCGCGCCGTCGAGGATGGCCACCCAACCCATGCCGAGAAAATTCTGACGACCTTGCAGAAGCCCGCGCACCACCGGCAACCACAGCGACGTGAGCACGATGAAGAGCGTGACCACGACGGCGACGGGATTGGTTACTTTCAACACCGTCACAATCCAGTCCAGTTTCAATGTGACGACGAAGCCCACGAACAGCCAGAGATAGAACGTGCCGCGCAGCACGGCGCGCAGCGTGCCCGACAACTGGCGCTGGCGCGGCTCGTCGAGGGCGGCGGCCGTTTGTTGGGCGAACACGATTTGCAACCCGCCCGCCGGAATGCCGAGCAGGATCAGGCAGCGAAGCAAAGTGAAGAAGACGCCGTATTCCTCCTTTTCCATCTTGGCAGCGATGGTTTGCACCGCCGTCATGAACACGCCGCCCGCCACCGTGGCGATCACCATCCAGCCACCTTGCCGGAAGAACGAGGTTTTGGATTCGCCAGCGCTCACCGGGAAGAAATGGTTTCCAAAGTCACCGCGACCGGCGCGGCAGCGGGTGCCGGTTGCAAGCGCGTGAACAAGCCGCGCCAGAAACCGAGGCCGTAACACACGTGCGTCAAACTGATCAATGGAAGCACACGCGGCAAACCGCAGACGGGACAGGTGTGCAGCGTGAACGCTTGCGCAAATACCGCTGCCACATACAGCCCCAGCGGCCACAACAACCACGGCGGCAGCCATGGAGCCAGCAGCAGATAAAAACAAAACAAGGGCGGCACAAAATTCGGCGCGGAGCCGGGCGTTGGGTGCAGGCGAAATTGCTCGGCCCGGCCGCGACCGTAGTTCATCAGCATTTTCACAAACGCCTCCAGCGTGGGACGCGGACGACGCTGGACAAAAAATTCGGGATCATAAAGCAGCTTGCCGCCCTTGGCCGTCACCGAGTCCATCAAGGCGTTTTCCTCGTTTGGATAAAGCGCTTCGTCGAACCCGCCGGCGGCCAGCAACGCCGCGCGCCGCGCGAGCAGATTGCACAGGATCAATTCCTTCTCGCTCGACGCGCGCACCTGACCGACCGGCGTGTAGCGCGCGCAACTGGGGCCAAAGGCGAGCCAGTTGCCCATGACAGCCGCGAAGGCCTGCTCCAGCTTTGGCGCTTCCGGCGGGCAGAGGTTTGGACCGCCGACCATTTGAACCTGTGGATCGGCAAAGTGGGCGACGGCGCGCCGCAAATTGTCCGGAGGCGGCAGCGAGTCGTCATCGAGAAAATAAATCAGCTCGCCCCGCGCCGCGCGCATAGCGGCGTTGCGCTGAACCGCTGGCTGTCGTCCGCGTGCGACGAGGATTTCCAAACGGTCGGGCGGATAATCAAGTCGCTGGCTCGCGCCCACGGCCGGCACCTCGGCCTGTCCCGGCCGGGCGGCGATGACGACAGTGACGAGCGGAAGTGATTCGCTCATGGCAACGATTGGAGAAACCACGTAAGCATCGCGGTGCCGCGTTCCAGCGAGTCGAGGGAAATCCATTCGTCCGCCGTGTGGGCTTGCGCGATGTCGCCGGGACCAAAGACCACGCTTGGAATTCCGCCGCCGGCCAACACCGAAGCGTCGCAGAAGAAATCAACGCCGACCGGCTTTGCCTGCCCCACGCTGCGGAGAAACTGTTTCACGAGCGGCAATTGGAAATTGGTTTCGAGCGGTTCGCACGCCGCGCCTTTGGTATCGGCAATGGTGGCGACAAGTTTGTGTTTGCGCAGCAACGCCTGAAGTTCCCGCCGTACGCTGGCTTCGGTTTCACCCGGCAGAGTCCGTCGGTCAATGGAGATCGCACAACGGTCGGGAACGATGTTCGATTGCGTTCCGCCAGCAATGGTGCCGACATTCACCGTCGCGTGGCCGAGCAGCGGATGTCGCCGCCGGCGCAACTGGCGGGCGTAGATGGTCTCCAGCAAGTCCACGACGCGCGCCATCGCGTGAACAGCGTTGCGGCCCAGCTCCGGGCGCGCGCCGTGAGCCGACTTGCCGCGCGTTTCCAGACGCAACCACAGGTCTCCTTTGTGCGCGGTCACCACTTGCAATCGCGTCGGCTCGCCGACGAGGGCGAGGTCTGCTTTGAAACCGCTGCCCGCGAGCGAGCGCGATCCCGACTGGCCGTTTTCCTCGTCGATCAAGCCGGCGAAAACAATTTCCGTGGCAGCGGGACGGCAACCGCTTTGGGCCAGACTGATCAACGCGGTCATCATGGCTGCCACGCTTCCTTTCGTGTCGCACGCGCCGCGGCCAAAGAGCCGGCCTGATTTTTCACGCGGCTGAAACAGCGTGTCCGGCATGTCGGCGCATCCGACCGTGTCCAGATGTGGCGCGAGCAGAAGTCTCTGCTTTACCGGGCCGGTGGGAGTCAAACGCACCAGCAGATTGGCGCGTCCGGGAAAAACTGGTTGAAACTCCACCGTCAGTCCGGCCCGCGCGGCGGTGGCGGCGAGGAAATCGGCGACGCGCTGCTCGCCGCCCCGTGGGTCGTTTGCGGGCAGAAACGCCGGGTTCACGCTGGGAAGCGCGATGAGTTCGCGGAGCAATTTGGCGGCGTCAGTCATGCGGCAGAAATCGTGATTTCATTTCTCAAGCTTTGACACCCGCCGTGCGAAACCACTCCACGAATTTGGGAATGCCCTCCTCGATTTTCACGCGCGGCTGGTAGCCCAGCATCCGTTGCGATTTGGCAATGTCGGCAAACGTGATGGGGACATCGCCGGGCTGCGCTGGCTGGCGATTGATGACGGCCTTTTTTCCGAGGGCTTTTTCCAGCAATTCGATGAGATAACTCAATTGAACCGTTTGTGATTCACCAAGATTAAAAATCTCGAAACCGAACTGCTTTCTCGTGCAGGCCAGGACTCCGTCCACCGTGTCGGTCACATATGTGTAATCGCGCGCCGTCGAGCCATCGCCGAAGACGGGGATGGGCTTGCCGACCTCAATGAGCGCGGCGAATTTATGAATCGCCAGATCGGGCCGCTGGCGCGGGCCATAGACGGTGAAGAAGCGCAGCATCGCCACATCAAAACCATAAACGTGGTGATAGACATGGCCCAACGCCTCGCACGCCAGCTTGCTCGCGGCGTAAGGTGAGATGGGCGCAAAGATCGAATCGCTCTCCGAAAAAGGGACTTTGGAATTCACGCCATAAACCGACGAGGATGAAGCGATGGTGATCTTTTTGACTCCGTGCGCACGGGCGGCTTCGAGCAGGATCGCCGTGCCTTCCACGTTCACTCGCTGATAAAGCGCCGGTTCAGCAAGGCTCGGCCGCACACCCGCGCGCGCGGCAAGATGGATAATTTGGTCGAACGGAACGCGCTCCATCAACGCGTCCACGACCGCGCGATCCGTCACGTCGCCCGCACAAAAAGTGAAGGGACGCCTCAGGCTCTGCAAGGCATGCAGGTTGCGGTGTTTGATGGCGGGATCATAAAACGAGTTCAGGTCATCGAGCACCCAGACGGCGTGATCCTCCTGCAGCAGGCGCTCGCAGATGTGCGAGCCAATGAAACCCGCGCCGCCCGTGACGAGAAAATTCATGGGCGAACGCTAACAAACGAGCTTCAAACTTCAAGGCTTTGCGGTACTTGGTCAGTTAGCTGTCCCGGTAGGACGAATACCTGGCGTGCCGCCTCCTCAGCAACCTAGCTCAATCACATCACCGCCCGACAGAATTCACGGCTGAATTCCTCACCTCTGATTTGCCGGTGCTGACAGCTCGATGCTCTCGATCAAGTGGGTCGGATTCAGGTGTTCATCGAAACCGTGGGCTTCCATCCGCACACGGCCGCTGCGATGGATTTTTACCAAGGCCCAGGCGTATTTCCGGTTGTTGGAATTATGGCTGTCACCCGGTGCGGCCTCGAACGGCGAACCGCCGGAACCGACGATGACCTGCCAGGCTTGGCCGCCGTGCTCCACCCGAGGCTGCATGGAATGGTAAATATGCTCGTGACCGCAAAAATACGTGGCGTGATATTTTTCCATCAAATCCCAGAACACGCGCTGGTTGTCGGGAAACAGGTCGAACCCCTTCGGTTTGGTCTTGGCGTCGTAAAAATAGGTGTAGGCCATCTTGTGCCCAAACACAAACTGGTGCCGCGCACCTCGTGCCTGGGCGCGGGCAAGATCCTCCGCGAGCCACGCCACCGGCGCGTGGGAATCTTGGCCAAATGCATCTGTATTGATCACGGCAAAGTGCAGGTTCAAATAATCGAAGGAATAGGTGAGCTGGCGTTGATCCGATTTTACCGCATCCGCTCCGCCCGACGCCGGTGTGTGCTGCACATCCCAAGCCGTGATCTCTGCGCCGTGCATCTGTTTCCAACGTGCTGTGTCAAAAATCAAATCTCCCATGTTCTCGCGCCAGGCATTTTCACTGGCGACGCAGGCAATCTTGGACACTTTGCCGGCAGCGTCCTGCGTTTTGAGTTGGACTTCGTGATTGCCGGGAACGGGCACCAGATAGGTGCCGGATTCCAACAAGCCGGCCAACATGCCGCGCCAGTAGGCGTATTGCCGGTTCAAGACCGGGGCGTTGGTGGTGTAGCCCATGATCATGTCGCCGTTGAAGAAAAGCGCCTGCGGCTTTTGCGCTTGGATTTCTCGGAGCAAACGCGCAAGCACCTTGGTGTTTTGCAGCCAGATTTTATCCTGGGCCGTGATGTCCGGCGCTTCCGGCTCGTGCCGGGAATCACCGACGGTGGCGAAGGAAAAGACTATGGGATCCGGCGACGACTCCGCGGCTGGACTGGCGCATTGAAGCGCCAGTCCGAGCCACAGGCCGACGGTACCGAGGAGGAGTTGTTTCATTGAGGGGATGGTGACTGATACTGGCTTGGGTAGAACCCGCTTTTCAGTTCAGGGAACCTTGTGCCCATCGTACGCCCACTGAATATCCGACCGACCTACATCGCTGGGCTTTCCGTTGATGTTCGTGGTGACGAGCGTGTAGGAATACCACTGAGCGTGACCGTCGGCGAAGGCCAGGTTGGCCCCCTTGGAATGACGCGTCGCCAGCCGGGAGCTGAACGCGTGCGGACTCGCAATGTCAGCTGCCTTGGTGGTGGGCCAGATGATGTCGTCCGCCCGCACCCGCACATCCAAGAACAACACGAAGGCGCTCGGTGCCGCCACCTGCTGCAGGTTCAAGGGGGTGAATTTGTTGCCGTTGATATCCTCGTTACCTTTGGAGTTCATCGCGTAGTTGAACACCGGACGAACCGCCGGATCGGCGTTCGTGACGTCGGGAAATTTGGCCGAGGGGCAGCGGTGAATGGAATTGCCGGTGGCAAAACTGGCCTGGCCGGCAGTCGTCCGGGACAATTGATACAAGGATGGCTGGTCCACATACGGCGGCAGCACATTGAACCAGACATCGTTAACGGTGGCACCAGTATCGTAAGCCTTCAAATCCGACCAGCGCGGCTTGTCCTCGTTGAAGCCGCCGGGCGCTGTCAGAATGGTGGAGGAAACGGCGGTGCCATTCGGAATTTTTGTCTGCGGAAAGTTCTCGTTGTTATCTCCGAGATACATGATCTGGGCCAGGCCCCATTGTTTGAGGTTGCTGAGGCAAGTGGCCCGCTTGGCCTTCTCCTTCGCGTTGGCCAGCGCGGGCAGGAGCATTCCTGCGAGGATGGCGATAATGGCGATGACGACGAGCAATTCAATAAGCGTGAACGCTTTCAGAGGTGGATTATCTTTGGGTGTTTTCATGTTTGAGTTTTCGATTTCAAGTTGTGAGTTCAATTCTCCGACCCCGCGAAATTAGGAGATGCATGTGGCAAACAAATGGCGGGCAAACAACGTTCGCGTCACAAGTGCGCCCGGCTTAAGAAAAGATTTCCCGGCTCAACCGCCGCACGCGCTGGCGGGAAAGCCGGGAAATCTTTTCTTAAGCCGGGCGCACTTGTGACGCGAACGTTGTTTGCCCGCCATTTGTT
>JBKJSC010000246.1:0-16213 GCA_046593035.1 Limisphaerales bacterium | reverse complement strand
GCGCAACATCGCTCGAAAATCCCGCTCCAAAACGCGCGCCCGGCGCAGATACTTGTTTCGCATTGCCATTCCTAGTGTTCCAGCAGGTTCCCACCCGCTCAACTAGGAAAGACCCTTCCATTTTCCGCAACACAAACCTCCGTAATTTTGGCGAAAATGGCGCGCGCCAACCCGACCGCAAGGAGGTTGGAGTTAGCCCCTCAAAACCCGGTTGTGCGAATGACACCGACGGGCAACTTTGGTGGCTCCAATTCAACCCAAGGGCGAGAGGCCGCTCAAGGTCCGGTTCCCCGTGGCGAAGGCGTTCACTTCCACGTCGAGGCGCTGCAACATCGAGACGTAGAGATTGCAGAGCGGCGCGTTGTTCTCCGCGTTGAACGCGAGATATTGCCCGTGCTGGAAGCCGCCGCCAGCCAGGATGACGGGCAGATTTTTTGTGTCGTGACTCGAGGCGTTGCCGAGATTGCTGCCGAACAACACCATCGTTCGATCGAGCAACGTTCCCTCCGCTTCCGACGTGCCCTGCAACTTGGCCAGCAAGGAAGCGAAGAGTTTCATTTCCAACAACTCGATACGCTTGAGTTCCTCGATGCGCCTGGGGTCTTTGCCGTGATGGGAGAGATTATGCCAGTCGATGCTCACGCCCGGAATGGGCGGCACCTGGAATGTGCCGGCGATATGGAGCGTGATGAGACGCGTGGAGTCGGTCTGGAGAGCGAGATGGATGAGGTCGTACATCAACCGCGTCCGGCCTGCGAGATCGGCGGTGTCGGTGATGTCACGCAACGGCGGGACCGACACACGCGGCTTGGGCGTGCGCGCCCATTCCTCACCGCGCACCAGGCGTTGCTCCAGTTCGCGCACGGCGGCGAAGTATTGATCGAGCTTCGCTTGATCGCGCTTGCCCAGCTCGCGCTCCAAATGGCGCACCTGTTCGCGAACGTTGTCCAGAATCGTGCGCCCTTCCTTCACGCGCTGCACCTGACGCTCGACCTCCTCCGCAGTGCCGTTCAGGAACAAGCGCGCAAACAACCGCGACGGACTGCTCTCAGCCGGAAGGCGCACACCACTGCGCGTCCAAGAAAGGCTGTATTCACTGGTACCGAGCGCCAGATAGGGGAAACGTGTCTCGCTGCCCATGTGCTCGGCGGCGAACTGATCCAGCGAAATGCCATTCACAAAACTGCCGTGATGCGGATGCGGCGCGGCGGTGAGAAACGAGGCCTCCGAAGCATGACCGCCATCCACGCCCGGATGCGACAAGCCGGAGCAGAGAGTGAACTGGTCGCGAAAGCCAGCGAGCGGTTCGAGATATGGCGTGGCCAAATAATCGCGGCCCGCCCGCTGCGGAAACAAAAACGGCGCGTGCAATCCGAGCGCGGTGCAAATGTTCACCATGCGCCGTGGTTTGACCGCCGCAGCTCCCCTGCCCGCTGGCATCGCGCCAAAAGCCGGGCACATCGCTTCGAGCAACGGCAGCGCGAGCGTCACCCCCGTCGCTCGTAAAAAAGAACGCCGCGAAAGCCGCGTCCGTGGAATGAAAAACGCGGAGGCTTCGTTCACTGGACGTTTGATGGAGCGAAGGTGATTCATCGGATTCAAACTTACTTGGTGCGAAACCGCTCGCTGTTCACGACCGCATGCACCAGCGTGCGCAAACCATAGTCCTTCTCGCGAATGGAATCCACCAATCCCTCGACCACCGCGCGGTCGGAAAACGTGATGCCCTCGCCCGTCGCGTAGGTGAGGAGCTTGGCGGCCACGCAACGGGCGACCAGGTCTTTCTCTTCGCGGAGCAGGCGTTTCAACGCGTCGATGTCTCGAAAGGCTTTGGCATTGGCCAGCGTGCCGCTGGCATCCACCGCCGGGCCTTGACGATACTGAACTGGTTCACCCCGCACGCGCAACGTGAGCGGCTTGCCTTCGCCCGCAGAGCGATAATAATCACGCCAGCCACCGATCACATCGAAGTTCTCCAATGCAAAACCCGGCGGATCAATTTTCTGATGGCACACGGCGCAGGATTCAACTGAACGATGCTTCGCGAGTTGTTCGCGGATCGTCGTCGCGCCGCGGATGTCCGGTTCGATGGCCTTGACGTTTGCCGGCGGCGGCGGCGGCTTTTGACCGAGCAGGTTCTCAAGCACCCACACCCCGCGCAGCACCGGCGAGGTCGTGGTGCCGTTGGCGGTAATTTTCAAAATGCTCGCGTGCGTCAACACGCCACCGCGATGGCTGCCCGGCGGCAACGCAACTTTCCGGAAAGCCAGTCCCGCCACGCCACCGATGCCGTAGTGCCGGGCCAACGGTTCGTTGAGCATGGTGAAATCCGAATCGATGAAATTCAGCAGACTGAGGTCGTGCTGAAGCAGTTCTTCGAAGAACAACTCCGTCTCCCGCACCATTGACACCTTCAGCAGTTCATCAAACTCCGGGTACAGTCTTTCGTCGGGCGCGGTGTCGTCGATCTTCCGCAAGCCAAGCCATTGGCCGGTGAAATTACGCGTGAACTCGAGCGCCCGAGGAGAGGCCAGCATCCGCTCGACCTCCGCTGCCAGTACGTCCGAACGCGACAGTTGGCCTTCCGCAGCGAGCATAAAGAGCCGCTCATCCGGCATGGAACTCCAAAGGAAATAGGACAGTCGCGAGGCCAGCGCGTAATCGTTAAGCCGTCCTGGTTGCTCGATGCGAAACAGAAACGAAGGTGAAGTAAGCGTTGCGCGATAAACCACGCGCATGGCCGCTTCGAACGAATTTCCCTGTTTCAATAATGTTTGCGCCAGATCCAGGTACGTCCGCACTTCCGCATCGGTTGCCGGGCGGCGAAAAGCCTGCGGCAAAAACTGGCGGAGCAGCCGTTTTGCGTCGATAAGCGGCTGGTCGGAATCAACGGCGAGCCGTCTCTTGTCGGCGGTTGAAATGGATTTCAAAGGCAGGTCGGCGAACAACCGGCGATGACTCTCCATCGGCCACCCGCGATGCAACGGTCCATCCACCTCGACCCATTGCACTGCGAGACCCGCGCCTTTGTACGCGACCGGATCAATGCGCTTGAAGTCATCACCCGTGCCGTAGGGCAGGACTTGGATGGTTTGACCTGTAGCCAGTTGATTCTCAAACTCCGCCACGGCGGGCTTTGCCTGTGCTTCGAAATAATTGATGAGATGCCGCCGTCCATTTCGCTGGAGCAGATCGCCAGCATAGACACGAAATAGAACCGGCCGTTCGCTCTGATATGCATAGGTGGAGATGCGAAAACGGTACCGGCCTGCCGTCGGAGCTTGGAATTGCGTTAAGACAGTCGGGGCAAAGTGAGAGCCGAAAAACACGACGGCGTCGTCCAAGAACCGGAAAGTTTTCGGGTAACGCCCCGCCCGATCTTGCTGGTAGTAAAACCGGTGGTGCAATTGCGCAGGGGCGAGGTCGGTGGCGATGGCGGCGTCAAGTATCTGATCCGCCGCTTCCAGATAGCGCTCCAGCAATTCCGGCGAAAGGTTGAGCGCTGCGCCGACGTTGTCGAAACCTTGCGCGACGGGATTCTCCGGGAGGTATTGCTTCAAATCGAGGTTGAGCGCGAGCAGGTCACGGACGGTGTTCTCGTACTCAACTCGATTGAGCCGACGCATGACGGTACGGCCCTCCGACTGGTGTTTCCTCGTCTCCGCCGCCGTGAGTTCACCGGCGATCCATCGCAACACAACTTGTGAGTCCGGCACCGGTGGGGGTGGACGCTTCGCTGGGGGCATTTCACCTGCCGCCAACTTGTCGTGAACCTTCAGCCAGGTGTCGAAATCTTTCGAAGAGTCGAATTCCGGTTTCAACAAATCCAATCGCATGCCCGCCTTGGCTGACTCCGGTCCGTGGCACTCCACGCAGTGTTGTTGGAGGAACACTGGAACTTGTTTGGAATCTTCCACCGCACCCGCTATCTGCTGCCCGGCGAAACAACGGACGATCAACATCCAGCCAACGCATTTGAACGTCGAAGTCCTCATGAGCAAGGTGAAAAATAGACCGAAAGAATCCGTGCGACAAGGGTGATCGCACGAATTGGCAGAATGCCGGTGACACGCTCGCGGCGAAGTAACGCGTGACCATGGTTAAGGAGCCGCCAGCCGTTGTTACGCGGGCCTGACGCAGAGTGAGGAAAGCAACGAATCTACGGGAAGGATGGTCTAGGGTTGAACCAAGACCGCTTCTTTCTCGATGAGATATTTCTCCAACACCGATTTGCCGGCAAGTGACACGGGCGCTCTCGGGACATCCCCCTTGTAATGCTTGTAATGCACCAGCGTTTTGCCAATCAGGCCGATGTGAACGTTGGAGTTCTCCATCTGCCAAATTTGACCGGTTTCAAATGCGGGTAACGGAGCCCGGCTCTTTTGCTTGATCTTTTTGATCTTTTTCAAGCCACCATCTTAACATTACTTTCCCCGCGTTCAAAGCAGATTCGGAACAAATTTCACAGCCCCACTTGGAGGGGCCAACTACCAGCTACACGTCCTCGAAACGAATGGGCACATCTCGGCGTTCTACCACGGCACGATACCATCACGCAGTGGGATAAACCCAGGGGCCGCGATACGGGCGGCTGAGAAGTTTACTGGCTTCGGCGTCGCCGGTGATTTGCTCCTTCGCGCCGTCCCAGTTAAGGCTGCGGCCCACGCGCCAGGAAATCATCCCCAACAACGGCAGCACCGAGGAACGATGCGCAATTTCGATGTTGGCCACGCCCTTCGTTTTGCCTTCGATCCCGGCGAGGAAGTCGGCCCATAAAAGCGTCAGGTTGTGCCCATCAGGCTCCTGGAGCTGGGAATCTTCGTGGATGATTTTGTCCTTTGTGTTCGCCGGATAAAACGTCCAGCCATCGCGCCAGCCGATGTGCAGCGTGCCCTTCGTGCCGTAGTAGTAGGAACCGATCGAGTGCTTTTCCGCGTTGTTCTCGGCAAAGCGGCGGTGTTCCCACACGCAGGTGAATTTCTCGAACTCGTACACCGCGACTTGATGATCAGGCGCATTGCTGGTCTGCTCCTTTTCGTTCAACACGGCGGGGCCGCGCACCGGCCTTCCTCCCGTCGAATACACGCGTTTCGGATATTTTTCCTCGCTCCACCAGAGCACTTGGTCAAGCCAGTGCACGCCCCAGTCGCCGAGCTGGCCGTTGCCGTAGTCGAGATACTGCCGCCACCCACCCGGATGAATATTTGTGTTGAAAGGCCGCAACGGCGCAGGGCCGCACCACATGTTCCAATCCATTCCGTCCGGCGGCGCGCTGTTCAGTTTGGGCGTCTCCTTGCCACCGCCGCCGTGGGCAAACAGCCGCACCATGCCGACATTGCCGACCGCACCGCTCTTGAGAAACTTCATTCCACTCACATGATGCGGGCCAATGCGCCGGTGCAAACCCACCTGCACCACGCGATCGCTGTCGCGCGCCGCATGAAACATCGCGCGACTTTCGTTCACAGTGTGGCCGGTGGGTTTCTCGACAAACACATGCGCGCCAGCCTTGACTGCCGCGATAGATTGCAAGGCGTGCCAGTGATCGGGTGATGCGATGATGACGATCTCCGGCTTCTCCTTCTCCAGCATTTCGCGGTAGTCTTTGTAGGTCTTCGCCTGGTCTCCGCTCAAGTCCTTCACCTGCTCGGCGGCGACTTCGAGCGCGTTCGCATCCACGTCGCACAGCGCGACGACCTTCACGCGCCCACTGGCCATCGCTTCCTTGAGGATGTTCTTACCCCACCAGCCGGAGCCAATGAGCGCGGTGCGAAACTTACGCCCCTCGACGGCGAGCAACGGCACTGCGTTGAAAGCGAGACTGGCGGCGGCGGTGGCCTTAAGAAAATGACGGCGAGTGAGTTTCATAATGGGTTTGATTTGGAAACACGTTTGCTGTTTGCGACATCTACGACGACTACGTCGCCACGGCTGTTGCGGCAGTAAATGCGTCCATTGGCGAGCACAGGCGCAGTCCAGCATTTGCCTCCGAGCACTTGCGAGCGAGCGATGGGCTTGAAGCCAGTCGGTGTCGCGGGTGCGATGAGCAACTCGCCGGTGCCGCCGAGCGCGATGAGTTTGCCATCCGCGATGATGGCTGCGCCGGAACCGAAGCCGGGTTGAGACCACTTCTCCTCGCCCGTCGCGAAGTCAAGGCACTTCAGCGCGGCCTTCTCCGTGGTGTCGCCGTCGGTGCCGTAGAGATGGCCTTGGAACAGGACCGCCGCGTTCATCTGCGTGCGAAGCTTCTTGGTTTTCCACAACGGCTCTGGTTCGCCCGCGCCGAGTTTGAACAGCCCGCCACCTTTGCCGTAGCCCGTCGAAAGAAACAGCCGGTCGCCATCCACGATGGGGTCACTGGCGTTGACGCCGTATTCGGTGAGCCAGCGGACACGCCATGCCTCCTTGCCATCGCGGAGATTGACGGCGACATACGCGGTGCCATTGCCTAACAGGGCGAGCCATTGTCCATCGCGCTGCACCGGCAGCGGTGCGGAGTAGCCGGCGTTTTTATCGGCGGACTGCCAGATGATTTTACCGGTGGACTTGTCCAGTGCGAGGCCCGCATCGCCGACGTTTAGCACGAGCAAATTCCCCTGCACCAGCGGCGCACCAGCAAACCCCCAGTCGGGAATTCGCACGCCGGTTTCCTTTTGCACGTTCTTCGACCAAACAACTTTCCCGGACGCCGCCTCAAAGCAAAACACATCGCCCCAACGGCTCAACGTGAACACGCGATCGCCCGCGATGCTCGGCGTCCCCGTGGTGCCGCCTTCAAAATATTTGTCGCCTAGTTCGGCGGGGTAAGAATGTTTCCAGATTTCTTTCCCCGTAGCCGCGTCGAAGCACCAGACGGTGTCCTGTCCGTTCGCATGGCCCATGGTGTAGGCGCGTCCCTGCGCGACGGCGAACCCGGAGAAGCCCAACCCCACCTTCGCCTTCCAGGCCGTAGGTGGCCCCTCGGCTGGCCATGTGTCGCGCAAACCGGTTTCGGCGGAGATGCCGTTGCGCTGTGGCCCGCGCCACTGCGGCCAGTCTTCCGCGTACGCGTTGGCACCTAGCGAAATAAACAGCGCGCCGATCAGCGCGAGTTTCAAACGCACTACTCGGTGATTGAAGGCCAAAGTTTCCACGGGCATACGCGCGGCATTTGAATGGATTTCTTCCCTGGATGCCAGACTTTCTTGTCCCGTCGGGCAGGCAGATTTGGCAAACGGTGCCATCCCGTTCACCGTCACCTGGAGCAAATTCCCCAAGGTTAATGGGAGTTGGGCCGAGCAATTAATGCCGTTTCGCCTCTCCCGCCGCCGATTTCATTGCGACCAGCCCTTTCTCGAAATCTCCCCCGACCATTTTCTCCATGTTCATGAGCAGGTGGACGGCCTTGAAAAGGAAATTCTTTTTGCCAGTCATGCTCCACGTCACGACGGTTTGATTGAACTCGGGTTTGAACGTAAACTCCGTGGTGTTGGTGGCTTTGAACGGCTTCAGGAATTCCAGGTTGATCCGGATCAATTCACTCGGACGGCTCTCGGTGATCGTCATGCGTCCCTCACCCGCCTGGGAATTGCCGGCCCAAGAATAGACGGAACCGGTGCCGGCGGATGGCCCTTCGTAAACCCGCTTGAGCGCGGGATCGAGTTTCTCCCACGGCGACCAGGCCTCCCATTTGTGAAAATCATTCACCAGGGCAAACACAGCCTCCGGAGGCGCGGAGATGGTGGCTGATCGCGTGATGCGAAAATCGGCCGATTGCATGGCCACGACCACAACGAAAACGGCCACGATGACGGCGAGTGCGATGAGAATGATGTTTAGCATGGGGTGTTCACTGGAGGTTTGGTGTTTAGAATTCTTTGTCAAGATCAGCCGCCCGCCATCGCGCCCACGATGAGGAACGGTTCAGCACCACTGACGACCGCGCCGGGCAATGGCGTCTCAAGCGAATCGAGGGACAAATCTTCCTTGCACGCGAAGAATCGGATGAACGGACGGCGCTTCAAACTGCCGTGGTCGCGAATCGTCCCGCGCAAAACGGGGTAATATGCTTCGAGGGTATTGAGCACCGAATCAATCGTAACTGGACTCGCCACTTCAAGCTGCACCTCGCCCTCCACGCGCGCCAGCGTTCGCAAATGATAGGGCAGGATCACGCGGATCATGGCAGCGTTTGCACCTCGACCGACAGGACGGCGGGCAAGTCGCGCACGATGGCGTTCCAAGTGTTGCCGCTGTCGGCGGAGCCATAAACCTGCCCGCCCGTCGTGCCGAAATAAATACCGCACTGGTCAAGCGAATCCACCGCCATCGCGTCGCGCAGCACGTTCACGTAGCAATCCTTTTGCGGCAGACCTTTCGTGAGCGCCTCCCATTCGTTGCCGCCCGACTTGCTGCGATACACCCGCAGCTTGCCGTCGGGCGGAAAATGTTCCGAGTCGCTCTTGATGGGCACGACGTAAATTGTTTCCGGCTCGTGCGCGTGAACTTCAATCGGAAAGCCAAAATCGCTCGGAAGATTTCCGCTGACTTCGTTCCATTGTTCACCCGCGTTGTCCGTGCGCAACACGTCCCAGTGCTTTTGCATGTACAAAACACCTGGGCGCGACGCATGCATGGCCATACGATGAACACAGTGACCGACTTCCGCGTCCGGGTCGGGCAACTCGTATTGCGACTTCAGCCCGCGATTGATCGGCTTCCACGTTTTCCCGCCGTCATCCGTGCGGAACGCGCCCGCCGCCGAGATGGCGATGTAAATGCGGTTCGCGTCGGTCGGATCCAGAATAATGGTGTGCAAACCCATGCCGCCCGCGCCGGGTTGCCAGAGATGGCTCTTTGCGCTGCGCAATCCAGAAAGCTCTTTCCAAGTCTTCCCACCGTCAGTCGTCTTGAACAACGCCGCGTCCTCCGCGCCGGCGAAGGCGGTGTCCGGGTCGGTCAGCGACGGCTCGATGTGCCAGATGCGTTTGAATTCCCACGGATGCTGTGAACCATCGTAAAACTTGTGCGTGCCAACTTCGCCCTCGTACTGAAACATGTTGCTCTGTCCCTTGGGCATCCCATCCGGTCCCATCAAATCTTCGGGCTTCGTGCCGGGCGGGTTCCAGGTCTTCCCGCCGTCGTCGGAGCGCTGGATGATCTGGCCGAACCAGGCGCTCGTCTGCGAGGCGAAAATGCGATTCGGCTCCACCGGCGAGCCTTTGAGATGATACATCTCCCAGCCCGCGAAATGCGGTCCGCTGACTTCCCAGTTTTTCCGCGTGCCATCCGATGTCAGGATGAACGCGCCTTTTTTTGTGCCGACCAGAATACGGATTTTGCTCATAGATTACCTGTCTCGTTTGTGGTTCGTGGGTTTGCTTGTAAGAAGTTGTCGAATCCAATCGCTCCGTGCCCAGTCCAGGACGGACTTGCCCTTTCCATCTTTAAGCGTTGGACTGATACCTCGTTCAAGAAACTCCTGAATGATTTCACGCTGCGCCGCCTTTGCACTTTCAACGCCGCTGCCACCACGGCCCGTGTTTTGAACCGCCAGGTGAAAAGGCGTTGAACCGGGTTTGTTTTTCAGGGTCGGATCGCTCCCCGCATCGAGCAGGCATTTGACGGCGGCGGCGCATCGAGTGCGAACCGCCCGATGCAAAGGTGTCGCCCCGTTCTTGTCCAGCGCGTGAATATCAGCGCCCGCTTTGAGCAGAAGGCATATCATTGCGGCTTGTTGTTCGGCGTTCCAGGCAGGGCTTTCCAAATGGCCATCGGCGGCGTAGTGCAGCGGCTGGCTGTGGCGATGATTCTTCGCCGCGCCAACTTCCGCGCCTGCGGCCAGCAGCATTCCCGCGATTTCCACCCGATAACCAGCTGCGGCAACATGCAACGCCGTGTCGCCCGCATAAACCCAATGCGCGACTTTCGATTCATAACTGTCCTTCGTCGCTGCTCCATGTCTGGCCAGCGCCGAGTCTTGCTTGAGCAACTCTTTCACTGCGATGCGGTCATCATCAAGCACTGCTTTTAACAAAAGTTGGAATCCGTCTGGCATTGCTGTTTGCTTATTTTGGTTGATATGCCCGTTTCAAAGTTTTGGTGTGATATTTTCGTACTTGTCAATAATACGACGAACGGGCGCGTTCGAGACAATTTCCCCACAAAACTCCGCACCAAAGATTGTCACTGGACCACCGGCAAGCCTCGATGATCCGTTTGAAAGGTAAACTCGAAGATCGGATCGCTGTTCACTCGATCTCGTGCCCGTCCGGAAATTCGATATGATTTCTGAGGTTCGAGAACAAGCTGGTGCGGGAGTTCGTAAACGCGTTCACCTTCGCTGGGGATCGAAAGCGGTAGCGCCCGGTTGAGTGTGAAATGTTGTTCCGAGATGTCGGTCGAAGCGGATTCACCCCGCCGCCCCGGTGCTGGTAGTTTTCGCCCGGCGCGCTTGAGCGTAATCTCGATGGGCGACTTGGGGTCGAAAGTGGCGGAGTTGGGCGTCCAGATTCGCAGCAGCAGCGCGTCTCCGGGAAGTTCGGGATAACAATTGTCAATGGCGCAGCGCGCGACGGCCGTCATCGCCTGAATGTCACGATAGATCCACTCCGCCCCGTTTTCGGAGGAGCGAGGGTTGCGTAGTCCCTTGAACCCGTCGTAGAGCGCGGACACGCGGCGCGTGGAAGTGTCCACCGTGGGCGCAAAGTTGCTGAGCAAAACTCCGTTGGACGACAGGTGGTCGAGCGCTCCGTGGGTGCCGCCCAGCCGGATGATGGAACTGACCTGCTTGAGGATCCAACTGGAGTGAACGTAGCCATTGGTCAGGCTGATGAGAATGGACGCGGGATTCAGGGTGGCCTGCGTGTGGCCCCGGGCGATGCGCTCCAACGCAAGCGGGTAACGATGCGTAAGCGTTTCGCGCAGCCACGCCTCAGCCGGGGCGAAGCCGTCGGCATCGAATTGCTGCTGTCGCGCCAGCGCGTCGAGCACCGGCTGGTAGCCGAGCGGATCGCCGCGTTCGGGCGCGTAGCGGAAAGAATTCTGCCCGGGTTTCCAGTCGATGCGTGCTCGCTCCCGTTTCGCGTTCAGGAGAACAAATTGATGCGGGTGGCCGGCGACCTGCGCCGTCAAACAATCCACGCCCGCCAAGTCCGCGAGCAGTTCGGCGAGTTTCTCCGTTTCCCCTGGCGCGCAGTGGACTTCCACCCAGCACTGGATGCCGACCGTGGGCAGAACGACGTCCTTCGCACCGAGAATTCCATCGGTCACGCGATAGCCGACGTCTTTCAGAAAAGCGCGGATCGGCACGCGCTTGCCGGCACCGGCGTGATTGTTGCCGTGATCGGAGAGAATCAGAATTTCCAGCTTCCGGCCTTCGCTGGCTTCGTAGCATTTTCCAAGTTTCGTGAGTTCGTCGTCCAGAAAACAAAGCAGCGCCAGAATATCCCCCGACGTGTGCTGCGCATCATCACTGGCACGAATCAGACCGTAGAAGGTTTCGCCGCCGTCGCGCGTCTGGAGAAAATTTTTCACCAGTTCGCGAATCTCGTGTTTGAACGTCGCGTTCGGACGGAGATACCCGAATTTGCGCCGGGTCCCGTTCTCCTCCTGCCAGTGCATCTGTAGTTCATACTCCATTGAGGTGGTGACGCCGTTCTGGTAGATCTCCGACCCGGTGGCCGCGCTGAAATATGTCCGCTGGTAGCCGGGTAGCGGACGGTTTCCAAGAATTTCCGTCCAAGCCACATCGCTGGCCGAGGGAAACGTGGAGATCAGGCGGCTGGCCGGGAAGTATCCCTGGTGAAAACCTTGGCGGGTGAACTGCCGGCCATGCGGATCCGTGTAGGTAACTCCTGCCTGCAACGCCTTCACGTCGCGATAGGAAACTCCGTCCAGCAGCAGCACCAGCCTTTTGGGCAGCGAAGCATGACCGGTCGAAGAAAAAACCTGAACCAACAACAGCAGCACAGCAATGGACCGACCCGCGCCGCGAACCGACGATGGCCACCCCCGACATTTTTCGGAGTTCGCTGGGGAGTTTCCTGGTCGCATCAATGCCTGTTTGTAGCATCCGGCCCGAACCGGAGCACCTGTTTTCTGAAGCGAGTGTGCGTGCACGTTCGTAAATGGAAACAAAGCCGCGTGATGCGACGACTGAGCGCGCAGCCGCCCACCAACCCGCCTGCCTCACGGTAACGCATGACAGCTTCAAGGACGTTTCGAAGATGGCGGGCAAAGTCTCCTGGGGTTGGCCGCGCGTGCTTTCCAGCCTGAAAACGTTCCTCGAAACCGGCAAAGGCCTGAACGTCTTCTGCAAAAGTTGAACAACCGAATCGAAATCGCAAAGCCCCAGCTGGGCGAAATCTTTATAGTGGCGCAATCAGATTTAATCTGAGCTTCGTCAGGTGCGGCATCATGGTGGCCGTCCGCAAGGACCGCACGGACGGGGCTTGTGATTTGTTTGGTGCGGGGTTCTACAAAGATTCCGCTCCTGACGGAGTCGGAAGATCGACCGCGTGGCTCATCGCGTGTTCAACAAGCAGGATTGACCGTGCGGCAGGAGATTGTTTGGCGGGCGCACCTAAATTACCTTTGACCGGTGTTGATTCCGGTTCTATTTTCCCTGCGTGCATTCTGGTCAAAGCCGCTTCAATAATCCCGTAACTGAGAATCACCCGTTGGTCACATGGCGTCTGTTTTTGACCGTATTGCTTGTGCTCGCCGGTGTTTTCCCTCAAGCCAGCGAAGCGCTATCTGCCAAGTCAACCTGGACGAAGGGCCATCGGAAAGTGCTCGTCATCCCCGTGAGCTTTACCGATGCGGCCGGCCCGGCGAATTCGGACATCTATGGAATCACCGGCTGGAATAATTTTACCAACGGCACCGCCATGGCCGGCATCACGAATTTCTTGTTCAGCCAATCCTACGGCCAGTTCTCAGTTGAATTCACGATTCTGCCGGTAGTTCCTCTGGGAGTTCCCACTTCGTATTACACCAATATCTGTCCCGGCACACCCTACAAGAAGTGGACGGCGTGGAGTGCGCCGGGTTCGCTGGCGGATGATGCGCGGGCCAAGGCGCGGGCGATCGGCTTGACCAACGGCCAGGCCGCCAAGTTCGAGAGCAAAAATTATGACCTCGACATCATTGCCACAGGATACATTCCGGGACAGGCGGGTTCGGCGTCGGACGGCGGCAGGTCGGTCATCTGCTTCGATTATTTCACGGCCATACCGCATGAAATCTGTCACGGCCTTGGGTTGCAACACGCCAACGGTCGCTCCAGTCCCACTTACTATTCTCCGATCAGTTCCTCGTCCATTTTTTACCAACCTTACGGCGATGTTTATTGTTTGATGGGCTATAAAGAAAATTCCCACACCACCAATCCGCCGCCGGACCGCGATGCGAATCCCTATTTCAAATACGAACTCGGCTGGTTGACGACGAACAACATCAGCATGCCCAGCACCTCGGGCTTGTATCGTATCTTCGCGTTCGATCAAGGTTCGCTGACTCCAGGCTCGAATTACGCCATGCGAATTGCGCGCGATGCGAACAATACCTATTGGTTCAGTTTCCGGCAGGCGATTACGAATCTGCCCGACGCCAAGTGGTCCCAGAATGGACTCGAAGTCCGGTTTGGCGCGGACTCGCCTCAAGCTTCCAGCGGCGCGACGGTGCTGTGGGACATGACTCCTGGAAGTCGTGGCCCAACCAACGCGACCTTTGCCACCATGCACGACGCGCCGCTCGCCATCGGACGCACTTACTCGGATGCCTTGGCTAATCTTCACATCACACCGATCAAAAAAGGCGGCACCTCGCCCGAGTCTCTGGATGTGATGGTCAACTTCGGACCGTTTCCCGGTAATGTAGCGCCAACGCTTTCCATCGCGCCCACGAACATCACTCTCGGCGCGGGCGTTGGCCAAACCTTCACCGCGACAGCGTCGGATCCGGACGGCGATACGCTGACTTACTACTGGGAGTTCGACGATAATCAAACGCTCGGCGGCACCGATTTTGGTGGGGTGAATGGTGATGCCAGGTTCGCCACAAATGGTTTCCATGCGTGGAGTCAGAACGGAATTAATTATGTCCGCTGCACTGTCTCGGACATGAAAGGCCACACCAAGACCTTATCCGCGACCGTGACCGTGACCAATGGCCTGCCCGCGCCCGTCACGCTCAGCGGCGTGATCAAGGACGAGTTGGGCAATCCGCTGGAGGGAGCCATCGTGAATAATTATTTTTCCGGCAACGCTTACGGCTCCACCAACTTCGCCGGCTCCAGCGTGACCGCCGCCGATGGCAAATATCTGATCGCCGTTCCGCAGACCAATATCTTTTACAAACTCACCGCCATGTGCCAGGGCTACGCGTTCACCAATGCCAGCGGCTATGTCATCAGCACCAACTATGTGGGGGCCGGCGGCCTTGCCAATGTGAACTTCACGCGGAAGCGCCAGACCCGCACGATTGGCGGCGGCGTCTATATCGCCGGCCATGGCTACCGAAGCGCGACGAATGGTGATTTATCGGTGAGCGATGGCACAACGAGCTTCCTGGTGACCAACGGCGGCTGGCAGTTAAGCGTGCCCGACGGAACGCTCGTGACGCTGACGGCCACCGCGACCAATCCAAGTTATAAGATCACCTCCTTTTTCCCCAAGCCCTACTTGGTGGTGGATGATTGCCCGACGCTTTCGTTTCTGGTGGATGTTCCCGGCGCTGCGCCCGTCACGGGCTTCACTGGCAGCGGAACCACCAGCGACGACACCGTTGGAACCGTCAATATCCCCGTCACCATGACTCTTCCAACTGGCCTGACCAACTGGGTTGGCAGCGGCCAAGTGTTCGAAATCAAGATTGATGACAGCAGCACCGCCGAATATGGCGTGGACTATAAGATGAATGGCACCAGCATCACGTTCTACGGAGAATTCACCCCCACGCCCTATCTCATTCCGCTCACGATGATTCACAACGGCGTGCCGAAGAATAAAACCGTGGTCCTCAAACTCTGGCCCGGAAGTTCCATTGCCAGCCTCGGCCCGCTGGACACCTTCACCTACACCATCAGCAATCCGCCGCCGCCCGTCTCCGCCGTTAGCGTGACCAACGGCATCTTCAATCTCACCTGGCCCGCCGTGAGCGCCGGACGTTATACCATCGAGACCACGCCCACGCTGAACCCGCCCGCGTGGATCCCCCTCGAACCACACACCAACCTCACCGGCTTCAACGGCGACCTCAAGCGCAGCATCCCGGTGGACAGCGCTACGAACCGATTTTTTCGCATCCGAATTGAGTAAGCCGCTATTCGGCGATTCGCACCAGCCCCGGCAGGGCGACATCTTTGTAGTGGGGCGATGAAATGGGATTCAAGCTCCGTCAGGAGCGGCATATTGGTGGCCGTCCGCAAGGATCTGGAGATTTGTTTGGATCGGGGTTCTACAAAGATTCCGCTCCTGACGGAGCTGAGGATGCGCTTTGGTTCACGAACCTGCACTTTGGAAAAAGCGGTGGAGGGCCGCCGCAGTCCAAGACGCTACCGCGCGAAACGATAACCCACGAACAACGCGAAGCGTCTTGGAGTGCGCCAGTCCTCTGGCGCTTTCGCAATGCGTGTGGAATCGAAACGGAATGGCCGCAACCGCATTGCGGTTGGGGATTCTTTGTGGACGATGACCCAGGGTAACTCGTGCCTCGCAACCCTGGGCTTTGGGACGGAATCCCGTTGGGATTTTTTCAAGGATTGAACCGTGACCCAAGGTGACTCGGTCCGAGCCGGACGGGCCAACACCGCAACCTTGGGCGGGAGGACGCAATCCCTTTGGGATTGTTTGCGGCCAACGGCAAAGGTTCATGCGCTTCCACCAAACAGTTTTTCCACCTTCGCCTTCACCGCAACATCCATCTTGATGAGCGGCGGCCAGGTGCGTTTGAAACCTTCGCCGGGGAGTTTCTTCGTCGCGTCGATGCCAAGTTTGCTGCCGCTGGCGATTTCGCTCGTCGCGTGGTCGAGCACGTCGGACGGTCCCGCGACTGCGGGATGAAAAGGCAGTCGCGTTGCGGGCCGGGGTTGGCGCAGAGGCGGAAGGGGACTTCGCTGATGTTAGAGGTGTCGTAGCCGGTGTGGTCGCCGAACGGGCCTTCGTCGCGGAGTGGTTCGGTGGGATCGATGTAGCCTTCGATGACGAAGTCGGAGTTCGCCGGGACTTCGAGG
>JBKJSC010000227.1:0-36369 GCA_046593035.1 Limisphaerales bacterium | reverse complement strand
CGATCGAACACCTTTGGGCCAGCTTCAAGACCCGCCTCCGGAAAGACCTCCCCACCGCCACCGACCCTTTCCTTTTTATCGCCAATATGTCCCAATGTTATTGTTAATTGCTATAGTGTTGGATTTATAGCGTACTCGTAGCGGCATGAACAATCCGCTAGAGGCAACAACGAGTATCTTGAAGAATGCAGAAAACCCACTAAAAACAGGTTCTAATCCATGTCGGACAGCCAATTTTACAAGGAGCGGCGAACCTGCTGTTGTAGGCGAGTGAATGTGCGTTTTTCGGAATCTTAGTTCCGGTCACAACCCCATGAGTGGCGCTGGAACAAGGAAGGCGTGCTGTTCGAGGAGGCTCAAGGCACCGTTCCAGGAGAGATACTGGGTGAGGTAAACAAAGAGCACGTAAATTCCCGCGACTGGCAGGCCCGCCAGACGACCCATCCAGCGGAAGATGAAGTGGCGCGGCTGTTCACGACGCAACGCCCGGCTCATCGCCCAACCGGTCAGCAATCGGGCCGGGAAGATGAACGCGACGAACACCATGCTGGGCAGCCAGGCCAGTTCGCGGGGCGTGAGTTCGATCTTCAGCAGATACAACGGCAGGGCGAACAGCAAGGTGACCAACAACGCCAGCCAGAAGGCCAGCGGTGCCCGGCAAAACAGCGCCCGCACTTCACGCAGTTCAAACAGGGATTCAAATCGCCCGGTACGCGCGAAGTGTGTTTGCAGGAAGGGCAGATAAATCACGGTCAGGAAAAGCAGAAATCCTCCGCCCAACGACAGCAACACCGCCAGTCCTGCGGGCAACTTCGACGCAACCAGCAAAATCCCCACCGGGATCAGCAGCCACGCCAGGGCACCGACAAAGCCGCGGACGCCCAGCCAGAAATAGTACGGGAGGCGAAGACTGACGCAGTAGTCCACCACGGGAGTGAGGATGCGCAATTGCTTTTCCGGATCGCGCAGCCATCGCCAGAAGCGCACGGGCGCGGGCCAGAGGAAATGGCGTAGCCGTCCGCCGCGCAGGCAGGCCCAGGCGATGTGCCAGAGCGTCAGCGCGGAAAACACGAACAGCACGAGCCGCCAATTGCGCGCAGTGGAGCCGGCCGGGGCGATCAGGTTGGCGTCTTGCCACATGCCGGATACAACGCGAACCGGCCACATCACCAGCCACGTCCCGACGATGAAATTGCCCAGCACGGACGCTTTGCGCACGCCGACGAATCCGTCGCGCAGCCGTCCGGTCGTCGCCACTCTGCCGCTCAGGTTTAGCAGGTAGCCCAAGCTGAGAAAGTTGAGCACCGGAATGACCGAGAGGGAAGCCAGCCCCACCATCAGCGAAGCAGCCCCGAACACCCAGTCCATGGCTGAAAGAATGCCACGCACGATTCGCCGAAGGAAACCACGCAACCACCGGACGGCCTTTGACGCGGCCCCGATCTCCGGAACAGAATCGTGGATCACAGGCGGAGCCGAGGCCGTGTCCGCTTCGATTTCAATCTGATTGTTCATGACCACAGCGACAGATGACGCTTACAAGTGCCATCCGTTACTCCAAGCAGCGAATGATTGCGCGCAAACATGCTGGCACAACACGTAGCGCCGGCCAAAAGTTTCAGCATTATTCTGGTAACTAAATCGCCTCGCGGGTGTCATTACAACAGGAATGCCGGTCGGCTTGTGGTTTGCACAAACTTCCCGGAGAGCCTTTAATTCTAAGAGCGTGGAAACAACATCTCAGCAGAAAGTGTGGGTCGCGCGGTTTCGCAACGGGCTATTCCTGTTGCTGATCGTGGTCGGTTCCGTCGTGGCCGTGGATCACCTCTGGTCGCCACATGCGCGGCCGGAGATCAAGGCCTTCCGTCCGGCGAAAGATTTCGCGAAGGATCTCGATCACACAATTCAATCTGTCGATGTCGCGTTCCAAGAAGAATGGACTCGGCAATCACTTACTCCCACGCCCCCGGCTTCAAGCCTGACGCTCGTGCGACGCTTGTCCCTCGCTCTGACCGGAACTGTCCCGTCAGTGCAGGAAATCCGCGCGTTGGAGACATTGCCTGAAACGGAGCGGATGCAGGGGTGGTTGTCCCACTTGTTTGAAGACCGGCGCTACAGCGATTATCTGGCCGAGCGTCTGGCGCGGGCTTATGTAGGCGTGGAAGACGGTCCCTTTCTGGTGTTCCGCCGCCGACGGTTGGTCGATTGGTTGAGCGACGGGATTCACCAGAACCGTCCCTATGACCAGATCGCTCGCTCGCTCATTGATTCCACCGGCATCTGGACCACGCGGCCCGAGGTGAACTTTGTCACCGCCACCATAGAGCCGCAAAAAGGGCCGAATCAAGTCAAGCTTGCGGCCCGCGTCACCCGCGCTTTTTTAGGTGTGCGCATCGACTGCGTGCAATGTCACGATGGCAAATTGGGCAGTCCGTGGAAGCAGCAGGATTTTCATCAACTGGCCGCCTTCTTCGCCCCGGCGGAGATGTCCCTGACCGGTCTGCACGACACGAACAAAAAAGATTACGAGTTTCGTTACCTTCGCAAACCGGCATCCGAAGTCGTGCCACAGGTGGCACCGTGGAATCCCGAATTGATGCCGGAGAAAGGCACGTCGCGTGAGCGGCTGGCCAAATGGGTCACCGCGCCGGGGAACCGTCCCTTTGCGCGCGCCATGGTCAACCGTGTTTGGGCCTTGATGTTCAACCGGCCGCTCATCGCCCCCGTGGATGACATTCCGTTGCACGGGCCGTTCCCGCCGGGACTGGAAATTCTCGCCGCCGATTTCACGGCTCATGGATACGACTTGCAGCGGCTCATCCGCATGATCGCCGCGACGCAAGTCTTCCAACTCGACAGCCGTTCGGCGGGTCCAAACCACTCGGTCACCGAGGAAACCGACCGGCATTGGGCGGCGTTTCCGATGGTGCGGTTGCGACCAGAGCAAATGGCCGGCAGCGTGATCCAGGCCTCCACGCTGACGACCATCGATGCGGCGACGCATGTGCTGCTTCGAGTCAAACGGGCGATTGACCAGGGCAATTTCGTGAAACGCTACGGCGACTCCGGTGAAGACGAATTTGGCGGTCAGGGCGGAACCATTCCCCAGCGGTTGCTGCTCATGAACGGAGAAATCGTGAGCAATCACATCGGCAAGAATCCGTTCGCCAACGCCTCCACGCGCATCGGTTCGCTCGCACCCGACGACGCGGTGGCGGTGGAAACGGCTTACCTCGCCGCTCTCACCCGCCGGCCCGCGCCTGCGGAAGCGGAATACTTCACCGCCAAACTTCGCGGCACCAAAGGCGACCAGCGCAGCGATGCGATGTCCGACCTTTACTGGACGCTCTTGAACTCCACCGAGTTTTCCTGGAACCACTGACATGAAAGCACTCTTTGATTTGGATTATCCTTGCGGTGGCGGCGAGCATTTCTCCCGTCGCACGTTGCTCAAGGCCGCAGGTCTGGCGGGCTTGACTTGGTTGACGCCGCTGGCCGATCTGCTCGCGCAGGACGCCGAGCGCGCGCCCAAAGGTAAGCCGGCCCGCTCCGTAATTCTCGTCTGGCTCGGCGGCGCACCGAGCCAGTTGGAAACTTTCGATCCGCATCCCGGTTCAAAAATCGCCTACGGCACCGGGTCGATCAAGACCGCGCTGAAGGGCATCAATTTCGCGCCCGGGACGGAACAAATCGCCGGCGTCATGCAGGACGTTTCGCTGATTCGATCCATGGTCAGCAAGGAAGGCGATCACGAGCGGGCCACGTACAATATCAAGACCGGTTACCGTCCGAATCCAACCATCGTGCACCCGGCCATCGGCGCGATCCTTTGCCACGAACTGCCCGAGGCAAAAATTGAAATTCCCACGCACGTTTCCATTCTCCCCGGCCAGTGGCCTGCACGCGGTGGTTATTTCGGCGCGGAGTATGACGCGTTTCAAATCGATGATCCGAACAAACCCGTCCCGGACGTGAGCACTCAAGTCACCACGGCGCGACAGGATCAGCGATTGGAACATCTCTCCGTGGTGGAGCGATCTTTCGCGAGCGGGCGGCGTCCGGATCTGGATCAGCGCAAGACACTGCATCAACTCACCATGACCAAGGCGCGTCGCATGATGACCTCGGCGCAATTGAAGGCGTTCGATGTCAGCCAGGCTCCGGCCAGCGCGCGCGCAGCCTATGGCGATACGCCATTCGGGCGGGGTTGTCTCGCCGCCGTGCGTTTGATCGAGGCGGGCGTTCGTTGTGTGGAAGTGACGCTCAACGGTTGGGATACGCACACCAACAATCACGAAGGCCAGGCCAAACAAGTAAAAATTCTTGACCCCGCCTTTGCCGCGCTCATTCGCGATCTCAAACAACGCGGGCTGTTGGAGCACACCGTCGTGTTGTGTGGCGGCGAATTCGGCCGCACGCCCAAGGTAAATCCGTTGGGTGGCCGCGACCACTGGCCGACCGGTTTCAGCATGCTCGTGGCGGGCGGCGGCTTTGTCGGCGGCCGCGTCATTGGCACTACCGATCCCACCGGCGAAAAGGAAGAACCGGACAAGCCCGTGCGCGTCGAAGATTTGCACGCCACCGTGCAACATCTGATGGGCATTGATCCTTCCAAGGAAATCATGACACCGGTGGGCCGTCCGATCGCTCTCAGCGAAGGCCGCATCCTGAGCGAGTTGCAAACCTGAACTGGCCAGTGAAGTTCGCCGGTTCACCGGTTTGAAATCCTGTGGGAGAGCCAAGTTCAACGCGTTCTTGACTCATGTTCTCGCGCCATCCTGACCAGCCGAGATGCGCGGCGAATTTAGACCCATTCCACTTTTCAGCTTTACGTTGTGCCAGATTACCGGCAGCGTCCGGATAACCAAAAGGAAACCTCCATGAAAACTTCACGCTCATTCACTGTGGCCGGGAGCTATCTGATTCTGTGTGTCTGGTTGCTCGCTGGCACCGGTTGCGATAAGCCGGAATCGCCCAAAGCCGTTCCCGCCGTCCCGCCCGTAAAACCGGAACCCGCCAAAACCGCGCCCGCCAAAGCCACCGCCGTCTCCGCCGAGAAGAACAGTTTTAACGAAGTCACGGCGCATCTGGATCCCGGCGGCAATCTTTATCTCTACCTCAGCACCGAACAGTTGCTCGACGGCTTGTCCAAGACGGTTTCGGACTGGCGGCAACTTGTCCCCCCCGTGTCACCGAACAGTGAAGCCGAATTGGGCATGAAACTGGGCTTCGACGCGACCAGCGTGAACAAGGCCTTCGACATCGCCGCGCGGCTGATCAAGAACAGCGGCGTGGAGGAAGTCGGCGGCGTGGGCATGAGTTCGATCGCGCGGGAGAAGGGCTTTTATCACAGCAAGCTCATGCTGCATCACTATCCGGGCAAGGCCTCCGGCTATCTGTGGTCGGTCTTCGGCGCGAAACCCCACGCGCTGGACGCGCTGGATTTGCTGCCCGCCAACACGGCGCTGGCCAGCAGCGCGGATTTTGACCTCCCGGCCATCTGGTCCGCGCTCGAAAAAGAACTGGTGCAATCAGGCATTCCCGAAGCCAGCGAAGGATTACGTGCCGCCACGGGACAGCTCGAACAAATGAGCGGAATGAAGTTCGACCAATTGCTCGCCGCGCTGGGCAGCGAATTCACCTTTGTCCTGACGCTTGATGAAACCAAAAAGGTTTCCGTGCCACTGCCGTCCGGGACCACGCTGGAAATCCCGGAGCCGGGCGTGATGTTCGTGCTCAAGGTCAAGAACGACGCGTTGTTCAACTTGCTCGATCAGTCGTTGACCAGCAATCCGCAGGTCACCAAGACGGACGCGGACGGCGTGAAGATGCGGATGATGCCGCTGCCCTTGCCGTTGCCGATCACGTTCCGCCCAACGATCGCGCGCAGCGGCGATTACCTTTTCTTCGCCACCACCGAGACGCTGGTGCAGGAGGCGCTGGCGGTGAAGAGCGGAAAAAAGCCAGGGCTGAAGGCGTCGCCCGAATTCAAAAAACTCAGCGCGGACATTCCGGCGCAGGGAAATAATTTCATGTTTGCGAGCGATCGGTTCGGCAAAGTCATGACGCAAGTTCAGACGATGTCGTTGCCCAAAAACCCGGCGAATCCGAGTGGAGACGCTTTCAGCCGCCTGCTGGGGTCGCGCCCGCCCGCGACGTTTTTCGCGGTGAGCGGCAACACCGGCGAAGGCTGGCTGACCACGGCCAACGGCAACCAGTCCACCGCCACGCTCGTCGTCGGGCCGGCCATGGTGGTGCCGGTGGGATTGCTGGCGGCCATCGCGATTCCGAACTTCGTCAAGGCGCGCTCCACCGCGCAGCAGAACGCCTGCATCGCCAATTTGAAACAGCTTGATGGCGCGACGCAGCAATGGGCGGTAGGAAACAAGAAACCCGCCACGGCAGTTCCGACGATGGCCGATCTTATCGGGCCGCAGCTCCACATTCGGGCCATGCCTCTATGTCCGCAGGGCGGAACCTACTCGTTCACCACGGTTGGCGGGGAACCGAAATGCAGCGTTCCCGGCCATTCGTTAAAACCGTAAGGCACGCGTTGAGATGCGCAGCGCTGGCGGGAAACTACCAGCCGTTCACCACAGAAAGGATTTCTGCTCGGCGATTTGCTGGTCGCCGTTCCACAGCGTCACGCGCCAGGCGATCATTTCGCCCAATTGCTCGTAGGTTTCTTTGGGAAGCGTGAGCGCGGCCCAGTTGCCAAGCCATTTTCCGGGCTTGATGGCTTGCTCAAGCACCGCCGGTTTGGCACCGAGGCTTTTCGCGCCGCGAATTTCGACGCGCATTTTCAGATTCGTCTGGTCTCCCGTCGGGGCTTTCCACTGGATGTCAAACCGCAGGGTGGAGGTCAGTTCCTTGTGCTTGCGTAGATGGGACTGGTAGGCGTCGCGTTCGTAGAGGCTGGGCGAAAGTGTGTGCCGGCCTTCCTGGTCGAGGAAATGCGGCAGGACTTTGACGATCTTGTTCGAGGCGGCTCCGGCGGTGTGGCCCAGACAGCCCAAGACCAGCAGCAGGGAAAATAGTTTGCAACGCAGCATGCCGCGAGAGTAGCCAGCGCGGTCGGAAACTCAACGACGATTTTGACCGTTGCGTTACCGGAGGGTCTGGTCTAAAAAGGTCTGTCGTTCCAACAATACAACCAACGTTCCCATGTATAAAATCATCGGAGTGGATCAACGGGAGTATGGCCCCATCAGCGCGGAACAATTGCGCCAGTGGATTGCCGAAGGCCGCGCCAATGGCCAGACCAAAGTGCAACTCGAAGGCAGCACGGACTGGAAGCCGCTCTCCGATTTCCCGGAATTCCTCGAAGCACTGACGGCCAAGGCCACGCCCGCCGTTCCCGCCGGGCCGCCGCCGCTGGTGGATGCGGTCAATCCCGACGCGTTGGCGGAACAACTCATTGCGCGCGGCAACGAGGTGGACATCGGCCGGTGCGTGGGCCGGAGCTGGGAATTGATGACGAAGAATTTCTGGCTGGTGGTCGCGGCCTCGGCGGTGGTTGGCCTCGTTGAGGGCGCAGTTAATGCCATTCCCTATTTGGGCTTCGTGGCTGGACCTGTGATCATTGGCATATTACATGGCGGCTTATACGCGATGTTCCTCAAATTGATTCGCGGTCAGAAGGCCGATTTCAACGACGCCTTTGCAGGATTCAACGTGGGGCTGGTGCCACTGGCGCTGGCGGGCCTGGTCATGGGTTTACTGGTTTCGATTGGGCTGGTCTGCTGCATCCTGCCCGGCATTTACCTTGTGATCGCATGGTCATTCACTCTGCCATTGGTAGCCGACAAGAAGCTCGATTTCTGGCCCGCCATGGAATTGAGCCGCAAGGTGGCCACCAAACACTGGTGGCCGTTGTTTGGTTTGGCCATCGTGAATTGTCTCATCATCTTCGCCGGGGTTGTGTGTTGCTTCGTTGGTTTTTTTGTCGCTTTACCCGTCGTCACGGGCGCGCTGGTTTACGCTTACGAAGATATATTCAACCCGCCGCAAACGCCGGCCGCGTAATCTATCGACACCGCACGGTCGCAGAACTTGACGGAGAGATTGGTTTTGACGACAATGCGACCATGTACACCATTATCGGCGCGGATCAGAAGGAGTATGGTCCCGCAACCTCCGAACAACTGCGCCAATGGATTGCCGATGGCCGTGCCAACGGCTCCACTCGCGCCCGTCTCGACGGCGGCACCGAATGGAAAACCCTCGCTGACTTTCCGGATTTCGCCACCGTCCTTGCCTCCAAAGTTGGCCCGCCACTGGTGACTGCCGGTGAGGCTGGTCAATCCCTTGACGACCTCGTCAACCGTGAAGCCAGTCTGGACATCGGCAGTTGTCTCAGCCGCAGCCTCGCGCTTTTCAAAAGCAATTTCGTTCTGCTCGCCGGTTCAACACTGTTGATCATGTTCGTCAACTTCGTGGCGAGCATGATCCTGGGAATGGTTCCTTTCCTCGGAGGGTTCCTGGCTTCGGCACTCAGCGGTGTTTTCAACGCCGGGCTTTTTTGGCTCTTCATCTTGCGGGTGCGTGGCGAGCAGGCCGGCGTCGGAGACGCCTTCGCGGGTTTCTCGCGCAACGGACTGCAACTGATGCTGGCCTCGCTGGTAATCGGGCTGCTGACACCGATTGCATTTTTGTGCTGCCTGTTGCCGGGCATTTATCTGATGGTGGCTTGGATGTTCACCCTGCAAGTTGCCGTGGACAAGCAATTGGATTTCTGGCCGTCGATGGAACTGAGCCGCAAAGTAGCGACCAAACACTGGTGGAGTCTCTTTGCCCTGATCGTCATCACGGGCTTGATCTCGATGGCAATTCCATTGCTCTGCGGATTTATCGGTTTGATGGTTGGCGGAGCGGCGCTGGCACCCATGCTCGGCCAATTCCTCAAGGGCCTTCAATTACCCGAGGAGATGACTTCGATAATTATTCCCATGGCCGCTTTTTTCGTTGGCTTCATTGGTGGCCTCCTGATTTCAGCGCCGTTCACCGTGCCGATCAGCATGGGAGCCGTCGTGCATGCCTATGAAGATCTCTTTGGCACCAAACCGCGGCCAACCGCTTGACCAGGCCCGCGCGACCAATTGCGCCGTCATCAATCTCGCCGCCACCCCCGGACTCGGCTCCTGGATCGCGGGCCGGGTGGGCGCGGCCGTCGGCCAGTTGATCCTGTCGGTCATCGGCTTTTGCCTGATCATCGCCTACCTGGTGCAAATGGTCGTCAATGCTTTCAAGCAGTTCGACGGCGCTCCGCTGGTGGCCGGGACTTCCCTGTGGCTGCTTAAATTGGGCGGCGGCATTTTCGTGCTGGCCTGGATTTGGTCATTGTTCACCAGCATCAGTGTGTGGCGCGAAGCGAAACGAAATGCCGCCAAGTCCGGCAAATAAATTTTGTTGCTTGGAGTTTTGCGCGGGCGCGGCCAGCCACCGGTCAGATTCGTTCTCCTTTTATTGCTTTAACTTCACCGCTGGCGTAGAGGAATACAGATGGTCGTGACTCTATGAGCGTTCCCAGCGCAACTGAAAAACCAGCCAGCCCGCTTCCCACCGAACTCCGCGTCACCGGCATGACGTGCAGCAATTGTGCGCGGCATGTCACCGAAGCCCTGCAAAGCGTGGCCGGTGTGGCCAGTGCGGCGGTGCAGTTGGAGCAAGGCGGAGCAACGGTGCGCTGGCAATCCGGCGCGACGCGGGACACCGCTTCACTCGTGAACGCAGTGAAGCTGGCAGGCTACGAGGCAACGCTGGTTGAGAGTTCGGAGTTGAGAGCTGAGAAAACACAGGCGTGGTCGCCGCTGGCGGGTTGGAAATTCAATGTCGTCGTCGGCTCCGCCGCCACCCTTCCGCTCATCGTTGGGGAATGGATTTTTCAACTGGGCATGGAGCGCTGGTTTCAGTGGGTCGCCTTCACACTGGCGGTGCCGGTGCAGATTTTTTGCGGCGCGCGGTTTTATAGAGGCGCATGGAATCAATTGAAGCGTGGCAGTTCGAACATGGACACGCTGGTTGCGCTCGGCTCGACCACGGCGTTCGGTTACAGCGTCTGGGGTTTGCTGGCCGGCTGGCACACGCACCTCTATTTCATGGAGTCGGCCGCCATCATCACGCTCATCAGCATTGGACACTGGCTGGAGGCGCTGGCCAGCGCCAAGGCCGCGAGTTCGTTGCAGGCGCTGCTGAACCTCACACCGAAAACCGCGCGGCGGCGCGACGCCCAGGGCAACGAAACCGAGGTGCCGGTCGCCACGCTGCAAATCAATGACGTTGTGGTGCTGAAACCGGGCGACGGCGTGCCCGTGGATGGCGAAGTCGTCGAGGGAAATTCCGCCGTCGATGAATCCATGCTCACCGGCGAGTCCTTGCCCGTTGACAAAGTGGTTGGCGCTAAACTTTACGGCGGTACGATCAATCAAGATGGCCGGCTGGTTGCGCGCGTCACGGCCACCGGCGAAGCCACGGCGCTGGCGCAGATCATTGCCGTCGTCCAGCGCGCGCAAAGCAGCCGGGCCGGCATCCAGAAACTCGGCGACCAGGTGAGCAGCGTCTTTGTGCCCGTCGTGGTGCTTGTCGCCCTCGCGACGGGTTTATGGTGGGGGCTGGCGTACGACAGCGCGCTGAAGGTCAGCGAGGGGCTGGTGCCGTTTCTGTGGCCGGTTCATTTTCCGGCCAGCGCCCTGGCGGCAGCGGTCATCCACGCGGCCGCGGTCCTGATTGTGGCGTGTCCGTGTGCGATGGGATTGGCCACGCCTGCCGCCATCATGGCCGGCACAAACGCCGCCGCGCGCCGCGGCATTTTGATCCGGGACGGCGCGGCCTTGGAAAAAAGCGGGCGCATCACCTCCGTTTTGTTCGACAAGACCGGCACGCTGACGCAGGGCAAGCTTGTGGTCGCAGCCACTGTCGATGCGCGGAGTGAATCCGAACGGACAATCGCGCTGGGGCCACTCGCCGCCGCCCTAGCGCAACCGTCGAATCATCCATTGAGCCGCGCCGTGGCGGCGACCGACGGCGGTGTCCACCTCACATTTCAACATTGGCGGGAACAGCGTGGCTGCGGTGTGGAAGCCGAATGGAACGGGACGAACGTGAGGCTTGGCTCGCTCAAATGGCTGCGGGAGTGCGGCGTGGATTTGGAGACGGCCAGCCAGTTTGTTGAGCAATGGTCGCAGCAAGGGGCGACGATTCTCGGGCTTGCGGGTGACCAACGATTGATCGGCCTGCTGGCCTTGCGTGACACCGTCAAACCGCGCGCCGAACAAGTCGTGGCCCAACTCGCGCGGCAGGGCAAAGCGGTCTATTTGATCACCGGCGACAACGCGCTCACCGCTGCGGCCATCGCCCAACAAGCCGGCATTCCGAAGGAGAATGTGTTCGCGGAAATTCGTCCGGAGCAGAAAGCCGGGATCGTGAAGCAGCTCCAGCAACGCGGAGAGCGCGTGGCGTTTGTGGGCGACGGCATCAATGACGCGCCCGCGCTGGAACAGGCCGATCTCGGCATCGCGGTCAGCCAGGCTAGCGACGTGGCTCGCGAGGCCGCCGACATCATCTTGCTGAGCGCGGACATCCAGGCGATACCGGAAGCGCTGGGGCTGGCGCAGGCCACGCTGCGAACCATCAAACAGAATCTGTTTTGGGCGTTCTTCTACAACGTGGCGGCGGTGCCGCTGGCGGCGCTCGGATTCCTCAGCCCGGTGTTGTGCGCGGCGGCGATGGGTTTGTCCGATGTCATCGTCATCGGCAACGCGCTGCGGTTGCGCCGACGGAAGAATTACTGAACGGCGGAGAGCGCGTCGATTTCCGCGAGCTTGGCCGACGCGGCTTCCCACTGCGCCGTCGTCTGTTCGAGTTCGTGCTGTAGTCCGGACAATTCGCGGTTGAGGTGCATCGCGGCCCCGGCCTTGGCGTAGGTTTCGGGGTTTTCCAATTCCAGCGTGAGATCGGCTTGGCGCGTTTCCAAATCCGCAATTTCCTTTTCCAGCCGCACGACGAGTTGGTGCTGCTGCTTGCGACCGCTCGAACGGGCCTGACGCTGCTCGGCTTCGAGACGCTTCTGTTCCTTGCGATCCATCCCCGGAACGCGGGCCGTGTTGCCGGCATTTCTGGACGCCGACAGACCTTCGCTTCCAGTGGCGGTGAGCGCGGCGCGCGCGGAGGTGGCGGCGGTTTTGTCGAGATAGTATTGGTAGTCGCCGGTGTAGGGCGTGAGTTTTCCGGCGTTCACATGCACGACCGTCGTGGCGATGGCGCGGATGAAATAAACGTCGTGGCTGATGAAGAGCAGGGTGCCCGCGAACTGCTTCAACGCGACGACGAGCGCGTCGATGCTCGGCATGTCCAGATGCGTCGTCGGCTCGTCCATGAGCAGCAGGTTGGGCGGGTTGAGCAGCAGCTTGATCAGGGCAAGCCGGCTTTTTTCGCCGCCGCTCAGCACGCCGACTTTTTTGAACACATCATCGCCGCGAAACAAAAAGCTGCCGAGGACTGTGCGAACGGACTGTTCGGTCACACGTTGCGGCGTGTCGAGCGCCTCCTCGAACACCGTCCGCTCCGGCTGCAACATATCGACGCGATATTGCGAGTAGTAACCTTCTTTCGCGTTATGGCCCAGTTCGCGCGTGCCGGCCTGGGGCGTGATTACGCCGGCCAGCAATTTGAGCAAAGTCGATTTGCCCGCGCCATTCGGGCCCACCAAAACGGTGCGCTGATCGCGCTCGACCTGAAAATTCAAGCCCTGATAGACCGTGTTCGCGCCGTAGGCGAAATCAATGTCCTTCAGCGTGATGACCCGTTGCCCGCTGCGTTGCGGCTGGGGAAATTGAAATTTGATCTTCTTGTCGTCACTGGTTGGCGCTTCGATCTTGTCCATGCGCGCGATCTGCTTGAGCTTGCTCTGCGCCTGCGAAGCCTTGCTGGCCTTGGCGCGGAAGCGGTCGGCGAACTCCTGCAAGTGCGCGATTTCCTTCTGCTGATTTTTGTAGGCGGCGAGCAGTTGCGCTTCGCCGGCCTCGCGTTGCAGGAGGTAATCCTCGTAATTGCCGCGATAACGAATGAGCTTCGCCTGGCGGATTTCCACGATGGTACCCACGAGTTGGTTCAGAAACTCGCGGTCGTGCGAAATCATCAAGATCGCGCCGGGATAAAGTTTCAAATATTCCTGGAACCACAGCAGCGCTTCGAGGTCGAGGTGGTTCGTCGGCTCGTCCAGCATCAGCAAATCCGGCTCCTGCACCAGCAGGCGCGCGAGGTAGGCGCGCATCACCCAGCCGCCGCTCATCTCCTTGGCCGGACGATTGAAATCCGATTCCCGAAAGCTCAATCCGTGCAGGATGTTTTTCGCCTTCGGCTCCAGTTGGTATCCGCCGAGTTCGTCGAAGCGCGCCTGCACGTCGTGGTAATCGTTCGATTCGTGATCATGCCCCGCGTCGAACGCCTTCATCCGCTTCTGCAACGCGCCCATCTCCGGAGTGATGGCGAGGGCAAGTTCGAGCACGGTTTCGTCGCCTGCCGGCGCGCTTTCCTGCGGCAGGAAGCCCACCGAGATGTTGCGTTGAAACGTGATCGTGCCTTCGTCCGGCGCTTCCTCTTGGAGAATCAGGTTGAAGAACGTGGACTTCCCGGCCCCATTTGGACCGACCAACCCGATGCGGTCTTCGCGGTTGACCTGCAACGAGACGTCACTAAACAGGGTGCGCCCGGCGTAGCCTTTGCTGATTTCAGAAATCGTAAGCATTCAGAGCGCGGGATGTTGCGGATGCGCGGCCTCTTGTGCAAGCGCGAAGCAGAACTGATTTGGCCCCGAAACATGCTTGCCGCTCGGTAATGGAGACGTAGAGTCAATGATGATAAGCCTGACGCGAATCAATTTGCGTTGAACGGCGATGACACAACTCTGCCAGTAAGATCGTGAACCGCGCTGGCCGATGCCATGCAGAAGAAATCTCAACCGCCGGTGGACAAACGCAAGCTGACGCGGCGGCGCTGGCTGAAGCGGATGCTGCTGGGGTCACCATTTGTGGGCGCTCTCAACGCCTTCTGGTGGGAGCCGACCTGGTTAAAGGTGTCCCGGCCCAAACTAACTTTACCCAACGCAAGGATCCGACTGGTACACCTCACGGATCTGCATCACAAGGGAGATCGCGGCTGGCTGGAAAAAGTGGTGAGGACAATCAACGCGCAGAAACCGCAGTTGGTCTGCTTCACTGGCGACCTCGTGGAGGAAAAGAATTTTCTTGGAGAGACTTTGGATATCTTGAGTGGCATCAAGGCTCCGATCTTTGGCGTGCCGGGCAATCACGATGACTGGTCGGGGATTGACTTCGCGGAAGTCGAGAAGTCTTTCCAAAAATCCGGCGGTGATTGGCTGGAGGACAAGACGGTAACGCTGGAGAATGGTCGGTTGGCCATCATAGGAGCGACGACGAACAAACCTCTGGAACCGGCACCCAAGGCCGAGCGGCGGGTGTTGCTCTTTCACTATCCGTTGTGGGTCGAAAAGTTGGGCGGTCAGACATTTGACCTCATGCTCGCGGGGCATTCACATGGCGGGCAGGTGCGGCTGCCGGGCATCGGCTCGCTAATCGTTCCCACTCAAGTGGGCAGATATGACTTGGGCCTTTTCCAGACGAAAGCAGGCCCGCTTTACGTCAGTTCGGGCATTGGGTGGTTCATGTGGAATGTTCGATTCTGTTGCCGGCCCGAGGTAGCGGTATTTGAAGTTTGAGACGAAGCCGATGATCCAACAATCAAAGCCGCTTCCCGGCCGACTGACAATCAATCGAATGGAAAAGAAAACCGCCACAACGGCTGCCACGTCCACTACTTTTGCCTGTGAAGTCTGCATCTTGGCGGGCGGCGCGAGTTCGCGCATGGGCCGCAACAAAGCCGCACTGCGATTGGGCGGGCGCACTTTGCTGGGGCATGTCCGTGCCGGGGCGAAACGGCTCGGCCTGCCGGTGCGCGTGATTCGGCGTGACTTGATTCCGGGTTGTGGCCCGCTCGGCGGCATCCACACCGCGCTCATCACCAGCCGCGCGGCGGGGAGCTTGTTTCTTTCCTGCGACATGCCGTTCGTTTCGGCGGCTTTGTTGGATCGGGTTCTGCGTCGATTCAACACAAAGATACACGCGCTGTTTGTGAAGGAAGAACGCGGGGTGGGTTTTCCGTTTTTGCTCCGTCGCGATTGTTTGCCGGTGGTCGCGCGTCAGTTGGGAAAGAAACAGTTTTCGCTGCAAGCCTTGGCCCGTGCGCTGCGCGCCAAGACGCTTCGCCCCGCGCGCGGCCAGGCGCAGGAGTTGTTCAACGTGAACACGCCAGCGGAATGGCAACAGGCGCGCAAACTGTGGCGTGCGCGGCGCAAACACGGCTTGTCTTTGCCGTGAGGCACGGGTATCGTCCTCCCATGTTAACTCTCACCCGACCGTTTGCCGCGCTGCTGGCGCTGGGCGTCGGCCTTGCCGGTGCCGACGAGTTGCAATTGCGCGACAATGCGACGGTGAGCGGCAAAATCCTCGCGAAGAAGAAAGACCAGGTGGTGGTGGACATCGGCTACACCGTGCTGCTGGTGCCGCGCAGTCAAATCGTCAAGATTTCCAAAGACGACGGTCCGAAGCCGGAGAAAACTACCGCGCCCAAAAAAGCCGCGCCGATCGCAACCTTGGAATCGAAGCAGGGATTGTTTCGCAGCGCGAGCGTCCCGCCGCCGGTGCGGGAAGTGCGGGATTTGGTCAGTCAGTTGGGCGAGGCGGTCGTGCAGGTGCGGACGCCGGGCGGCCTGGGGTCAGGCTTCATTCTCACCGAAGACGGGTTTCTGATCACGAATTTCCACGTCGTCGAAGGCGAGACGCAAATCTCCGTGGAAGTTTACCACCATAAAGCTGGCCAACTGGAGCGCGCCAATTACAAGCAGGTGCGGATCATTGCCATGAACAAGTTCGCCGATCTGGCGTTGTTGAAGATCGAGGACAAGGACGCCGGCAAATTCGCCACGGTGCCGCTGGGCGACGCCGATGCGTTGTCGGTGGGCGAGCGGGTCTTCGCCATCGGCAGCCCGCTGGGGCTGGAGCGCACCGTCACCGAGGGCATTCTCAGCACCAAGACGCGGCAGATGCAGGGATCGCTTTACTTGCAGACGACGGCGCAGATCAATCCCGGCAACAGCGGCGGGCCGCTCTTCAATCTGCGCGGCGAAGTGGTGGGCGTGACGAACATGAAGATCACGATGGGTGAGGGCCTCGGCTTCGCCATCCCGGTCGAGCACGTTAAGTATTTTCTCACGCACCGAGATGCCTATGCTTACGATAGCGACAATCCCAGCAATGCCTACCGTTACCTGGAGCCGCCGAGCCGTAGCAAACAAGCCAAGGCGAAACCCTGAGGCCGACCACAGTGGCGTAACTTTTAACCGCGACCCGTGTTAGTAACTTAATGATTCAGCCCACCTTGCCACTTAATCCACCAGCCAAGACTTTCGACACACGACCCATCCCCACTATGAAATCTAAATTCTGTTTCCTGTCGGTACTCTGCGGTTTGACCCTGGCTGCGGACGCGGCGGTTCTGCCCGCCGAGAAATTATTGCCGGCGGACACGCTGGTCATGATGACCGTCCCCGATTGGGACAAGGCCCGGGTGGCGTACGGCGTTTTCCCGATGGCGCAACTGTGGCGCGATCCGGCGATGAAGCCGTTCGCGGACAAGTTTCTCAACAAGTTCAAGGAAGAGGTACTCGCGCCGCTGGAACGCGAGCTGGGGGTGAAGCTGGACCAATACGCCGACCTGCTGCACGGGCAGTTCACGCTGGCGGTGACCCAGAACGGCTGGGAGGGCAAGGCCGACCAGATGCCTGGCTTCGTGCTGCTGTTGGACAGCAAGAACAAGGGCGATCTGCTCAAGAAGAACCTCGCCGAGTTGAAAAAGAAATGGATCGATTCGGGCAAGCAGATCAAAACTGAAAAGATTCGCGACGTGGAATTCACCACGTTGATCCTTTCCGGCGCGGACCTGGCCAAGACGTTGGAAAAGATTTTTCCTGGAGCGAAAGGGGATAAACCGCCCGACGATTCTTCAGCCAAACCGTCGGATGAAAAAATCCAAATCATGGTGGGGCAGTCCGAGTCGCTTTTGCTCGTGGGCAACAACCCCAAGGATTTTGAAAAAATTCTCAGCCGGCAAGCCGGCGGCACGGCCCCGGGCCTCGCGGAGTTGCCGGCGTATGAGGCCAATCACGCCGCGATGTTTCGCGACGCGCTGGTGTTTGGCTGGATTCACTTCAAGCCGATCATGACTGTGGTGTCCAAGAAGGTCGCCGAAGCCACGGCTGGCGGCGGGGCGTCAAACCCGATTGGTGCTGATCCGGGTAAAATCATTGAAGTGCTCGGCCTCGGGGGAATCAAGACCCTTGCCTTCAACATGAATCAATCCAGCGACGGCGTGTTCTTGAACATGTTCATGGGTGCGCCAGAACCTCGTCGTGGCCTCGTCAAGCTACTGGCGGTGGACGCGAAAGAATCCAGCCCGCCGCCGTTCGTCTCGGCGGAGGTCACCAAGTTCAGCCGCTGGCGGTTAGATGGTCAGAAGACCTGGGCCACGCTGGAAGCCATGGTCAAAGAAATTTCGCCGCAGGTGAACACCGTGCTGCAAATGACCCTCGATGCCGCCGGCAAGGACAAGGATCCCAACTTCGATGTGAAGAAGAATTTGATCGGCAATCTGGGCAACGACATCATTACGTTTGAAAAACCGCCGCGCGGTTCCAATCTCGCCGAAATCAATTCCGCCCCGTCGCTGACGCTCATCGGCTCGCCGAAGGCGGAGCAACTGGCACTGGCCATCAAAGGCGTCGCGTCGCTTTTGCCCGGAGAGTCGGCGGAACCCAAGGAACGCGAGTTTCTCGGTCGCAAAATCTTTTCCGTGAAGCTGCCGCCGACGCCCAGCACCGACGGCTTGAAGATGGTGGAAAAGTCGTTGAGCTTCGCCGCCAGCGGCGGTTATGTGGCGTTGTCCACGGATGTCGCGCTGCTCGAAGAATTCCTGCGCAACAGCGAGAGCAGCGGCAAGAAGCTGGCGGAGACGGCCGGCTTGAGCGACGCCGCGCAAAAGGTCGGCGGCATGAACACCGGATGGTTCGGTTACGAGAACCAAGCCGAGACGCTGCGCGTGCTGTTGGAAACTTTGAAGCAAGACCCGAACGCGCTGGAAAAGCTTTTCGCCCCCAATCCGGCGAATCCGTTTGCCAATCCGGCGGGCGGTAGCTTTGGCAAGAACGCGAAGGATTGGATTGATGTGGGTCTGTTTCCGTCGTTCGACAAGATCGCCAAGTATTTTCACTTCTCGGTTGTCGCGGTGAGCTCGAACGCCGACGGGTATTATCTCAAGACGTTTTCCCCCACGCCTCCGCTGTTGCGGAAATAAGCCCGCCCTTATTCCTGCGGATAAACCAAAATCCGGTCGTGTACCACCACGATCAGATCGTTCTTCCCGTCGCCGGTCACATCCACGATGAGCGCTTCGCGTGGCTCGTTGCCTTCGCGGCGATTGCGGAACGTGCGCTCCTCAAATACCTGCCAGCGGTCGGACGGCGTCAACTTGTGCGGTCGATCAAAGGTGACGATGTCGAGGTAGTTCTTGACGGTTTCCAGGAACACGAGATCCTTCCGGCCATCTTGATTCAGGTCGCCCGAAACCACGTCGAGCAACCGGCCGTCCTTGATCGGGGTTTCGTAGCCATCAAGTTCTTGAATCTCCCACGTCTGACCGTCAAAAGCCTGCCAGGCCACCGCGTTGGCGCCGAGCAGGGCGATGCTGTTCGGTTTGGCGGAACCGAGGTTGACCGCTTTCAATCCCGCAAAATCCGCGACGGGCAGCGGCAGATTGCGCACGGCCTGCCAGACGCCGGCGGCATCGCGCTCGCACAAAGTCAAAGCCTTGCGCTCGGCATCCAACAAGAAAAGCGATACGATGGCACTCGTGCCGTTAGGCAGCGGCGCGGCCCCGACGATGCGTGAGTTACTGCCCGCGCCGTTGATCTGCTCCTTCACGGTGAACGACCAGGTGGGTTTCGCGTCCGCCGCAACGTTGCGCGCTTCCTTTTGCAGAACCACGGCGCGTAGAAAATTCTTCTGGGCGAGGAGCAGTTCGGCCTTGCCGTCGCCATCCACGTCCGCCGCGCTGAACCACGGCAGTTCCGTGCTGCCGCCGGGAGCCGTCACGTCGAGTTCCTCGTAATCCTTGTCCGCCACTTGCCGGAGAATTTTGATTTTTTCGTAGGGGATCAGCACCACCAGATCCGGCAGGCCGTCCTGATCCACGTCGTGAATCGCCAGCGCGCTGGGGTTAGCTTTGAAGCTCTCGCTCAATTTCTGCGTTTTGATTTTCCCGTCCGCCGTCTGGAGGTGCAGCACCCGCTTGCCGTCTTGGTCCAAAATCACCGCCAGCGAGGGCTTCGCGCCGGGTTGCAACGGCCCGGCGGCCAGCACCAGCGGCTTGCCGTCCAACGGCAGGATCGTGGGAAAAGGAATGCGCCCGTTGCTCTCCAACCGGGTCACGCCCACCTGCCGTTCGTCCGCGCTCAATAAAAAAATCTCCACTTTGCCGTCACCATTCCAATCGGCCACCGCCAGATCACTCACGCCGGTCAACGTTGGAAATTTTTTCGGCGCGGCCAGTGAACCGTCCGGCTGCTGCAAATAGATCGTCAACTGCCCGCTGTCGGGTTCGGCCACTAGCAGGTCGGGAAGCTGGTCGCCATTGATGTCGGCCCAGAGCATCCCGCGCTTGGACTTTTCGGTTTTGTTCAAAGGCAGGACTTGAAACTGCCCCTTCTTGAACGCGCCCAACAACGGCTCGGCGGGTTTGGCGATGAAGTTGGAAATCTGCGCCCGGCCGGAATTTTGCGCAATGGTGACCAGTTCCATTTTGTGGTCGCCGTCCAGATCATCGGCGAGGTACGAGCGAATCGGCGGCAGGGCAAAATGAATTTCAGGGCCGAGTTGCCCGGCGGCGTTTTGCAGCCGGAAGCGGAACGGATTCGGGCTATCCCAATTTACCAAGAGCAAATCCGCCCGCCCGTCGCCGTCGATGTCCAAGATTTGCACGCCCTTGACACCGCCGGAGAAGGGGATTTTCTCCGGCTCGCCGAACGAATGATCGGCTTTTTGCGCGAGCAAATACAGGTGGTTTTCCCCCAGCAACACGAGGTCTGTCCGCTGGTCGCCGTTGAGATCGCCGGACATCAATGCGTTGGCCGTAAGCTGTCCGTCGTCGATGGCCCAGCGCTTGGGCTGGCTCCAGCCGTTCGTGCCGAGGTTGTATTGCACGACCAGTTCCTTGGGTTCGCCGTAATACGCGATGTCCGGGCGGCCATCGCCGTTCAGGCTGGCCACCACGAGGCTGGAGATGCGCTTCTCCGAGGCGATGGACTCGATGCGAAAGCGCGCGTCGGCGGGCAGTGCGTTGATTTCGCGTTTGCCGACGAACTCGGCGCGACGGGTCAAGTTGGTTTTGCCGGTCTGGTTGTAGAGTAGATTGATCTTCGAGCGGGAGTTGTTGACGACGATCAAATCTTGAAGGCCGTCACCGTCCAAGTCGGCGGCGTGGAGCAGTCCGAACTGGGGATCAATCGGAAAAATTTCCGGCCCGGTGAAACCAAAACGGTTCGTGCCGGTCTGGGCCGGGAGATTGCAGGCGAAAGTGGCGGCGCACAGCAGCAAGGCGGCCAGCGGCGCGCGGCGGGTTGTATTGATGGTATCCATGTTGTGAATGTCGCGCTGAACTGGCGTCATCATACCGCTGCCAAAAAAGATCGCCACTTTATTCGCCCAACAGATGCGCGGCCACCCGGCGCTGGTGCGGTTGCGTGCGGTGTTCCCACAGGTAAATGCCCTGCCAAGTGCCCAGGGTCAAAGCCCCGCCCGCGATGGGGAGGCTCAGGTTGACGGCGGTAAGCGTGGTACGGACATGTGCCGGCATGTCGTCCTCGCCCTCGCAAGTGTGGCGAAAAAGCGCGTCTCCGTCGGGCACGAGCCGGGCGAAAAAACGTTCCAAATCGCGCCGCACTTCGGGATCGGCATTTTCCTGGATCAACAGCGAAGCGGACGTGTGCCGGAGCTGAAGCGTCACCAGCCCCGTCTGGAAACCCGATTGATCGACCAGCGCCGCCACCTTCTCGGTGAACTCATAAAAACCGCGCCCACGTGTCGGCAAGATCAATTCCTGAAAGGTTTGGCGCAACATGGGACAGCAGGGCAGCGTAGCATCCCGCAGATATCATTGCCGTCGCCGCCACTAAACCAGCGCTTAATTCCCGTCGAGGATTTTTTCCAAGTCGGGATTCTTGGCGTGGCCGGTGTCCACGGCTTTCTGATAATGCCAGCGGGCCAGTGCCAGCGCCGGCGGCTTTTGCGTGGCGTAGATCACGGCCAGATTGTGATGCGCGTCGGGATTGCGCGGAGCCAGCCGGATGGAATTGCGCAACGCTGATTCCGCCGCGGCGCGCTGGCCTTTTTCGCTTAGGGTGATGCCGAGGTAATTTTGGATCTCCGCGTTTTTGGGATCAAGTTGGGCCGCGCGGCTCAACGAATTCAGCGCGTCATCAAATTTCTGTTGACGGAACTTGAGATAGCCAAGCTTGTAAATGCTGAAGACGTCGTCCGGCTCCAAGGCGAGCGCCTTGTTCAAATTGGCCTCGGCATCCGCAGGGCGATTTTGCTCGATTTGAATCGCCGCCAAGTTGGCCAGTGTGAACACGTTCGCCTCGTCCTGGCGGAGCACCTGCAAATATTTTTGTTCCGCCTCGTCGTAACGACCGGCGGCAAAGGCACTCTGGGCTTCCTTGATGAGCGGCTCGGCGGTGGCCGACAATTTCTTGGTGGATTTCTTGGCAGACGTTGTGTCCAGCTTGGCGACGAGCGCGGGCGCGGGGCTTTTGAAGAGCGCCAGCTCTTCCGCCGTGTACGGAACGCTTTTTGCCTCCAACGTTTCCAGACGCGCGCGGGTGACAACCAGTTCCTCGCTCAATGCGTCTGGCTTGGACTTCCCTTTCTTCGCGGCTTGCGCGGCCTTCAATTTGGATTCCAGCGATTGGTTATCGCGCTCCAAATCCGCCTTTTCTTTTTGCAACGCGGCGACGGTCGCGTCACTCGCTTTGGCGGATTTTTTGGCGACGGCCAGTTCTCTTTCCAAAGCGCTGCCTTTGACGGGAGTGGTGCCGACCTGTAATGCCGGATCGGTCAAGAGCATTTCCAGTTTCGCTTTTTCCCGGCTCAGGGCGGCGTTCTCCGCTTGCAGGCTGGCGCGTTCCTGTTCCAGTTGTTTAAGTGCCGTTGACTCACCGGCGGGGGTGTTTGGAACCGGCGAAGTGGTCCGGAGTTTCGCTTCCAGGCTCGCCTTGTCTTTGGCCAGCGCGGCCTTTTCTTTTTGCAAGCTGGCCACGGTGGATTCGCTGCCTTGGGCCATGCTCTTGGCTTCGGCAAGCTTGCTGCGGGCCGACTCCAATTGCTTTTCCAGTTCGGCGCGCTCGGCTTCCAGCTTTTTAACCTTGGGCGCATCGGCAGCCGGTTTCGCCGGAGTCGATGACTTTTCCCTGAGCCGCGCTTCCAACGTGTCTTTTTCCTTGGCGAGGGCGGCCTTTTCTTTCTGCGCCACGGCCAGTTCCTTTTCCATCGTGCTCACGCGCGGCGAAGGGGTGCCGGGCTGGAAGGAGGAATCTTTCAACAACACTTCCAGTTTCTTGGTTTCCTTGTTGAGCGCTTCGTTACGCGCCTGTTGCGCCTTGAGTTCGTTCTTGGATTGAGTGAGCTGTTGGTTCAAATCCTCCACCTTGGCCACGGTTGCCACCTTCTTGTTCAAATCGCCCACCTGCCGCTTTAACGCCGAATTCTCGCTGCGCAGCGCGCCCAGTTCCGGTTTTTCCGTCTGACGTTTCTGCAAATTTTTGTTTTCCGCCGTTATGGCGTTGAGCGCCTCGGCCTGTGCCGCCAGCGTGCGCTGGACTTTCGCCAGTTCTTTTTGCGCCTGCTCGGCGGCCTGCGGGGCGACCATCGCGGCCAGCTTTTTCTGATCCTGCTCGCGGCTGACTTTGAGCAGGCTGTTCTCCTTCTCCAGCGAGGTGATCTTCTCCGTCGCCTTCGCCATTTCCACGGGATCGACCGATGCCGGCTTGGCGGACAACGCTTCCTTGAGCTTCGCTTCGACTTGCGACTTCTCCGCTCGCAGCCGGATGATCTCGTCGTTTAAGAGGCTCATCTGTTTGTCCACGCCACCCGCAGCCTCGGCCTTCATCGGCGCTTTGGCGGGGGTGGGCGGCAGATTGGGAAACTTCGCGGCGAGGGGCGCAATCTTCTCGCTCACGTAGTTCAACCGGTACTTGATGACCTTCTCATTCCAAGTCGGGTGGGCCGCTTGCAACTGCTTCAGGCCCGCCTGCGCCTCTTGATAGCGGCGCAAAGCCGTCTCGCCATGACCGCTATCCGCCAGCGTGTCCGCCTGTTGAATGGCGTTGTAAATATCGACAAACTGGTCTTCCGGCGTGTCGGCCAACGCAACGCCAAGGGCGAGCACCAGGGAACAACCGAGCAGGACAAAAATACGTTTCATGGAGGCAGACTAACCAACCCTCGCCGCCTTTGGCAATCCGATTAGGTGGGGGGCTGCGGGAGAAGCAAGTCGAGTATTTTGCTCGTTCAGCGGGACGACGCTGCCAAGGTTTGAAGGACTACTCGTAACGGAGCGCGTCGATGGGATCAAGCTGGGCCGCTTTGCGCGCCGGATAAAAGCCGAAGAAGATGCCCACTGCCGCGCTGAAAACGAAGGCGAGCACCACGGAGTCGGCGGAGATCGCGGTGGGCCAGCCAAACTTGGCGGAAACAATTCGCGAGGAGCCGACGCCCAGCAGGATGCCCAGGATGCCGCCAATCGAACTCAGGGTGATCGCTTCGATCAAAAACTGCATCAAGATGTCGCGGCCATGCGCGCCGACCGCCATGCGGATGCCGATCTCGCGGGTGCGTTCGGTCACGCTCACGAGCATGATGTTCATGATGCCAATGCCGCCGACCAGCAGCGAGACACTGGCGATCACGGCGAGCAGCAGGGTCATGATTTTGTTGGTCGCGGTAGCCGCTTCTGCGATTTCCTGCTGGTTGCGCACGGTGAAATCATCATCTCGGCCCGGCTGGATGCGATGCCGTTGGCGTAACAGCTCGGAGATCTGCGTTTGCGTTTGGAGCAGCGACTTTGCGTTGGACGCCTGCACGTTGATCGAACGCAGCGTCGTCGCTCCGGAAAAGCGTTTCATGGCCGTGGTGTAGGGCATGATGACGACATCGTCCTGATCCGTTCCCATGATGGAAAGTCCTTTGGTGGTGAGGACGCCCAGCACTTTCACGGGAACGTTTTTGATGCGGATAATCTGGCCGACGGGGTCTTCCTCGCTGAAAAGCTGCTTGGCCGTGGTCTTGCCGATGATGGCCACCTTGGTCGCGCCGCGCACATCCTGATCGGTGAACATCGCGCCGTCGGCCAGCGGCCATTGGCGCAACGTCAGATAATCCGGGCCTTCGCCGAGCAGGGAACAATTCCAATTCAGATTGCCCACGGCGAGTTGGCCGAGGGTGCGGATTTCCGGACTGACCACGCTCACGCCGGAAACTTCGCGTTCAATCGCGCCGACATCATCCACCGTCAACGTGCCGGCGCTGCCCCAACCGGTGTTCACGCCGCTGCGCGTAGTGCTGCCGGAAAAAATGAGGATGACGTTCTGGCCCAGGCTGGCGATTTGCCCCTCCACCTGGGCCTTGGCACCGTTGCCGATGGCCACCATGGCGATGACCGCGCCGACGCCGATGATGATGCCGAGCATGGTCAGCACGGTGCGCAGTTTGTTCCGGCGCAGGGCGCGCAAGGCGATTTTCAGTGTGGCGAAAATTCTCATGTCGTCAATTGAACCGCCTGCTGGGCCTCGCGCAACTGGCGCAATTCCACCTCCGCCAAAAGCCGGTTTTCCACCGGCGTGTCGCTCACCACCCGGCCGTCGCGCATGATGATGTTCCGTTTGGTGTAGCGGGCGATGTCCAGTTCGTGCGTCACCATGACGATGGTGATTCCCTGATCGTTGAGCTTCTGGAAAACGCCCATGATCTCGATGCTCGTCTGGCTGTCGAGGTTGCCGGTCGGTTCGTCCGCGAGCAGCAAAGCGGGTTGATTCGCCAGCGCGCGGGCGATGGCCACGCGCTGCTGTTGCCCGCCGGAAAGCTGGTTGGGATGGTGATCCTCCCGGTCGGCGAGGCCGACGATTTCCAACGCGCGCGAAGCCTGCTCGCGTTGTTTCCGCGCGGAAAGATGAGTGCGGCTGTACAGCATCGGCAACTCGACATTCTCCAGCGCCGAGGTGCGCGTGAGCAGATTGAAGCCCTGGAACACGAAGCCGATTTTCTGGTTGCGAATGTCGGCCAGCTCGTTGCGGTTCAATTCCGAAACATCCACGCCGTCCAGCAAATACCGGCCTTGCGTGGGGCCGTCGAGACAGCCGACGATGTTCATCATCGTCGATTTGCCGGAACCGCTCGCGCCCATGATGGCGACGAATTCACCCGGCCCGATTTCCAGGCTCACGCCGCGCACGGCCTTCACATCGAACTCGCCGGTGTGATACGTCTTGTGGACGTTCTCCAGTTTGATGATCGCGTTCATCGCAAAGTCGATGCGCTAAAATCGGCGCGGGCCACCGCCGAAGGGATTGGGTGTCGGTGATCCAGCGGGAGTGGACGTGGTTTGAGCAAAGACCGTTCCGGTGATGACCGTATCGCCTTCCGCCAAACCATCCAGCACCTCCGTGAACACGCCGTCGCTGATGCCCACCTTGATTTGTTTGGGTTGCGGCTTGAGCGTCTCACCTGCGGCAAGCGGAACGCTGTTGGTCGCCGGCAAAACATAAATGGTGCGCACCGGAGACGGCGCACTGGAGCGACCAGCCCTATTGCCCCCGCCTCCCGCCCAAGCGGAAGGATCACCGCCACCCCGTGGACCGCCGAAGCCACCACCACCGCCTCCACCGCCCGCGCCTGGCCAATTGCCGCCACCACCACGCGGGCCACCTTCGCCGCCACCGCCGCCCCATTTGCCGCCGCCCTCACGACCAGGCGTCGCCGCGAGCACCGTGGCTTGCGCGTTTGTGCCGGGAGCGTTCGTTCCCTTGGCAGCCGGTTTTTTGGCATCGGCAGTTTCCGGGGGACGGAACCGGAGCGCGGCATTGGGAATCTTCAAGGCATCCGGATTCCGGGCGATGATGATGGAAACGTTCGCGGTCATGCCGGGTTTGAGTTTCAATTCGTCGTTGTTGACCTCGATCACGGTGTCGTACGTGACCACGTTTTGCACGATGATGGCGGCGTTGCGCACCTCCTTGACCGTGCCCGCGAACGGTTGTCCCGGAAAGGCGTCCACCGTGAAAGTCACTGCCTGGGTCTTTTTGACGCCGCCGATGTCGGCTTCGGAAACATTGGAATCGATCTGCATTTTGGTCAGATCGTTGGCGATCAGGAACAGTTGCGGCGCGCTCATGCTGGCCGCCACCGTCTGGCCGACATCCACGAGACGCGAGATCACGATGCCATCAATCGGCGCGACAATCGTGCAGCGCTCCAAATCCACGCGGGCGCGATCCAGATTGGCCTGGTTGATTTTCACCATGGCCTCCGCCTGGTGGAGGTCGGCCACGGATTTGTCCAGATCGGCCTGCGAGATCAGCGAGTTGTTGATCAACGCCTGCGCGCGTTTGGAATTGATTTGAGCCAGCTCCAAACCCGCTTGCGCGTTGGCCAGATTGCCCTCGGCTTGCAGGACGTTGGCGCGGTAGGTTCCGGGGTCGAGTTTGGCGACCACCTGACCTTTCTTCACGATCGAATTATAGTCGGCAAAGAGCTCAATGATGTTGCCGGAAATCTGGCTGCCCACCTGGACGTTCAACACCGGGTTCAACTGGCCGGTCGCTGTCACCGCCTGCCTTAATTCCCCGCGCGTGATGACGGCGGTTTGATACGTGGGCACATCGTCCTTGGGCTGCTTCCAATATTTGTAACCGTAGTAGCCGCCAACGCCGAGCAGGGCGAGGGTGACCAGCCACTTGATCCAACCGAATTCATTTTTCTTTGCCATAAAGCAATAAACATCCGTACCAGACGGGTGAACACCAGTATGGAAAAAAAGTTTGCCCCTTTCCCCAGTTCGCCGCCAGCAAATCCTCCGGAGGAGAACTTGTCGGTTTGCCCGCCGAGCTTTGAACAACTTTGAACTTTGAACTTTGAACTTTGAACTTTGAACTTTGAACTTTGAACTTTGAATTTATGCTGAGTGCGTGTTGAAGCAACTGACTGAATCGCTGGCGCAGTCCCTCCCGTTGAACGCGGAGCAGATTGCCTACGCGGTGGGTCAGCTCGTCGAAGAACGGGTCGCGGTCGAAGCCAAGGCGGATTTTCTCATTGCCCTGGCGCACAAGGTTGAAACCACTGAGGAAATCGCTGCGTTTGCCCGCGAATTGCGCGCCAAGTCCATCCCGGCACCGCTCGACGCCGAAACCCGCGCGCGCGAGATTCTGGATGTCTGCGGCACGGGCGGCGACCACCTGAATACATTCAATATCTCCACCACCGTCGCGCTCGTGGCCGCCGCCGCCGGCGTCCTCGTGGCCAAGCACGGCAACCGTGCCGTCACCTCGCAATCCGGCAGCGCCGACGTGCTCGAAGCGCTTGGCATTCCCATTGAACTGACGCCGGGGGAAGCCGCGCGGTCGTTGCGCGAGCATGGTTTCGCCTTTTTCTTCGCGCCGAAATTTCATCCGGCTTTCAAACATATCGGCCCGGCCCGCAAGCTCTGCGCTGAACGGGGCCAGCGGACGATCTTTAATTTCCTTGGCCCACTGCTCAATCCCGCGCGGCCTTCCGCGCAACTCATCGGCGTGCCGCGCCCGCAGCTTTGCGAGCCGTTGGCGCGAGTGCTGCAATCGCTGGGAATCCGCCGAGGCATGGTTGTTTCGGGTGAAATTTCAAACTCGTCCGACGGCCAACCGCTCTCGGCTCTTGGCAACCTGGACGAGTTCTCCACGCTGGGCGACAACACCCTCGCGGAGTTTTATCAAGACCGGGGCTTCAACACTTCGGTGATGTCACCCCGGGATTTTCCGCTGCAACCCGCGACGCTCGCTGATCTGGCCGGCGGTGACCGTCAAGCGAATGCCGAAATCATCCGCCGTCTGTTGCGCGGCGAAGAACGCGGCCCGAAACGCGACGCCGTCCTTCTCAACGCGGCCGCCGCGCTGTTCGTCGCGGGAAAAACCAAATCGCTGGCCGAAGGCTGGGAGGTGGCGGCGGACGTGATCGACAGCGGCAAGGCCAACGCAAAACTGGCGGAACTGGCCCGCCCTTGATGGCCATGCTTTCAACCCGGCCAACCGCTCCACTTCGCTGGCTCCCGTGGGCGCTGGGATTGCTCGCGGTCATTGGCATCGGCGCGATTCTGTTTCTGTTCGACCCAAGGCAACACGCGTTTTATCCGGTTTGTCCGTTGCACCAGTTGACCGGCCTGTCCTGCCCCGGCTGCGGTTCGCTGCGGGCGTTGCACCAATTGTCGCACGGTAATTTTGTGGAGGCGCTGCGTTTGAATCCGCCGCTAGTGATGGCGCTGCCGTTTTTGTTCTGGATGTTCCTTCAACGGGTCGCAGGGGAGACCGGTCGGTCATTGCCGTCCGTTCCCCTGCCGCGACGGTGGGGTTGGATGCTGGTGGGTGGCTTGCTGGTGTTCAGCATTCTGCGCAACCTGCCCTTCGCGTCCGTTACGTGGCTGGCACCTTGACTGAGTGCGCGCCTTGCAGGCCCACGGCAAATTGTTCGGTTGCGCCCAAGAAGGGTCGGTGTTAGAAACAAAGCGCAACGCGGGTGTGGTTCAATGGTAGAACGTGGGCTTCCCAAGCCTGAAACGAGGGTTCGATTCCCTTCACCCGCTCCAACTTCACTTTGGAGTAATAGAATCAATGGTTTTATGCGTTTTATCACTTTTCAAAACACGCTACTGCTAACGCCTACTGCTAACAAATCCACCCAAGTCAGCCATGTCCGCCCGTGTTCCAAAGTGTCATGATTGTTGGTTTTTTTAGGTCATTCTCGCGCCCACGATGCCTGGTCACCACCGGGGCGGGGACACCACCCAAGGCCGGGTGGGTTTGTTTGGATGGGGGGCTTTTTCTAGCGCAACTCAACAAAAAGGGCTTGTTCGGTTGCGATACTGCGGGATTGTGGTACACTCGGCGCGTGAGTACTGGAAGAAAAAGCAAATTCTCGGTGGAGCTTGCCCAAAAGATTATTGAAGGCGTTCGCATTGGCTTGCCGCCGACGCGGGCGGGGCTGGCGTGCGGGGTTGCAAGTTCAACCTTGTTCACTTGGATGGCCACCAAATCCGAGTTTTCGAGCGACATAAAAAGGGCGGAAGCCGAGTTTGAAGGCGAGTGCTTGGGGGTGGTGCAGGCTGCCGCGCCGAAGTCGTGGCAGGCGGCGGCGTGGTTGTTGGAAAGGCGTTTTGACTACAAGGCGACGCAACGGACGGAGATTTCAGGCAAGAACGGTGGCCCGATTCAGTCCTCGATCTCGAAGGAGATGTTCGTCCTTATCGGCAAAATGGCTTCGAGGGAGAGGATACTTCAGCCGGGGGAGTAACGGCCCTGCAAGTGCGCGCGCATTTTAGGCGCGGCGAAAACCGGAGTGAGCGGGTGTTTTAACCGAGTTCTTCTGCTTGACTTTACTTGGGTTCGCGTTCTCATCAATCAATGAGAGCCAAAAGCCTTCCTTTCACTTCTTTGCCTGCCTGTGTTCACGGTTGCGTTGTTTCAAGGCTGTACGACACCGTATCAGTCGAGCGGGCTACTCGGTGGCTTCTCGGATACCCGTCTCGCGCCTGACGTGTTCCGCATCACGTTTAAGGGGAACGCCTACACGAGTGCAAGTCGTGCCCAGGATTTCGCCATGCTGCGGGCCGCAGAACTAACCAAACAGAACGGTTTCCACTACTTCGCGATTGTGAGCGAAAAGGACATGTCGAGTATTTACAATTGGACAATTGAAGGAACGGCCACAACCACCGGCAGTATCGACCGGTCAGGAAATTTCCAAGCTCGGACGACGTACGATCCGCCTCAAACGATTCCCATGTTGAAGCCCGGCACTTCGCTAGTCGTAAAGACATTCAACGATAAGCCGTCAGGAGGGACTGCTTACGACGCGGAGTTTCTTGAAACTTCCGTCAAGCAGAAATACAAAATCAAGTAAGCAACCGTCCGCGACGCAAATCTATTTACGCCTTATCGCAACCGGCAAAGAGTTCGTTCCAATCACAACGAAGCACAGCACGCAAACGCACCAGCGTTGGCAAGCTCGGAAAATTCTCGCCAGCTTCGACGTTTTGAATGTAACGGGCACTCACGCCAGCTTTTTCGGCCAGTTGCTCTTGAGTCAAATCCCGACGCGCCCGTAATAGGGCGACGTTTTTTCCGAGCCGCTTTCGATGCGGACAGGATTCGGGTTTGCGCACAGGCATTTCCGAATCCTGTCGAAAACCCGCCCAGCTAAACACGAGGCTTTACTTCGTGGGACGTTTTTTACCAAACTTCGCTCAATGTTAATCGAGCCTAATTCAGAAAAAAAGTATTGCTGAAACAGAAAGGTTCGGTTTGAATCAAACCATTAAGCAAGGCCACAGGAATGAGGACAAAATTAACCGCAATTGTCGGCACGACAGCCGCGCTGCTATTGGCAGTGAATTCCGCAGATGCACAAGCGCCAAGCTCGCTTGCGGGAGATGGTTTTGTGGCCGAGATTACCGGCGGAACGTCTCCCTTCGCGAGTTATGGCTATTACATCTTGATTTCGGCCAATACTGGGAACGCCTATCAAGTAATTGGGGTTCACAATGTTTTGAACAGCTCTGGCACAGCTACCTACACGCCAACCGGCCCTTCGACAGCGACTCTGAGGATGAATGCTTCTGTTGTCGGTTTTGGAACCGTCAGCACGACCTTTGCAACCTTGAACCCGGGTACTAGTTTGTTGACTTTAGATTCCTACCCCGGTGCTTCCCAAACTGCGAACTTCAAATTTGCTTCGAGCGATGCGCCTAGTTCGATTGCTGGCAATACCGTGGTTTGCACCGTTTACGACGGTGGATATCCATTCGCTTTCACTGGGTCGTTTACGGTACACACTTCTGCCACTGGAAACACTTACACAATTCTTGGGGACGGATTCTGGACTTCGAGCAGTTCCGGCACGTATTCCTATTCACTGGCCAACAGAAGTACTGGCAAACTGCAACTCACTGACGCGCTTTTTGGCGTGTTCACCGTCTATTTGGGCCTTTCAGACGCATCAAATGGTGGCTACGCCGTCACGCAACCATCAACTGGTGGATACCAAGTAGGTACCTTTGTGATCTCTCCTGATCCACCGGTGCTCAGCGGATCGAAGCAGGGAACCAAGATCGTTTTGACTTGGCCGACAAATTCGACTGGCTTTTCATTGCAGTTCATCACGAATCTTGGATCAACAAATTGGAGCAATGCTGTCCCTGCACCCGTGACTGTGAACGGCTCATACACCGTCACAAACAGCATCACAAACAGCGCAAAATTCTATCGATTGGGGAATTAGAGCGTTAATTGCCACAACACCAATAAAAAAATGAAACGCAAAATATCCCTGAGCCTTTTGGCTCTGACCGCCCTGCTTCAACAGGGTTGCGTTGCGGAAATTGTTATGAAGTCGCAGGACAGGCAGCACTACTCGGAATACGTGACCGAAACTCAGCGAATCAACCTAGAGCGCGAGAAAGCAAAACTAGAGCCGGAGAAAACCATGACCTTCGAGGAGTGGAGGGGCAAAAAATAAGACAGTTGCCCCGGATGCCGCTACAAGTAGTTTCTAGTAAATTCTCAAACACCCCGTCAGTCCGTCAGGTATGGCTGACGGCATGACGCGGTGTTTCTGGTTTTGTGGCATAGCCATTAAAGCTATTTTCGCCCCTTACCCATGAGACACTCGTGACACTTGTGACAGTCGGTTTGCCTTAGTAGGCCGTGTGTCACGTCTGTCACGAGTGTCACTGGGTTATTCCTGAAATTCACTTTCGTCCTTTCGTGTAAATGCGGGTGAGGTGTCCGCCCTTTTCGGGCTGGGAATCCTTTCCGATCAATATACCTTCCGCTTCCATGGCGGCAAGCAAGGCGCGGGCTTCCTCCGCGCTGGGCAGGTGCAAGGCCCGTTGCACGTCACGGTGCGTTATCCCCGCCGGGTTGTCCGCCAGCAAGCCCAGGACTTCATCCCGCTTGGCGGTCTTGGCTGCGTGCCGTCCGCCAGCCAGGATGCGAAGTTGTTCGCCGGAAAACCAGTCCGCCAGCCGAATTGCACACTGGGCAGTGTCCAAGTCCATCATGCGTTCGCCCGCATATTCCCCGTGCTTACCGGCGTGTATGCAAACGGCAATGCGCCAAGCCTGTTCATTCCACCGGGCCGCGTAGGTCGTTACGTCGTGCAGATCATCAAGCCTTCGTTCCACGATGCCGTTGAAGTGTTCCTTCATCAATTGCCGCGCTTCCGGCGTGGGTTCAATCGTTGCGGGTTGGGTTGCCATGCGGAAGGTTTTCAGCAGGACATTCACCAGCTTTGCCCAAGCGTTCGCCACGTCTGCCGGGATGCCTTCAATGCCGTCCACGATGGGCTGGGGCTGGGCGTGCGTGTGGGACACGAGCAACCGGGGAATCAGCCCGCCGTCTGTCAGACTCTTTTTCGCCAGCAAAGTTTCAACCTTGTCAGGCTGCGTGAGCCAAAGGGCCACAAGGCAAGGCCGCAGAAGCAAGACGGTTTCGCGCCCGATGCGATCCACCCGGCAGTAATCCCCGCTGAAGGCTTTCAGGTAAATGGTTTCGTCCGTGCGATCCTGTTTGCTGTATCGCCCCAAGACATTGTTCACGATGCTGCCCGCGTCCGGGGATAAGCTGGCAAGCTGCTCTTGATTATTTTGCAGCAAGACGGCAAGGCGTTCCGTGGTCACGTCCTCGCAACACAAGGCCGGGGCGGTGTTAAGCAGTTTCGCTTTCACGAGTGCCGCCTTCGCCTCTTTAATTTCACCGCGTAGGGCTTCCCGCTCGATGGCGTCTTTCGCTTTCCCCGCCTGCCCGGTCAATTGCTTGATGCGTGCTTCCAAAATTGCAACGTCGGCTTCCAACTGCGGGCCAATTTCCCTGAGCCAATGGTTCACCATTTCGTGTTCAAACTCGTGGAAGGGGCGTGCGGCATGGCGGAAGGATTCACTTTTGCCGGTGCCGGATTCCGCGCTGACCAGCAAGAAGAGATTGCCCCGCGTGAACCGATCCGGGCCGCTCCGCACCTGAAGTCCCGCGCCGATGGATGCGGACAGGATTCCAAAGACGCAACACCCAGCCAAGGTTTCCGGTGTGCGTTCCGTGTGAGCAATGGCCCGCGCCATGTCCGCCGCTGCTGGCGGAAGACAATCCAGCGGGAAAGGCTCCGGCTTGTCGTCATCAAGCGCAGGATCGGCTTGCGTCGGCGCGGTGTTTCGCGTATCATTTCCGGCAGTGGAATCGGTGTTGCGCGGTGGGCTTGCAAGAGCCGCCGCGCTTTTTGTTTTTTCAAAGTGTAGTATTTTCATAAGTAGGAATCAGGTCGGCGATTTCGTTGGTTTGGTTTGGTTCAAGGCGGGTGCAATCGTTCAAATCTTTTACGGGCAAGCCTTCGGCCATGAGCAGGCCGGTGAAGTCCACGGCGTCAACGTGCGCGCCTACGGTGTCGAGTTGGTCTTCCCATTTTGCGGCGGCTTCGCGTCCGGCTTTGTCGGCGTGCGCGCAAATGCGGATTCTCTTGCCCGCAAAAAGCGGCAGGGCGTCGGCGGGAATGGTGTTACTTGCGCCCAGCATGGCGACGGCGGCGGTGTCTGCCGTGCGTCTGTGCGCGTGAATGAAATGGTGAGCGGCAAGCAGGTCGGGACCGCCTTCGCAGAGGAGAATCACGCGCGCGGTTTGGGCTTCCTTCACGCCAAGGGGCCACGCGGCGCGCGAGCCGGGAAGCGTTTGCGCCTTCGCGCCGATGCCTTCCCATTGTTTGCCGTCCATGCGCCGGGTTTGGGCGTTTAGCCGTTCGCCGTCCGTCACAATCCACGCGGGCGCGTTTTTCCACTCCGCAAACCAGAGCAGGCCGCGCGCGGCCATGAGCTTCACGCCTTCAAGCGAGACATGGCGGAGCGTGGCCAGCGCGCCCATTGCGCGGGCGGGCGTGTCGTCCTCGCCCGTAAGTGGCGATTCAAACGGGGGCCAGGTCTTGCGTCGTTCCGCTTGGGCGGCTTCGTGGTCGGCCTTTGTAGGCGCGCGGCGAGGCATTGGGGCAACGGGTGAGCCGCCCGCAAGACGGATGAAAGCACGGCAGGCGTCGGCGTGTGGCAGTCCGCTGGCGAGTTGGAAAAAGTCCACCGCGTCACCACCACCACAACCGGCGAAACAATTCCAGAGCGCGCCGCCCGGCGTGACGGAAAAACTCGCGCTCTTGTCCTCGTGGAACGGGCAGCGGCAGGACTTGGACGGCTCACCTTCAAATCCGAAGTGCCGCCAGAGTTCGTGAATGGTGAGCCGCGCCTTGGCTTCGGCGAGTTTCACTTTGCAACCTCCGCTTCGGTGTTTGCATTCGCTTCACAACGGGCGATGAAGTCGAGAATGCTGGCAAGGTGAAAAAGCCGCGTCCCTTTAATTTTTCCTGGCGCGCGTATGCTGACGCTTCTGATCTTCCTCTCACCGGCAAGCTGGTAGAGCTTGGCGCGGGTGAAGCCGCTATAATGCTCCGGGCCGGTCTTGGGCGAGCGAATCCAGCAAGGCAAAAGGCCGTCGCGTTCTGCCTGCAATTCGGTGGCGGTTGTAGAGAGTTTGCGACGAACTGCCGGGGTCGCTTCCGTAGCAATGTTGGTTCCGCCATTGCTCGCGGTGTTAGATGTGTTGTTCATCGCGAGCAGTTTGCCCGGATGAAGCCGTTGCCAAAGTGGGGGATTATCAGGTCGGTGAAAAACTCACCGAGCACCTCCTTCGATTTGAGCAAGGAAATCTTTTACTTTTGAGCACTGAGCCTTGAATTCTCGGATGTCGTTCTCAGCTTCTTTGAAACGGTCGTGCTCCCACGCTTCCAAGTCTGCCTTTAATTTTAATTTCGCTCGCTCGCCCTGAAATTGTTTGAGCCGCGTCTTGTGAGCTTCGGGTGGCCAATTCTCCATGAATTTCTTCCAGCCAGCATCCGCGCCGCGCCATCCACAAGCGTCCCGGCGGCGATACACTCCCAGATAGTCCAAGCCCGCTCGCTTTCCGAAAGGCAATGCTTGCCAGCCACCCCCCAGCTTTTTCTTTTGCTCTTTCGGTTCCGGGTATTCCGGCGGTCGGTTTTTCTGGCACCAGGTTTCAAACGCTCTGGCAATCTCATCATTGCGGTAATTCCAAGAGATTGAGAACAGATACAACCCCGGTTTGTTGGGCGCATTCGATGGGTGCTGTATCGTTCGTTTTATCATTTTCCACGCAGAGAGATCGTGTTTGTCACATTCTTCAAGCAATTGAGTGCTGTCACTAATCGCCTGCTCTGGGTTTTGCTCCATGTCTGCCGTGTCGGGAAGTTTCCAGTCCTTCGAGAAAGATGCTTTCTTATCGCGGGCGCGGAGCCGTTGCCAAGGAACTTTGGGAAATTCCGGGAAGCTCGCCACAAAATCCAATAGGCCGGTATCTACGGAACACAAGCTGGCTGGTTTCAGCTTGTCGGCGTCAGCATTATTCAGCCAAGCGGCACCATAGGCGGCAAATTCACGTTCATCCTCGCAAAAACCCTTGTAACGATTCCAACTGCTAGTCGGAGCATTTTTCCACGCCAGCTTAATTCTATCCAAGCTCGATGTTTGTTTTTGGACGCTCGCACGCCATTCTTTGATACCGTCCCGGATCAGCTTCGACGAGCGGGCGAACTCGTAATAGAAACAAGCGTCGAGTTCATCGTCCCCCACGCCGTCAAATTTCCATTCCTCATTTGCCAGTTGTATGCTCCGCGATTTGGAATTCGCTCCGGTTTTAGTCGTGTTTTGCACAAGCTCTTGCTTACCCAAATACTCCTGCAAATTCATTTATGTTTTCACGCCTTAACGAGTGTCTTGGCGCAATATCTGTTGGGGTCTTTCCTAGTTGAGCGGGTGGGAACGGGTTTCTTTTAGCAAAAGTTGATAGAGGTTATCACGGCGATGATTCCAACGCCATTCGGATTCTTTGAGGTGCTGATAAAACTTGCC
>JBKJSC010000218.1:0-12634 GCA_046593035.1 Limisphaerales bacterium | reverse complement strand
ATCCTGCTGGTGAGTCCGTCGGGTGAAGCGGTAATTGTTATGTCCGATGCCGGTGGTGTGGATGCCGTCAACGGCGTCACCTTGACCCTTGATGACGCGGCGGCGACGGCGTTGCCTGATACGAGCGCGATTGTCAGCGGCACGTTCCGGCCGGCTGACTATAACGCAGGTGGGCCGGATAACTTTCCCGCGCCCGCGCCCGCTGCGCCCTACGGCACCACGATGTCAGTTTTCAATGGCAGTGATCCTAATGGCACCTGGAAGTTATTCGTGGTGGATGACGCAGCCGGCGACGCGGGCATCATCGCGGGTGGATGGAGCCTGCAAATCCGCACCGTGACGCCCATCAATCCGACCGCTGGTTTGTCGGTTGTCATCACAAATTCTTCGGACACGGCCTACGCTGGGAACAGCCTGACCAATACGATCACGGTTCATAACGAGGGGCCGGACACGGCCACCGGAGTGGTTGTCACCGACGGATTGCCGGTGGGCGTTACGTTTGTTTCCGCGATTGTGTCGCAAGGCACCTGCGCCTTCACCAACGGCACGGTTACCTGTTTGCTCGGCAGTCTGGCCAGCAAAGCCACCGCCACCGTGACGGTGATCATCACCAACCTGCCGCCGGGAACGGTCACCAGTTCAGTGTTGGTATTGGGAAATGAAACAGATTTGAACCTCGCCAACAACACCGCCACCGCCACCGCCACGGTCAAACCGTTCGCCGACCTCGCGGTTTCCAAGACCGCGTCGCCTGATCCGGTGATACTCGGCAACAACCTGACCTACACCGTGACCGTGACGAACCGCGGGCCATCCCAGGCCAACAGCGTGGTTTTGACCGACACTCTGCCGGTGGGCGTCAGCTTTGTTTCCGCGAATTCGACGCAAGGAACCTGTTCCCAAGTCGCCGGAGTGGTCACTTGCAATCTCGGCAACATGACCAATGGAGCCAGTGTTACGGTAACCATCGTGGTTTCGACCACCGCCTCCGGAGTGGTCACGGGAACCGCCAGTGTCAGCGCCGCCGAAGATGACTTGAAGCTCGCGAACAACACCGCTTCCGCCTCGGTCACAGTCAATCCGTCTGCGGATTTGGCGGTGACTCAAACTGGTTCGCCTGATCCGATCACGATCTGGCAGCGGTTGACCTACACGATCACGGTCACGAATCGCGGCCAGTCCACCGCTACCGGCGTGCTCGTGACGAACACGCTCCCGGCGGGCGTGAACGTTGGCCCCATCACTTCATCGCAAGGCAGTTTCTCTGCCTCCGGTGGTTTGGTGACTGGCAACCTCGGCACGCTCGCCAAGGGTTCATTCGCGACGATCACGATCGCGGTTACGAACACATTGGCAGGAACAGCCACCAACAAAGTGACCGTGGCAGCGATTGAAGCGGATTTGGATTTGTCGAACAACACCTCCATCGGGACAGTTTCGGTCAGCGACGTGTCCGCTGATATTGTCACTGCCGGGGCTTCATTAACGGCGGAAAGCATCAGCCCCGCGAACGGCGCGGTGGACCCGGGCGAAATCGTGACGCTCAATTTGTCGCTGCGCAACAAAGGTGTGGCCAACACCACGTCGTTGTCCGCGACGTTGCTGGCGACCGGCGGCGTCCTGGCTCCCAGCGGCTCGCAGAATTACGGGGTGCTGGTTGGCGGTGGTGCTTCGGTGGCGCGGCCCTTCAGCTTTACTGCCAGCGGAGTTGCCGGTGGCACGGTGACCGCCACGCTCCAGTTGCAGGATGGCGCGGTGAATCTCGGCACGGTGAGTTACAAGTTTTATTTGGGCGCGCTGGCGTCGTTCACCAACTCGGCAGCCATCGCGATTCCAGGCAGCGGCACGGTCGGCAACGCGTCGCCTTATCCGTCGGGAATTTTGGTTTCGGGTGTGACGGGAACGGTGAGCAAAGTGACCGTCACGCTCAACGGATTGAGCCACACTTTCCCGGATGACATTGATGTCCTCCTCGTCAGCCCAACGGGTCAGAGCATGATTCTGCTCTCCGACGCGGGTGGCGGCAACCCGACCAATAATGTTACGATCACACTTGATGACGCCGCAGCCAATTCAGTACCGGACAATTCTCTGATCACCTCCGGCACTTACAAGCCTACCAATTATAATCCGTCGGGCGCGGTTGATACATTTCCAAGTCCTGCACCCTCCGGACCGTACGGTGCCAATTTAGGCATCTTCAAAGGCTTCAACCCCAATGGAACATGGTCATTGTATATCGTGGACGATTCCGGCGGGGATTTCGGCAGCCTAGCTAACGGCTGGAGTTTGACCATCGCCAGCGTGACCACGGTTAATCCTTCGGTCGATCTCGCCTTGACTGTGGTGGATTCGCCGGACCCGGTCGTGCTCGGCAACAATCTGACTTACACCATCACTGTCACCAACAAAGGCCCAAGCACCGCCACGAACATCGTGCTGACCGACCCGTTGCCGGTGACCCTTGATTTTATTTCAGCCAGCGTGTCTCAAGGGAGCGCCTCGAATATCAGCGGGACAGTGACCTGCACTTTGGGCAGCTTGGTGCCTGGTGCGACGGCGACAGTGACGATCGTCGCCAAGCCCAATACGCCGGGCACCATCACCAATGTTGTCAGCGTTGTGGCGGATCAGGTGGAATTGGTTTCCGCCGACAACACGGTCACGGCGTTGACCACGGTGGATGGGGCGATGCTAAGGTCCCAATCCAGCGGGCCGCTGATCGGCGGCAACTTCGGCCTCACCTTGACCGGGCGTGTTGGACAGACGTATGTGATTGAGGCATCCACCAACCTTACGACTTGGATTCCCATTCAAACCAACACCATCAGCGCTCCGGTGAATTCCCTGAACCTCAACGCCGCGAACTTCAACTACCGGTTCTATCGAGCCATTCAGCGGTAGTCCGGGCGCAGTCTTACCGATGGGAATTGTGCTGGGAAAAATGCTCGACCCAAGCAGGAAACGACAAAGCTCGCGATTCTCAAGCTTTGGACTGGCGTGAAGTATTCCAGTTCTGCTTTAACGGCCAACGCGGACGGAAATTACTTCTCGACGATCCGTAACTGGTAGGGTGGGGAGAGTTTGCTGTCGTGGTGGGGAACCGGGATGCTGTTGTAATCGTAATCGAATTTGATCCGGTAATGGACATACTCCTTGTCCGCTGGCACTGGAACCAAGGTTTCCCAGCGATTCTTCAGCACCGACGCGGGGCGCATGGGATAAAAATCTTCGCCAATCATCACTGCGGCCTTGATCGTTTCCCGCCTCATCGTCTGCTGTCGGCTCTTCCACTCGATTTCGACCGGATACAAACCGTTGGCATTGCGGGCCGCCGTGCGCGGCGTAAGGTTCGTGATGTTGGTGGGAGTCGCGCAACCGGCCAGCAGCAGCGGTGCCAGCAACAGTCCGAAAAAAGGGTTTAACTTGAGCATAAAGCGACCGGAGCGTGCCATGAGCGCGGTCGGGTTGTAAAGTTGGATTTCTTTTCGGAAACGGCGTTGACAGCGCAAGCCCTGCTGACTATCAATCGCACGTGCATTTCCGGTTGCCCAAAATCATGCTCGTGTTGGCGCTCTCGCTGTCGCTTGGCCTGCACTGGGCGGTGCTGCAATCCGTGGCCTGGGTTGGCATGGTGGTGAACTATTCCCAGTTCGGACCGCTCACCGAGGCGCTGGCCAAAACCTTTGACGGCAAGCATCCGTGCAGCCTGTGCAAACTGGTAGATGCCGGAAAGCAGACCGAGCAAAAGCAGGAATTGCAAAAGACTTCGGCCAAGGTGGAATACTTTTTCGTTTCCAGCGCGGTGATGCTCCACGCTCCGGTGTTGGATGCATTGCCAGCTATTTCCTTCCGTTTCACTGCCACACGCGGCGAAAGTCCTCCCTCGCCGCCGCCTCGAATTTTCCCCGGTTAGTTCGCTTCTGTTCTTGATGGTTGCGCCGCGCGTGTGCGTGGTTCGCAATCGAGTTTCCCGAACTTTGGAGCCGCCCTTGTTGGCGTGTTCCGCAACCTTGGAGAAAAAATGAAATTATTTGGTTTGACCGTTTTGGCCGGAACGTTGGCGCTGCCAGCCCTGGCTTGTGATGTGTGCGCCGTGTATTCCGCTGCGACGGCGCGGGGTGAGATTGGCAAAGGATTCTACGTCGGTCTGGCCGAGCAGTTCACCCACTTTGGCACGCTGCAAACGGACGGCGTGAAAACACCCAGTCCGGTGGCGCAGTATCTCAACAGTTCCACGGCGCAGTTCGCCGTCGGCTACAACTTCAACGAGCGCGTCGGCGTGCAGTTCACCGCGCCGATGATCCATCGCTCCTTTCAACGACCGGACGACACGGGTGCCGTTCAGCGTGGCACCGAAGCCGGGGTGGGGGATGTCTCGCTGCTTGGCCACTTTCTCGCCGTCAATCGGGAGACGAAACACAGTGCTTTTCGTTGGACCATTCTGGGCGGTCTGAAATTCCCCACGGGCAGTACCGGACGTTTGCACGAGGAGGTCGATGAGCTGACCGCGCCGCCCGCACCGGTGGACAGCGCGATCCACGGTCATGACCTGGTACTCGGTAGCGGTTCGGTGGATGGCATTATCGGCACCGCCGTGTTCACGAGATGGAAAAGAGTTTTCTTCTCGGCCAACGTGCAATACGCGATCCGCTCCACCGGCGATTTCGATTACCGTTTCGCGGACGACTTGAGCTGGTCGGGTGGGCCGGGTGCCTTGCTGTACTTGGGCGATAAATTCACCCTCGCAATTCAGGCGACGGTCTCCGGAGAAACCAAGGGACAGGACACGTTTCAAGGCAACAAGGCGGGTGACACCGGATTGACGGCGGTTTATGTCGGGCCACAAATCAGCATCACTTGGAAAGAAAAACTGAGCGCGGAAGTCGGTGTCGATTTGCCGGTCAGCATTCACAACACTTCGTTTCAGGCGGTACCGGACTATCGCGTGCGTGCCGGGGTGACGTGGCGGTTTTAGGCTCGTTGCGTTCAAAGTAGGTTTGACCCAAATCGTTGTTGAGACTACAAAGTGACGAACTTAAATGCGCCGCCGCACTCTCATCTGCGTCTCGTTCGCCGTGGCCCTCCACGGAGCGGCATATTTCGCTCTGGATCGTTGGTGGATTCTGGCGGCCACCCATCGTCCGGCGGTTGGCCGGGATAGCGTGATTGAACTGGTTCAATCCGTTCCGGAACCCGTGGAGATTCCGGTCGCACTTGTGCCGACAGTTCGACCGCCACCGCTTACGCCGACGTCAGAACGGGAAAGACTGCCGGAACCAAAAACTGAAATGAAGTTTGAGCCGAAGCCGGAATTCAAACTGGATGTAATAGAGAAACCAGTCACCCAACTCGCAGCCGCGCCGCCTGCGCTACCGGCGGCGGTGGTGGTGGTTGCTTCCGTCACACCGGCCCGCTCCTTCGGTTCAGCTTCAACCACAGTTCCGCTGAATGCCATCGTTGCGACTGCGGCTGTGAATCCTCCGGCCGTCGCGAACGACCGTCCTTCCACCGCGCCAGTGGCCACGCAGCCTGCATATCTCAAAAACCCCAAGCCAACCTATCCTGTCAACGCCCGCCTCAAGCGGCAGGAAGGCGTCGTGTTGCTGGCGGTTGAGGTGAGCGCCCAAGGCAAACCTGTGCGGGTTGAAGTCGAAACCAGTTCCGGCTTTGCATCACTTGATGAGGCGGCATTGAACACCGTGCTTCGCCGCTGGCGCTTCACGCCCGCGCAACTCGCCGGCATTTCCGTGGCCAATCGCGTCCAAGTGCCCGTTCGATTTCAATTAAACGACTAACCATGTCAAAGACGTTTAAACCCGGTGTCGGTGGGCGGATTTCTTGGAATCGAACTGGCCGCACGGTTATCTTCCTCCTGGCGTTCACCTCGATAGCCTGTCTGCTGTTTGATTTTTATCGGCTCTGCCCCATGCGGATTTTTACACTCCTCATCTTTTTGCCTGCTTTGATTTTGCTGGCCCTTCTGGCGGTCGCCGACCGGCGGACGGGCGAGGGGCGGCTGTGGCGGGCCGTTTGGATTGGCGTCCTCGCCGGGTTGCTGGCGGCGGTGGCTTACGATGTGTTTCGCCTGCCGTTTGTTTTTTCCCGTGAATGGGGAATTGATCTCGTTGTCCCGCCGTTGAAATTGTTCAAAGTTTTCCCCCGCTTTGGCGCGATGATCTTGGATCAACCGCTGGAGCAATCCGCTTACTCGACCTCGGCGCATCTCATCGGCTGGGCGTATCACTTCAGCAACGGCGCGACCTTTGGCGTGATGTATCTGGTGCTGATCGGTGAGCCAGCGCGACGGCACTGGGCGTGGGCCGTGGTGATGGCGGTGGGATTGGAACTCGGCATGTTATTCACGCCGTATCCGGGAGTCTTTGGGATTTCGCTCAACGCTCTTTTCGTTGCCGCGACCCTGACGGCGCACTTGATCTTTGGCGTGGTCATGGGTCTCTCGTCTCAATGGCTGGCAGGTACGCCGATTGCCAACCAATGATTGTTCAGAACGGGAGCAGACGGAAATCAGAGACCCTTTCTACCAGCCAGGCCAGCGCGAGCAGGAGGATCAACACCGAGCCGAATTTGAAGGTGTAGTGCTGGTAGAAACGTGTTGTCCGCAACCCGTAGGCCAGCGGCAGGAACACGGCGACGATGACCAACTGGCCCGCTTCCACTCCGAGATTAAAGCCCACGAGCGACACCGCCATTGCACTCTGCTTGAGTCCCAGTTCCGCGAGCTTGCTGGAAAAACTGAAGCCATGCACCAGCCCAAACGCAAACGCCACCAGCCAGCCGTGCCCATAAAACACGGCGCGAAGGTTGTTGGCCGCCGCAAACAATACGGACGCCGCGATGGCGGGTTCCACCAGTCGCGAGGGCAACTGCACCAAACCCAGCGCCGCCAGGCTCAACGTGATGGAATGTGCCACGGTGAAGGCGGTGACAATCTTGACGACCTCCCAACAAGCCGGACGGAATTCGCCAACCGCCATCCAGTTCCCCTTGTCTCGCTTCAACACCGAGGGCAACAGCAGCGCGAGCAAAAACAGGACGTGATCCAGGCTCTGTGGAATTTCTAAAATATGTCCGACCCCTCCCTTGAAGAAATTCAGGAATTCCCGCCCTCGATCCGAGGTGGCCAGTTCAAACCGGTGTTTCCGGTGTCCGGTGGTGAAGAGCGCGGTCTGATTTTGTTCGCCTTGCTCCAGCAGAAACAAGCCGCGATGCAGAGCGTCGTGCTCGAAGAAAAGCTGGTAGTTGACTTCGAGCGTTCGGGGGATGCGCAACCCGTCCACCGTGAACTGAATCACCACGAAGATTCCGTCCTCGTGTTGTTCGAACGACCCATCCGTGACGCGAGGTGTTCCCCGCACGTCCTCGCCTTGAAGCTGCAAATGGGACAGGGCGTACGCGTTGACCTTGCCCTGTTGCGCGCGCATTTCCTCCCAGGTGATGGTGCCGTCCTTGTTTGCATCGAAAGCGATTACCGGCGCTAGATCAGCCAGAGCGATGTCCCATTTGCCGGTGATCTGCGCAGTGCCGACATGCAGGCTGAGATAGCTGTCGCTGGTTTTGTGCGCCTGCGCGTTGCTCGTCCAGAGCAGGGCTGCCAAAAGCAGCCGCCGCGCGAGGCATCGCGACCATTGCAGTAGCATCGACATGCGGAGTTAATGGCAGTTCGCGCGGTTGGCGGCAATGATTTCCGGAAAACCTTTCGGTATTTGGTCGCAGCATATGGGCTGGCGCAAATTAATCAGCAATGATGCGAAAAAATACTAGCGTCTCCCGGTTCGTTTCCCCAATGTTGACCACGCAGATTTTGCGGGTCAGTCCCGCCACACATGAAAGCTAAAATCATCATTACCCCAAAAAAAGCCGTGCTTGATCCGCAGGGCAAAACCGTCCAGACCGCCCTCGAACACATGGGCTACACCGGCGTCACCGGTGTCCATATCGGCAAATACATCGAGATCGACCTCGCCCCCGGCACGGACAAGGCGGCGGCAACGAAGGCGCTCAATGAAGCCGCGCACAAATTGTTGAGCAATCCGGTCATCGAAGATTACCGTCTTGAAATCGAATGAATGCTTTGCGTCTCTGGCTGAAAGTGGGTAAGTGAGAAAGTGGGAGAACGGATGCTCACTCACCCACTCACCCACTCACCCACTTTCTGTCCCGCCTGCTCCACCGACTCCCAAATCAAATGAACTTTTCAGTTTTGCAATTCCCCGCCAGCAACTGCGACCAGGACGCCGTCCACGCCGTCCGCCTGCTCGGCCATTCCGCGCGGCTCGTCTGGCACAAGGACGCCGCGCTCGGCGACACTGATGCCGTCATCGTGCCCGGCGGCTTCAGCTACGGCGATTATCTGCGCTGCGGCGCGATCGCGCGGTTCAGCCCCGTGATGCAGGCCGTGAAACAATTCGCCGACAACGGCGGCCTCGTCCTCGGCATCTGCAACGGCTTTCAAGTCCTCACCGAAGCCGGCCTGCTGCCCGGCGCACTCATCCGCAACCGTGATCTGAAATTCCACTGCGAAAACATTTTTCTGAAAACCGCCACGAACGATTCGCCGTTCACCAGCCAGATTCCGGCGGGGAAAATTCTCCGCGTGCCCATCGCCCACGGCGAAGGCTGCTACTTTGCCGACGAAGAAACGCTGGCAAAACTCAAGGCCAACAACCAAATCCTGTGGCAATACTGCGACGCCACCGGAAACCTGACCGACTCGGCGAATCCGAACGGTGCGCTGCAAAACATCGCCGGCATCTGCAACGAGAAGCGCAACGTGGCCGGCCTGATGCCGCATCCCGAACGCGCCTGCGAACCGCTCCTCGGCAGCGACGACGGCAAATGGATTTTTGAAAGCATCTTCGCCGCGCTGAAAAATAAAGGCGTGGCGCAAGCCGCTTGAGTTTCTGTGAAAGCCAAACCGACCAAGCGAAAAAGTTCTGCCGTCATCCGCGCCAGAAATAGCGCGACTGGCTTGAACTACCATGCTTGGTCTGGCGGCATCGCGGCACTGCTCGAAGAAGCGCGACGGCAATCCGCGCGCCACGTCAACGCCCTGCTGACGTCAACCTACTGGGAAATTGGAAGACGGATTGTGGGATTTGTGCAGCAAGGAGAAATGCGGGCGGAATATGGCGATGAAGTTTTGGAACGACTCTCCCGCGACCTGAAAAAGAAATTTGGGCGCGGTTTCTCAGTGGACAATCTTCAATTCATGCGGGCATTTCATCTCGCATACCCGCCGGCAAAGATTTACGAGACACTGTCTCGTAAATCTCTTGAGCTACAAAATTTCCAGACGATGTCTGGAAAATTAGATCTACCGGAAAAATGTCAGACAGCGTCTGACAAATCCCTCGTTCCAATTTCCGCGACGCTGTCGCGGAAATACGAGACACCGTCTCGTATTTCTTCCGTTGATCTTTCCCTTTATTTGGAAGCCCTGTGCCACGCCTTCCCGCTCTCGTGGTCGCACTACGTCCGGCTGCTCTCCGTCGAGAAGCCGGAGGCCCGCGCGTTTTACGAGACCGAATCTTTGCGCGGCGGCTGGAGCGTGCGGCAATTGGATCGCCAGGTCAGCACGCTGTTTTACGAACGCACCGCGCTTGCCAAAAACAAAGCCAAGCTTCTTACCGACGGCGCGAAGGCGCGACCCGAAGACACCGTGAGCGTCGAGGAAGAAATCAAAAGCCCGTTCGTCCTCGAATTTCTCGGCCTGCGCGATGACTACGCGGAAAGCGATCTGGAAGACTCGCTCGTCCGCCACCTCGAAGCGTTTCTGTTGGAACTGGGAAATGATTTCACCTTCGTCGCGCGGCAGAAAAAAATTCGCGTGGGCAAGCAATGGTATCGCATAGACCTGCTGCTGTTTCATCGCCGGCTGCGCTGCCTGTTCATTTTCGATTTGAAGCTGGGCCGCTTCACGCACGCCGACGCGGGTCAGATGAATCTCTACGTCAACTACGCCGCCGAACATCTGTCGCTGCCGGACGAAAACCCGCCCGTCGGCCTGATTCTTTGCTCCGAACACGACGAAGCCGTGGCGCGCTATTCGATGGGCAACCTGACGAACAAAATCCTCGCCGCGCAATACAAGCTGGCCTTGCCCGACCCGCGCCTGCTCGAAAAGGAAATTGAAAAAACGCGCCGGACGCTGGAGTCGCGGATGAAACTCGGGTATAAATTTTTAGCGTTTAGAAACGAAATCGTTGCTCTAGCTGCGTGAAGAAATGAAACCACAACACCCACTCGCGGAAGTTTTTGGCTTTCCGGCAACGGACATGAGTCCGAGTGCGAATCGCCATCGCACAAAACGCCTCTGTCCGTTCAACAACAAAGTTCCCAACTGCACGAAAGACAAAGCTCAAAATCCGCTTGGCGTGTGCAGTGTTTTTCATGACGGCGAAGCGGTTATCACTTGTCCCATTCGCTTTCGGCAGGAATGGATAATTGCAGATGACGCCGCAGATTTCTTTTTTCCTGCCGGCGCAACATGGACGACGCTCACGGAAGTTCGTTTGAAGGATGCAGAAGGAGGATCGGCTGGCAACATTGATGTTGTTCTCTGCGCTTACGACAAGTCGGGCAAGGTTTTTGATTTCGGCGCATTAGAGGTTCAGGCGGTTTATATTTCTGGCAATGTCCGAAATCCATTTGAACATTACATGGAATCTCCCGCCAAAAATTGCAAAATGGATTGGACAGCCGAAGAAAATTATCCGCGCCCAGATTATGTTTCTTCATCCCGCAAGCGGCTCGCTCCGCAACTGATTTTCAAAGGCGGCATCATCAACGCTTGGAGTAAAAAAACCGCTGTTGCTCTCAATAAAGGATTTTTCAACACACTACCCAAGTTGCCGGAAGTTGCCAAAGAAAAGGCGGATATCGCTTGGATGATTTATGATTTGAAGCCAGCGGCAAACGCGGGCGCACACTATGAATTGTTTCGGGAGCGGATCGTTTATACGCGATTTGAGCCTGCACTGAATCAGATAACAAAATCACGTCCCGGAAAAATGGAAGATTTTATCAGCCACTTGCAGGAGAAAGTTGACGAGAAACTGGAGACGCCGCCGACAAATCGCACGCTGGAAAATCCTTTTGGCAAATGAGCGTATCGCAGACATTTTTATTACCAGACTTCGTTGAGCGTGATGGGCCGGTGAATGTTTCTTCCGTGCCGCAGCGCAGTCCATTCCGTTATCCGGGCGGCAAGACTTGGCTCGTGCCGCTTTTTCGTCGTTGGATGATGAGCCTGCCAAGTCAGCCAGCAACTTTTGTCGAGCCGTTTGCCGGTGGCGGAATCATCAGTCTCACCGCCGCATTTGAGCATCTTGCCGATTCCGTTGTCATGGTGGAACTCGACGACCAGATTGCCGCTGTCTGGCAGACAATTCTTGCGGGCGATGCACAATGGCTGGCAAAGCGGATAATGAACTTCGATTTGTCGCCGGAATCTGCCAAGGCAGAGTTTGCCAAATCTCCAAAGTCGCGATGCGAACGTGCATTTCAGACAGTTCTTAAAAACCGGACGTCACACGGCGGAATTCTGGCGGAAGGTGCGGGTGTCTTGAAAAACGGCGAGAACGGAAAAGGAATTTTGTCTCGCTGGTATCCGCAAACCATCGCCAAACGGATTACAAACATTGAACTCGTTGCCAAGCGTCTTGAATTTATTCACGGAGACGCCTTCGATGTGCTCGCGCGTTTTCAAAAAGACCGTGACGCTGTATTTTTCATTGATCCGCCATATACAGCCGGTGGCAAAAGTGCGGGTTCACGGCTCTACACACACTCTGTTATAGATCACGACAAGCTATTCTCACTTTGTGAAAAGCTTCGTGGAGACTTTTTGATGACATACGACAACGCCGAAGAAGTTTGTGCGTTGGCCGAACGGCACGGTTTTCAAATAAAGCCCGTTGCCATGAAGAATACTCACCACGCCGAGATGAACGAGCTTTTGATCGGCAGAAATCTTGACTGGGTTGAAGACGGGGGAATTTTCCGAGAAGAATCGCCAACTTACAAAGTTGTGCCAGTGACAAACATTACGTCGCACAAAAAAGCGCACAAAAAAAGAATTTAATAATTTTTGCCATGACCGAACCCGCTATCACCCCAGAGTTGGTTGCCAAACACAACCTCACGCCGGAAGAATATGTCCACGCCAAGGAAATCCTCGGCGGACGCGTGCCGTCCTACACCGAGCTAGGCATTTTTTCCGTGATGTGGAGCGAGCATTGCAGCTACAAAAACACCAAGCCGCTGCTCAAGACTTTCCCCACCAAGTCGCCGAAAATCCTCGTCGGCGCGGGCGAGGAAAACGCCGGCATCATTGACATCGGCGACGGCATCGCCATCGCGTTCAAGATCGAGTCGCACAATCATCCGAGCGCGGTCGAGCCGTTTCAGGGCGCGACCACCGGCGTCGGGGGCATCGTGCGCGACATTTTTACGATGGGCGCGCGGCCGGTCTGCGCGGTGAACTCTTTGAGGTTTGGGCCAATTACAGATGAAAGTCCGCCCTCATCCCGGCCCTCTCCCCCAGGAGAGGGAGAATCGGTTTCCGCTGCTGGGCAAGTCCGAGCGCTTTCGGATTCAAGTGCGACGG
>JBKJSC010000200.1:0-6167 GCA_046593035.1 Limisphaerales bacterium | reverse complement strand
TGAGATTAAAAGTGAGCCCAGGGACGGTGCAGAACACAAAAACCCAGTTGGCTGTGCAGATGAGGGAGTTCTTCGGCGCCGACATCCTGCACGAAATCAGTTGCCTGCCTCAATGGTACTGCAACCTGGCTGCCCAACGAGAACAGCAGGCATGTCGGGAGTTGCGCTCGGTTTAATGCCAGCTGACGACAATTACAACTCGTCACCAAGAGTTGTCGTTCCTTCGCCCGCCCTGTCGCCTCTTCACGGAGGTGATGGGGCGGGCGGGTTGGAATGTGGGAAAGCTTTTCGGTTAGCTATCAGGATTGGCCGATCGTTCCTGAGTGGGGGCGATTGTGCTGGGAGGGGGGGCTGGACCGGGAAATCTTTTTTTAGCCCCGAGGCAGAATTTTATCAGGAGTACGGCCGGATGTATGCACCCGTTCGTCAGGCGTTGGCATTTGAGGACATGAGCCAAGTCAAAGCTGGCACTGATTCGAGTGTTGAGGTCGACTCGGCAAGAATATGCCACCCCCGCCAGACTCCAAACGATCCAATATCCATCGCCTGTCGAGCGAATTTCCCGGTTGGATCATTTATCGCGGCGTTGAGCCAACCCGCGAGATTATCTGCCAACAAATCACCTGAGAACGTATCGCTTTGAGGCGACCGAGACAATACAATTGGGATGCCTTCCTGATCTGGATCAATGAGGTTGCGCAAGTTCTGCTCACTCTTGCTGTGGAAATCATTATCACCACTCAGTTTATCTGAAATGACCGTGATTCCAAGGCGGTCAAATCCATGTCGTCCATCACCGACCATGCTCTTTTTGAAGAATACATACTGGTCTGCAACAAACCACGACATGAAAAGTAGGACTAGCATTTGATTTTCGAGCCCATCAATTTCAAAGTAGCCATTCTGATTGATGAATGAGTGCTTCAGACATGGACGGCCTTTGTAATCTGCGTAACTCTCGAAATCGATGCCACGACCTTCAATGCCACCAATGAGAGTGTTGTATGCCCGGAGGAGGGCAGGTTTTGAGGCGCGGAGAGTTTTTTCTTGAAACGAACACGCTGAGACCATCAGCTTGTGTTTTGGCTGAGCTGCTGCGAAGGCTTGGCAGAATCGCGACTTGTAGCTTGGTCCAGTCTTCCATTTTCCTAACTGTCCTGATGGCAAATTGGCTTGGAGATCGGCCATCAAGTTGTTGAACAGGTTGTCCTGCTCAAGTATCTCGATGTGTGACTTCCCGCTGTCAACCTGTGGCTGGAGGGCCGGGTCGGATTGGAATACAACATTGGCGATGGTGTGCCAGGTGGCATCTTGACCAGCAATGAGCCAGTCGCTTGGGCAGCCATCACTGAACAGGTACAAATGCGCGTTAGGCATCGCTGGTTCTCATCGCCGGTACATTTGCACTCGCCTCGACAGAGTTGGCAACTGCAAAGATCGGCCGGTGATGTTCCGGGTGGCATGGAATGCGGTTGGAATCTCACCACACAGCTACCCGGGCCGATGACGGGCTCGTTCAACCCGCATGAGTGCATGTCTCTTGCTCAATCCTTTTGGCTTACTGTTCCATCGGTGCGTCAGGATAACCGATGGTGACGCACTCGTGCAAATACTGCCGTAGAAATGGCTCAATGCCGCCGAGTCGCTCATATTGCATGGTGTGTGCAAGCTCATGCGCCACCAAGCGCCGCTGCCCCCAGAAGTCGGCACGAATGAAAATGCCGTGGCTTAGCGTGAGGCCGATGGTGTTCGTTGAAATCAAGCCGGTCGCCATTGCAGCGGCTGCCAACACCGGGTGCGTCGGATTCGGAATCGCCGGGACTTGTAGCAACCTTACTTTGTTGGGCTGGGCAACGCCAATCCGCCTGGCGTCGTCAATCTGTGCGTCGGTGAGCGCGACGCCTGACTGCAAGATCGCGCGCTCCTGCTCTTCCGCCCACGCACAAGCCAGCGGTAAGAGTGCTTCAAATTGTTGGGGCGTGAGAATGCTCATGAGTTGGGTGGGCCTAAATATTTGACATGAGCGGAGGCCGACAGTGGAGAAGCCCGCTGTTGGACGTCCGCTTGATGGAAGGGTTATGCACCTGCCGGTTCTCCGCTTGGTGTGTTTGGCGGAAGGTACTCTGCTAGCGAAGATGCCGAGGCATTTATGTCCGTCAGCCATTGTTTCAACTGCTCCCAGGCTATTGTGTGTTCGCCGACACTAAGTCCACACTTGAGCGGAAGAAGAGCGATGCTCGACCCCTCTGGCAATTTGCCCTTGAGTGCTTCTCCTTCCAAATGAGCTAGCGTATGGCGCATTCGCATGACTCGACTCTCCACTTTGGATTGCAGGAAACTCGACTTGCGCGAGATCAAGCCAGAGAGCTCTTTCGGTACAAACTGTGCCGACCGGATGGCCTTGGCATGTTTGATGAACCGCTCGATGGCCCAAATGCAATTTTCAAAATGAGCGGATGTCCTGTTGTAGTGGTGAATCCCTGGACTTCCGTGGTCGGCGTGAAAGGTGGCTATGGTCTCGCGAGCCAACGAGTATTCAGTGACTGCGCAGTCGGCAAGACGAACGGCATTGAGCTGAAGCACGTAGGCTGGATGTACCATGGGGCCAGCACCGAGGAAGTAGCGCCGCATAGCCATCCTTGGTGCGTGGAGCGAAAGACCACCAAGGTCTGGGAGATCCGATGGGGGAAGAAAGTCGCGAGGCTCAGGTTGCATAACGTAACTCAGCCACGCGGGGCCGGAAGATGTGAGCCGCGAATTGGGACGATGGGCATGCAACGACCCTATTCCTGGACAGTTCGAATGTCCAGCCGCGTCAGGAAGCCTGTCGATGAGCCTGGCAGTGTCTCGGACTGGGGACAATTCCAGTAAACAGTCGGCGGAGAACTCCCATAAAACACCGATTTCCACGCGATCGACCGGGTAAAATAAAAACGACTGCGGCGTTGACCTCGTCTGACGCATCGAACGCCGCAAATCGCATTTTAACGCGTTTTCCCCATTTTCGTCCATAAAAAGGCCGACGACGACACGAACGAGCCAAGTACGGACAGGCACCATCGGGCACGCAGAGGAATGATTTATGGGCGCCGGCGCGCGACCCTCCAGGATTCGATTTACGGCCTCGCAGTACGGCGGACGACCGGTTTCCGTCACCCCCGTTTCGTCGGTTTACGATCCAGACGCGCCGGCGATCGGCTTAACTTTCCCCGGCCGCAACGCCCAGTATTTCTCCGCCTCGCTTTTCATCACCAGCGCTTTGTAGTGGTTGTGGACGACATCGGTGCTCTTGTGGCCCATCTGGTTGGCAGTCCTGGTGGCATCACCATAGAACGCCAGATGATATGAGCCGAACGAATGCCTCAACGCATTGTGGGGCCATTCCTCGATGCCGGCAGCTATTCTCAGTTCAACCAGCCGTTCCCTCAGCTTAACCTGGCCTACCACCGGGCCATCCTGTAGCGGACATAATGCCAACCAAGCCGCCAAACCATCCCCCATCTCCACCACTCGACGGGATCGTTTCTTCGCCACAGCTTGCCCCACTACTACCGAACGTTCCTGGAGATTAATCGCATCAGATTGCAACCGCATCAATTCAGCCGTTCGTAACCCGGCAAACAAACCGATCGCGATAAAGGGCAGGAGTTCCAGACGGTTTGCATTGTTCAACAGCGCTTCAGCTTGGGCGACCGTGAGGATTCCAGGTTCCTTGTCCTCAACACTGGGCCGGTCAATCTTCTCGGCCAGGTTGATGTCCACCCAGCCGTGTTTCACCGCGTAGTTGTAGAGTTGGGAGATCTTGGTCAGGTAATTGATTCGGGTTCTCGGGGACCACTCATCGTCCGCGATCCAATCTTTCAGCTCTACCAGTGTGATATCCCCCAGTTTTCGATTGCTGAAGTCATGTGCAAAACTTCCCAAACGCCGCCGCAGTTCGTCCACCGTGTGATCTCTACGATCGTTGCCTTCTGCCTCAGCAACCATTTTCGCGACTATTTCGCTTATTGGCGGCGCGTTCTGGTGGGCAAGCACGTGATCCCTGTAGTACTCGGCCGCAGCAAACAAGGAGACACCAGCGGGCTTCAGGATTTCATACGCTCGGGAAGCATCCACGCGGTCACCTTCATCGAACGAAAATGCGGCGAGTCCCTGGTTCTTCTTCGCAACTCGAGCCTGTTCAGCAAAAGTCTTAGCCTCCTGCAAACTCGCGAAACATTTTCGAGTTCGTTTACCGTCAATCAAACCGAGATCCACAGCGTAAGCAACTTGACCACTCCGATGGGTACGTTTATACAGTCTGGGCCACGGTGGACGTGAGCGCTTCTGGCTCTTAACCGGGGCATTAGCGGCGGGTCGGTCTGGCATGCGGTAAATGTGACACCCAAGCGTCACGCGGTCAAGTTTGAAAATGGTCTTTTTTTGAGTGTAACACCCTCAAAAACAAAAGGTTGGAGAGATGGCTGAGTGGCCTAAAGCGCAGGTTTGCTAAACCTGTGAACGGGAAACTGTTCCGAGGGTTCGAATCCCTCTCTCTCCGCCACCTTTACTATCAATGAGTTGTGGCTTAATATGTGGGGAGTCTCAACACCTAGTCTCAACAGATTCAAAACTGATCAACCCTGTTCTCGGATGTCCACCCGTGTCCTGAACTCGCAATAACTTCCTTTCCGGGCTCGCGCATTTCAACTGACACGATCAGTTTTTTCTGGTGCCGTAATCCGCAAGATCTCCGTTGAACGCTCTCGGCCGCACGCGAAAAAACGCCCTTCGAGGTCAAAATCTCGAACGCGTTAATCTTCGATCCCCGGTGTTTTTATTTCTGGCCCATCCCCAGGCCGCCCTCGATTTTAGCGTTTTTCCGGTTTTTGACCGCTCCACGCTGTCGCGGGTGTTCAAGGGTGTCGCGACGATGCGGAAAACGAGGGTTTCGGCGGGTCGAAAACGTGAGGTTGGCGTGTCCATGAGGGCTTAAATCGAGGCCTTGGACGTTGGCTCCTTAATACCCAGAAAGGCGTTCCGTTCCTTGCTTGTTGGTGCCTCCAATGTGACCCGCCGTTTACAGAGCGCGCCCGGTCAACTGAACTCCTACTAAAACAGGTCCGAAGAGACAAATCCGTTCCTTCTTTTATCCCCGCCATCAATTAGCAATGATCTTCCCATTGAAGTGGAGGCACTGCTTTCAGACTCATCAACCTCCGCCAGCAACTCGGCATTGTTCGTGTTTAACAACCAAATCGCCAGACAGAAGGAAGTGAGCGTTTCTGCAAATCGGACACTTGCAATAGGCTGTATCCAATGCCAGCTACCCCAGCAAAAAGTGAAGGCGACACCAAGCTGCCGCCGGGACGAATTGGCAAGCAAAAGCTGCCACATTTCCGGGCCCGAGTTATCAAGTCTTGCACAACTGATTGGAGAATTGGCCCACATCCTCCAATCTGGCTCTCTGCGTCGACCAAAAGGGCAATGTGTGACGCCCTGCCGCTCAAAACGTTGTCAACAATCGGTCCATTGTGCCTCCGAACGGACTCCACCGCGCGTCGTAAATCGATAGTTATCTGTGGGACTTCGACGTGCATCATACCCATTCTTGAAAGCCCGATTCCTGGAGCTCCGTGTCCCCATCCAAGCCCAAAGCGTTCTTCTTCGTAGCGAGTATCACGCCAATTTCCGACATCGTCCGAATATGTTGCACGCTCATGCTCAATCCCGCATCGAATGACGTCGGCAAGGTGCCTGATCGGGGTGATGCGATCCGCTCGCGCCAAGGCCAACATGATGCCACTGGCCCCGTGCGATAGGCCCGTCAGAAGACGCCCCATGGAGGTCGGCCAAGCCACCCTGTTACCACACTTCACTCTGCGCCTGAAAAGATTGTCAACGCATGGCTTTGCCAGCTTCCATCCTGAGAAATCTCCGACTTGCTCGCGTAATGCGCAGAGCACCAGTAATGCCCCTGCGCAGCCACCAACGATGTCAAGCTCCCGATCTTCAAAAAGCAGATCTGGATTTATACCCGAAGTCCTCTCTACGGCAACTGTCACAAGTGAACTATAGCAATTAACAATAACATTGGGACATATTGGCGATAAAAAGGAAAGGGTCGGTGGCGGTGGGGAGGTCTTTCCGGAGGCGGGTCTTGAAGCTGGCCCAAAGGTGTTCGATCG
>JBKJSC010000238.1:0-50678 GCA_046593035.1 Limisphaerales bacterium | reverse complement strand
GACGCACCGCCGCCTCAACTTTCAATTCACGCGCGCGGAATATTTCAAAGTGCTGGCGATGAAGACGGCCGAGTTGTTCGCGCTTTCCTGTGAACTGGGAGCGCGGATCAGCGGCGCGTCGGAGCGGGAACAGGCGGCGATGCGCGAATTTGGCATGGCGCTCGGCACGGCGTATCAGATTTACGACGACTGCGTGGATTTGTTCGGCTCCGAGGCTTCGGCAGGCAAATCACTGGGCACGGATCTGGCCAGCGGCAAGCTGACGCTGCCGGTGCTGGTGGTGCTGGAGCGCGCCGATGCCGCCGATCAGACGCGCTTGAAGGAGTTCATCCAGCAGTGGCGGCCGCATTATCATCAGCGCATCCTGGAATTGCTCGGCCAGTACGGAGCCTTGCCGGAATCACGTGCGGCAATCCATCAATACATTTTCGCCGCTCGCGCGGCACTGGACGAGGTGCCCGCCTCGGCCAGCCGCGCCGCGTTGACTGGTTTGACTGAATTTCTGGCGCAACAAACGGATGCATTGGGAATTTCCTCTTGAAAGAGCCGGCCATGAGCGAGACTGCTGCCGCCAAGCTGCCTGCCACCCCGGCGGCGGAGAAGCCGCAGGCCGCTGACCCCACGGAAGAGCGGGTGCTCGTCCAGCGCGCCCAGGGCGGTGATTTGTCCGCCTACGATGAGCTGGTGCGCCGCTACCAGGAGCGGATTTACGCGGCGCTCTACCACATGACCTCGAACCATGAGGACGCGAACGATCTGGCGCAGGAAAGTTTCATCAAGGCCTACCAGGCGCTCAAATCCTTCAAGGGCAATTCCAGTTTTTTCACCTGGGTCTATCGGATCGCGGTGAACCGGACGATCAACTTCCTCAAGCAGCGGAAAAACCGGGGCCACATGAGCCTCGACGATCTCGATTTCCACGCCGAGCACGATCCGGAACTGGTGGCGCTGGTTTCCGACAAGACGCCCCGGCGCGATCTCAATCTCGCCGAGCTGCAAGAAAAATTGAACGCCGCCATGCAGAAGCTGTCGGAAGATCATCGACTCGTGGTAACGCTGCATGACATTCAGGATTTGTCCCATGACGAAATCGGCAAGATCATGGATTGCAACACCGGCACCGTGCGGTCGCGGTTGTTTTACGCACGGCAACAATTGCAAGCTTACCTGAGCGACTACTTGAAATGATATGAACCCGGCACCGGAAGAAAATTTTGAACAGTTGCGAAAACTCCTGGCCTGGAAGCGGCATGAAACGCCGCCGCCCGGCTATTTCAACGACTTCTCCACCAAGGTGTGCACCCGCATCGAGGCGGCGGAAGCGGCCCGCCCGGCCTCCTGGTGGAGCCGGCTGTTCGTCACCTTCGACGCCAAGCCGATCATGGCCTGCACCTACGGGCTGGCGGTGGGTGGATTGACGCTTTTCGCCGTTTATTATGCGTCGAATTTCGGAACAGACAGCGCCAATTCACCGCTCGGCACCGATCCATCGGTCGTGGTTTCCCCGGCGTTGCAAAGCTCCCCGGCTGAATTCGCCGGCAACCCCTTTGGCGGCGCGGAGCCGAATACCAATACGCTGAACGGCTCGACGCCGCCTCACTTTCTGATGCATCCGGGGGAATTGAAGACCGAGCGCGTGGATTTCAAACGCGAACCCAAATAGCCGCCAGCTTCCGGTTTCTCTTCGCGTTGGTGGGGCCAGCGATTAATCAGTTTTCAAAAATACCAGCGCGCCGCCGTAGAACGTCGTTTCCAAAACCACCACTTGTTTGTCTCCTTGTTTGATCGTGGCCTCTTCGTTTTGAGTGCCGCCAAAGGTGAGTTGATATTTGGCACCATCCCTTTTCCAAGTGCCTTGGACAATCACACTCGCCGTGCCGGTGGCGGGAGCCGCAGCCGGTTGACCGCCAGGTTGGCCACCGGGAGGCGTGCCGCCGGGTTTGGGCGCGGGTGCTTGGACACGGCCGCCCAGCATCTGTGTGGCCTGTTCGAGGTTGCCCACGGATCCCTTCAGCAAGACTTGGTTGTCGGCCAGCGCGAGAAGAATCACGTCTGACATTTTTTCCTTCAATATCCGCTTGATAGAATTCATCAACGGAATGGTAAGGTTCGGATTTTTCTTCCTTAACGCAGTGACTGTGGCCGGCACATAGAGTTTCCAGCGGCCAAGAATTTTTTCATCGTCGAATTTGGGCGACTTGCCGGTGGCGATGTAGTTGCTCAGGTCCTTGAGGTCGATCTGCTCCAGTTGTTTCAACATGGCCGCGTTCGTGACAATTCCCTGTACCTTTGGGTGCTTGAGGATTTCGGCGATGCTTCCCTGGTTCTTGACCAAACCCACCAGCTCCGTGTTGCTGGCGAGTTGTTGGAACTCCGGCTTCTCCAGCAACGCGAGCGAGATGGGATAATCGCCCAGCCGGCTGCGCGTTTCGGGATTTTGGTAGATCAACCCCAGCACATCTGCGGCGTCATACCAGGCGGGAGGCATCTTCTCGAGGGCAACGGCAATTTTTTCCATGCCCGAGGGGCGCAGGCCTTCATGCGCTGAATTCAAAAATTTCATGCCGAACGGGTTTTCGTTCGGCGAGGCCAGTTGCGTCGTCCAATAGCCCGCCACATAAACCACCACCCCGAGCAGGACGGCATAGACCGCGCCCGTCATCAACCCGACGCACACGCCGAGGCGGCTGTTCATCCGCTCCCAATACATCCGCGTGTCATCCGCTTCCTTGTATTTGAAATGAACCTCAATCTTGCGGTGCACGAGTTGCGAGATCACGCCGAAGATCACAAGGAACAAAACGAAGACCACCAGCGGCGGCACGGCCCATTTCAAAAGGGGATGCGTCAGGCCCGCCGAAGTCGCCAGATTTTTCATCAGCCCGCCCAGTGGAAAGGCCAGCACCGCCGCGAGAATCAGCCCCAGCAGCGAGATCGACATGCGGATGGCCCCGCTCGTTTTGCCAATCCACGCCCAAAAGCCGAGCAGGAAAAAAGTGAGTAGCCAGATGATCATGCCCGGAACCTAAACAAGCCGCCGTCCGAACGCACGCATAAAAATTTCCACGCGCCTCCTTGTTCCCAAACTTCCGCCGGCCATCGCAGAAAATATTTCACGATTGGGAAATCTGCTTGGCCTTTTGAAGAGGTTTCCGTATTTTTTCGTCAACTCAGCACGGCCACGGGAAAACAGATTAACAAAATGATGCAACCGCCAGACAAACCCACGCCGCCCGACCGCCGGGAATTTTGCAAGCAAGCCTGCTGTGTGGTCATCGGCGGAGTCGTTGGACTGGCCCCCGTTGCCGCTGGCTTGCCCATGTTGCTCGATCCGTTGCGGCGTTCGGCGGTTGCAAGCGGGGCGATCAAAGTGGCCACGCTGGATTCGCTGCCGAACGACGGCGTCCCCCGCAAATTTGCCATCATCGCCGACCGTTCCGATGCTTGGAACAAATTCCCGCAGGTGCCCGTCGGTGCGGTTTATTTGCGGCGCACCAGTGAGAAAGAGGTGCAGGCCATCAATGTGGTTTGCCCGCACGCCGGCTGTTTCGTGGATTATGTTCCCGAACGCAAAGGCTACCTTTGTCCCTGCCACAACAGCACCTTTGCGCTGGACGGCAAGATCAGCGATCCGAAAAGCCCCAGCCCCCGCAGCCTGGACGATCTCAAGGTGGAAATCCGCGCCGGCGGCGAAGTCTGGGTCGAGTTCAAGAATTTTATTCCGGGCCACGCTGAAAAGGTGGTCAAGACATGAAATCGTTGCTCGACTGGCTCGACCACCGCACCGGCAGCAAGAAACTTCTCCACGAAGCCCTCTTTGAAAACGTACCGGGCGGCTCGCGCTGGCGTTACGTTTGGGGCAGCACGCTGACCTTCACGCTGACGATCCAGTTCATCACCGGGATCGTGCTCTGGATGGCGTACAGCCCCAGTTCACAGACTGCGTGGGAGAGCGTTTATTACATCCAGCACGAAATGTGGGGCGGCTGGTTTCTGCGCGGATTGCATCACTACACCGCGCAGGCGATGAATGTCCTGCTGGTGCTGCACTTGATGCAAGTGGTCATCGACGGCGCGTACAAAGCACCGCGCGAAGTGAACTACTGGTTCGGCGTGGCGCTGCTGCTGCTCGTGCTGGGCCTTTCGCTCACCGGCTATTTGCTGCCGTGGGATCAAAAAGGTTTTTGGGCGACGACCGTGGCGACCAACATCGCCGCCATCACGCCGTTCATCGGGCCGGAGTTGCAAAAGCTCATCGTCGGCGGTTCGGATTACGGACATCACACGCTCACCCGCTTTTTCGCGCTCCATGCCGGCGTGCTGCCAGGCACAATCGTCGCGCTGCTCGTCGGACACATTTATTTGTTCCGCCGCCACGGGCTGACGGCGAAGGAACCGAAGCGCAAACCCGATTCGCCCTTCTGGCCGGATCAAGTGTTGAAGGACGCCGTCGCCTGTCTGGCGGTGCTTGCGGCCATTTTGTTTCTCATCATTCGGAGCCACGGCGCGGAACTCGGCGCGCCCGCCGATCCTTCCGAGCAATTTTCCGCCGCGCGACCGGAGTGGTATTTTCTCTTTCTGTTCCAGTTCCTGAAATACTTTCCGCACGGCACGGAAATCTGGGGCGCGATGATCATCCCCGGCGTCATCATGGGCCTGATCACGGCGATGCCGTTCATCGGCAAATGGAAACTCGGCCATCGCTTCAATGTTGGCCTGCTCTGGGCGTTGCTTGCGGGAGTGGCGCTGCTGACGTACTGGGCCGTCGCGGAAGATCGCGGCAACCCCGCTTACCTCGCCGCCGTGAAGGACGCCGATCGCGACGCGGAACGCGTGATTGAACTGGCCCAATCGCCCGCCGGTATCCCCGCCACCGGTGCGGTGACGCTCTTGCGCAATGATCCATTGACGCAGGGGCCGAAGCTCTTCGCCAAAAACTGTGCGAGCTGCCATCGCTACGACGGCCACGACGGCACCGGCCATCCGGTCAAAGACCCGCCGACGGCCAGCGATTTGAAAGGATTCGCCAGCCGCACGTGGCTCGCTGGTCTGCTCGACCCGACGAAAATCAGCAGCCCACATTATTTTGGCGCGACGAAATTCAAAGACGGCAAAATGGCCAAGTTCGTCAAGAAGGAAATCGCCAAGTTTTCACCGGAACAGAAAGCGAACTTGCAGAAAGTCATCGCCGCCCTTTCCGCCGAGGCGCAACTCCCGGCCCAAAATGCCAGCGACAATCAGGACGCTGCCCTGATCGCGGAGGGACAGAAATTGATTCCCGGAGGCATGGGCTGCACCGAATGCCACCAGTACCGCAAAAAGGATGAGGACGCCACCGCGCCGGATTTGACTGGCTATGGCTCACGCGCGTGGATCGTCGGCCTGCTGACGGATCCGGGACATCCCAATTATTACGGCAAGAGCAACGACAAGATGCCGGCCTTCGGTGCCAAGCAAATGCTCGACGCGCAGGCGATGAGCCTGCTGGCTGATTGGTTGCGCGGGCAATGGTATGTGCCGGCCAACGCCGCCCGGCATTGACCCGCCCGGTCACATTTATCCTCACTCAACTCGCGGGGGCTGGTTCCGTTTCGTTTTTCATGTTCATCGCCGCCATTTCGTGGCTGAATAGGCGATATGCGAATTATTAACTTAAATCCCGCCTCGGACATCGGTGCCAGCGCCTGGTTCGTGGAGATCGAAGGCCACCGGCTTTTGATGGACGCCGGCACCCACCCCAAACTCGAAGGTCGCGACAGCCTGCCGCTTTACCACCTGCTCAAAAAAGAAGAGCTGGACGCCATCGCCATTTCCCATTGCCACCACGACCACGTTGGTTCGCTGCCCGTGGCGTTGCGGCAGTTTCCCAAGGCGCATGTCTTGATGACGCAGTTGAGCTATTTCCTCGTGGAGCGCGTGCTGCACAATTCCGTCAATGTGATGAAACGCCAGCGCGAGGAACTGGGCATCAAGGAATATCCCCTCTTCACGCACGACGAAGTGGACGATCTCGCGCCGCTCTTTCAAGGCTTCCGCTACAATCGCGAGATCGAATGGGCCGCGCACCACAAGACCCGCGCCGGTTTTCCCTCGCCCACGCTGGAATTTTACGACGCCGGCCACGCGCTCGGTTCCGCCGGCATCATGGTGCGGGGAAAAAAGGAAACGCTTTTCTACACGGGCGACGTTTCCTTCCGCGACCAGACCATCTTGAAAGGCGCACGCTTTGAAGACGTGAAGGCCGACGTGCTCATCATGGAAACCACCCGTGGCAATCGCGCCACGCCGCCCGGTTTCACGCGCGAAGCGGAAATCGAACGCCTCGCCGAGGCCATCCAGCGCGTCCTCAAACGCAAAGGCTGCGTGTTGATCCCGACTTTTGCGCTGGGGCGCACGCAGGAAATTCTCGCGCTGCTCGCCTTGTTGATGAAGGCCGGGAAATTGAAGCCACAGCCCATCTACATCGGCGGACTGGGCCGGGTGTTCACTGAGATTTACGACTTGGAAGCGAGCCGCACGCATCGCCAGCATAGCAGTCTCCAGTTGAACGAGGCGCTCAACCTCGTCGTCCTCGAAAAGGGCCAGGCCGAAAGCATGAAACTTTCCGGCGGACGCATCTTCGTCATCACCGCCGGCATGATGAGCGAAAATACCGCCGCGCATGACCTCGCCGCCCGGATGATCGGCGACGAGAAACAAGCCATCTTCTTCGTCGGCTACGCTGATCCCGGCACGCCCGGTGGCCGGCTCAAAGCCGCCAAGCACGGCGAAACCTTTGTGTTCAGCGGCAGCGCCGGAGAAGTGACCAAACGCTGCGAGTTGCAGGACTTCGATCTCACCGCCCACGCCAATCGCGAGGAGTTGCTGGAATTTGTCGGCCAGGTTTCGCCCCGCGCCGTGCTGCTCGGTCACGGTGACGACGATTCGCGCCGTTGGTTCGAGGATCAAATCCGCACCCGCCATCCGAAAATGAAAGTCATCCAGCCCGCGCCGGGCAAGGCGGTGGAAGTTTAAGATAACTATCGGTAGCGTGATAATTCACTGGAGTTTGGCCCGCGTTCAAGCTCACCGTGCCTATGTCACCACACCGGGTCGCTTGCCAGCCCTTCGCCGCCTCGCGAGGAGATAGGTGTCAATCAAAACGCTCCGGAGCTGTCACAAAGCTGTTTCGCTCGCGGCAATAACTCATTCCTTGTGCTTTGAAATTGCGGATGTCTTGCTCCTTCCAACCATTCTTATCAACAAGTTCTTGAACTAGCGCGTCGGTAATTGGCTCGTGCTGTTTTGAGTTGAAAACAGCCGGAATCGAACTTCCCGCTCCAGGGATCGAAACACCGGTGCTAGGATCTGCCCGCATGAGTTTCTCCTGCAATTTCGCCTTTTTTCTGCGTCTGGCATTTTTTCCCATAGGAAACTTTTTCAATTACTCCTGATACGAATTTGTTTTCGTCGCTCCGCGAGAGACGGAGAATTGATTTTTGTCTGGGCCATGTGGCAACCTTATTCCGAGGGCGCGCGGAGTCAAGCGGCCAAAATGCTACCATGGAACGCCACCACCGCCACCGGGTCGCTGACCGGCTTTTCGCCGTGCGGTTCCAACGGTGTCGGTTATTTATTTGCGTCGGCTTTGCCCGCAAGGTTAGACAAAAACCGTCCCACTAGAAAAATAAAACGGAATAATAATCTTTGCCTCGCCGTGGCTTTGCGCGAAAAAACGTTCGTGCAAACGCGTTTCCTCCTCGGCCCCGCCGGCAGCGGCAAGACGTTTCGCTGTCTGGCGGAGATGCGCGCGGAACTCGTCCGCTCGGCGGAAGGCGCGCCCCTGTTGCTCCTCGCTCCCAAGCAGGCCACGTTTCAGCTTGAGCGCCAGTTGCTCGGCGAGGGCACGCTGCCGGGCTACACGCGGTTGCAGATTCTTTCCTTCGAGCGGCTCGCGCAGTTCGTCCTGAATGAATTTACGGCCGCGCCGCCCCGGTTGCTCGGTGACGAAGGCCGCTTGATGGTGTTGCGCGCCTTGCTCGCGCAAAAGGAATCGGAGTTGAAACTCTTTCGCGCCTCCGCGCGCCTGCCCGGCTTCGCGCAGCAACTCAGCCTGCTCCTGCGCGAACTCCAGCGGCATCAACTCGCGCCGGAACGTTTGCTGGCCTGGGCCTCGCGCCCCGCCGCGCCACCGCAACTGCGTGACAAACTCAACGACATCGCACTGCTGCTCCACGCTTACCTCGACTGGCTACAAACGCACGAGTTGCAGGACGCGAATTGCCTGCTTGATCTGGCGACCCAAGTTCTGCTCCAGCCGATCGCGGGCCAAAAAAAAACGGTCATTCATTTCGCCGGTCTCTGGCTCGACGGCTTTGCCGAAATGACACCGCAGGAACTGAATTTCTTGGCCGCGCTGGTTCCGCAATGCGAACAGGCCACGCTGGCGTTTTGTCTCGAACACGTTCCCGATCCGGACGGAGAACAGTCGTGGCTTTCCACGGGGTCAGTCGTGGCGCAAACCGTTCGCCGTTGCCAGGCGCGACTCGCCGCCTTGCCGGATTGCCGCGTGATAGTGGAGCAACTGGCGCGTGATCCAATCCGCAGTCGTTTCGCCGGCAGTCCGGCGCTGGCGCATTTGGAAGCGCACTGGTCGAATCCGCAAACGTATGCTGCTGGAACTTCCACAGCCCTCCGCCTCGCCTGCTGCGCCAATCCGGAAGCCGAGGCCACGCTGGCGGCGCAGGAAATTTTGCGCCACGTTCGCGCTGGCGGGCGTTATCGTGAATGCGCCGTGCTCGCGCGTTCACTGGAGGGCTACCACGACGTGTTGCGCCGTGTTTTTACCCGCCATGAAATTCCGTTCTTCCTCGACCGCCGCGAGCCGGTCGCGCATCACCCGCTGGCCGAGCTGACGCGCTTCGCGCTGCGCACGGCGGCGTTTGGCTGGCGGCAGGAGGACTGGTTTGGCGCCTTGAAATCCGGCCTTGTCCCCGCCGACGAAACGGAATTGGATCAGTTGGAAAACGAAGCGCTCGCGCGCGGTTGGGAAGGCCGCGCGACGTGGCAGCAGCCGTTGCGATTCGACGCGGAGGAGGACACGGCCCTCGTCGGCGATTTGGAAAAACTCCGGCAACGGCTCGTGCCGCCTTTTTCGCGCCTGGCCGATGCATTGACCGGTGCAAATCCTCCGCCGACCGGAGCGCAGCTTGCCGCCGCGCTCCGAAAATTCTGGCACGATCTGAATGTCGCGCCTCAGTTGGAAGAGTGGAGTTCGCCGTCGGGCGCTGATTCCCCACCGGTCCCCGGCCGTCAACCTGCGGCGATTCATCTGACCGTTTATCAGCAGATGAATGAATGGCTCGACCATCTCGAACTCGCGTTTACCACCGAACCGCTGCCGTTGCGCGATTGGCTGCCGATTCTCGAAGCCGGGCTGGGCGGTCTTTCCGTGGGCGTCATCCCACCTGTGCTCGATGAGGTGCTCATTGGTGCCATCGACCGCTCGCGCAATCCGGATTTGCAACTTGCTCTGGTTCTCGGGGTGAATGAAACGGTCTTCCCCGCGCCGCCGACTCCCGGCGTGCTGTTGACAGACGTGGATCGTGAAGCGCTGGCCGCGCTTGACCCGGCTCATTTCTTCCTCGGCCCCGACGCGCGGCAACGGCTCGGTCACGAGCGCTACCTCGGCTACATCGCCTGCACGCGTGCCCGGAAGCGATTGGTGCTGACGTGCGCCGCGTTCAATGAGACCGACCAAAAGCTCAACCCATCGCCGTTCTTTGCGCATTTGCAACGGCTGTTTCCGTCCGTGGAGATCGAGGAATTCCGGCCCAGCACCGACTGGCTCGACAGCGAGCATCTCAGCGATCTCATCGCGCCGATTTTGCAATCACGGATTCTATTGGATGGATCGTTCTTCCCTGTTGACTGGCCGGTACTGACTCCATTGCGGGAGCGCTTGAATTTTTTAACCACGCCCGGCGACAGCTCGCTCCCGCCCGCGCTGGTGGAAAAACTCTACGGCCCGGCCTTGCGCACCTCGGTCACCAGCCTCGAAAAGTTCGCCGAGTGCCCGTTCCGTTTTTTCGTGCACGCCGGCCTGCGCGCGCGGGAACGAAAACGTTTTGAAGCCGACGACCGGGCCACCGGTTTGTTTCAGCATGAAATCCTGAAGCAATTTCACGAACGGTTGCGCGGAGAGAACAAGCGCTGGCGGGATATCAGCCCGGCGAAGGCCCGCCAGCGTGTACGGCAAATCGCCGACGAACTGCTGCCAACCTTCGGCGGCGGTGTGTTCGTCACCTCCGAGCGCGACCGCTTCATCGCACGCCAGCTCGCGTCCGCTCTGGAGGATTTTGTCGAAACGCTCGTGGGCTGGATGGCGCAATACGAATTCGATCCCGTGTCGGCGGAATTGCGTTTTTCGGATCACGCGGGAGACATCCCGGCTTGGACACTGCCGCTGTCCGACGGACGGCAACTTGTCTTTCAAGGCGTCATCGACCGCGTCGATTTATTTACCCAATCCGATGGAAGCAGCGCGCTCTGCGTGGTGATGGACTACAAATCGGGCACGAAGAAAATCGATGCGCGGCTGCTGGCAAATGGCGTGCAACTTCAACTCCCGGCCTACTTGAGCGCACTGCGGCAACTCGCCGATCCGCAGCCCGTGTTCGGCGTGGCGAAGTTGATTCCCGCAGGCGTCTTCTACGTCAGCCTGCGTGGCCATTGCGAGCGTGGTGCGAACCGCACTGAAGTCCTGACCGATCAACAGGCGCGCACGCTGGCCTACCGACACAGCGGGCGTTTTGACGCGGGTGAACTGGCGCATTTTGACAAGCGTCCGCAACCAGCGGGTGAGGAACTTAGCGGTGATCAGTTCAATTACACCCTTACCGCCAAAAAGCGCGAAATACACAAACGCAGCAAAGACCCGATGCCGTCGGAGAATTTTCTTCGTTTGCTCGACACGGTAGAAACGCAATTGAAACAAATGGGTGAACGCATTTTTTCCGGCGAGGCAAAGGTCGATCCATATCAGCACGGCGCGAAGAAGCCCTGCGAATTTTGTGATTATCGCACCGTTTGCCGCATTGATCCGTGGACCCACGCTTACCGCGCCTTGCGGGATCCCGCGCCATGAACGAGTTCACCCCGCAACAGCAAGTCGCCATCACCGCCACGGGCAATGTCCTCGTGGTCGCGGGCGCAGGCGCAGGCAAAACGCGCACGCTGGTGGAGCGTTGCGTGGCACGGGTGCTCGACGCGCAGTCGCCGGTGGGCCTCGACGAAATCCTGATGGTCACTTTCACCGAGGCGGCCGCCACGGAAATGAAGCAGCGCATCCGCCAGCGGCTCGAAGACGAACTCAACCGGACTCCTCCCGGGCCGTGCCGCATCCGGCTCGAAGAGCAACTGGCCCTCCTCGACACCGCGCGCATTGGCACGCTACACGGGTTTTGTTTTCAACTGATCCGCCAGCATTTCTACGAATTGGAATTTGATCCTCAACTGACGGTGCTGCCGGAGGAGCAGGCCAAATTGTTGATGGAAGAAACGCTCGATGAAATCCTGCATCCGCATTACGCCGGTGCCAGCACTCTCGGCACAGCCGTCGTGGATTTGATCGAAGGCCAGGCGAATGGCCGCGAGCCGGTCATCCGTGAACTTTTGTTGAAGCTGCATCATTACACGCAAACGCTGGCGGATCCGGCGGGCTGGTTCGAGCGTGAGATGGCTCAATGCCGTCAAACCGATCCGGTCGTCTGGCGCGCGTGGCTGCGAACCGGTTTTGTGGAATGGCGCGAACTGTGGTTGCCGGTGTTGCGCGAGCAACCGGTCGAAAATACCAAAACACACATGCTGGCTTCCCGGCTCGCGCTGGGGCCGGAGAATCCAGAACTAACGGCCGCTGCGGAAATGCTTGCCGAAGTCGTCGCGGCCAATCGCGACTGGCCGCGCGGGACAAAAGGAAAATTCTTCGAACCGATCGAAGGCTTTTATACCGAAGCCGCTTTTCTCCATTCGCTCGCCGTCGCCGTGGATGGCCTTGATCCGCTGGCCCAGGACTGGCAATGGGTGCGGGGGCAAATGGAAACGGTGCTGCGGCTCACGCAGGAGTTCAGCCGCCAGTTCGCCGACGCCAAACGCGCGCAAGGTGTCGTGGATTTCCACGACCTGGAGCAGTGTGCGTTGCGATTGCTTTGGGACACCGGCAAGGCGCGGCCCACCGTGCTGGCGGAACAATTCCGCCGCCAGTTCAAGCTCGTCTTCGTGGACGAATACCAGGACATCAACGCGGCGCAAGACAAGATCATTGAAGCTGTCAGCGGCACCGGCGTGAACGCGAATCGCTTTCTCGTCGGTGACATCAAGCAAAGCATCTACCGGTTCCGACTGGCGAACCCGCGCATCTTCCAACACTACGAGGAGACATGGCGTAATTCGCAGGATGGCCAAGTGGTTTCGCTCACGGACAATTTCCGCAGTCGCGAGAGGCTCTTGAATTTCATCAACCCGCTGTTCGCCGAACTGATGCGGGCATCGGTTGGCGGCGTGGAGTATGACGCGGAAGCCGCGCTGAAGTTTGGCGCGCCGGAGCAACGTGGGCAATTGTCCACCGCCACCGATCCGTCGCCACGCGTGGAGGTGCACCTGCGAGTGAACGGCGGTGATACTAAAGAGCCGGAGGATGAAATGTCGGCGGACGCCGCAATTGCCGATCTGGCGGAACAGACCGGCGCGGAGCGCGAAGCGCGGGACGTCGCGCGACGGCTGCGCGAATTACGGGCCGAGCAGCATCAGGTCTGGGATGAACGCAGCCGGACTTTTCGCGACCTGCAATGGAGCGACATCGTAATTCTCCTGCGTTCGCCAGCAAATCAGGCGGAGGCGTACGCAAAGGAATTTCACCGGCAAGGAGTGCCGTTGCAGGTGGCGCGCGGCGGCTTCTTCGAGGGCACGGAAATCACCGACCTGTTGAGTCTGCTGCAGTTGCTCGACAATCCGCTGCAAGATGTGCCGCTGCTGGCGGTGCTGCGTTCGCCACTGGTTAGCTTGACGCTCGCGGAACTGGCGGAGATTCGACTAGCAAATCGGCACGGGCATTTCTGGCTGGCGCTGAATCGGTGGCACGAAGTTCATGGACGGACGCGGGCGGCGACCGAGGATGCGCCCAGCTCGATCACTGGAGAAAAAGTCAGTCAGTTCCTGCGGCGTTTCGCGCGCTGGCGGCGGATGGCGCGCGAGACTTCGCTCTCGCAGCGGATTGAAGCCGTGTTGAACGAAACCCATTACGGCGAATGGCTGCTCGCCACGGATCGCGGGGTGCAGAAGCTGGCGAATGTCCGGCGATTGCAGACGCTGGCACGACAGTTCGACCCTTTTCAACGGCAGGGTCTGTCCAGGTTTCTTCGCTTCGTGGAAGTGCAGCAAGCGGCGGAGTTGACCAGCGAACCGGCCCCGATGGAAGCGACCGACACCGTGCGCGTGACAAGCATTCATCGCAGCAAAGGACTGGAGTTCCCCGTCGTCGTACTCGCGAATCTGGGCAAGAAATTTAATCTGCGCGACTTGAGCGACAGCGTGGTGCTGGATGAAACCTACGGCCTTTGTCCGCAGGTGAAGCCGCCACAGACCGGGCGCTATTATCCCAGCCTGCCGCACTGGCTGGCGGGCAAACGCCAGCGACGCGAGATGCTCGGCGAGGAGTTGCGTCTGCTCTATGTCGCGTTGACCCGCGCACGCGACACGCTCCTGCTTTTCGGCACGACGACCGAGAAGAAAATTCAAGCCTGGTCGGATCAAGCGGCGCGTCCGCCGAGTGACCATCAAATTCTTGCGGCGCGAAATTTCCTCGACTGGCTGGGACCGTGGTGGGCGCGACAAACGGGCGACTCGAATTGGGCGGCACGGGCGAACGGTGAAACCAATTTGTTTCGCTGGTTCATCCACGGCGAAAACGAAGGGGATGAATTGCCGCTGCCGGCGGACAACCCTGGATCGTTGAATCTAACGAAGGAGAAACAAGTCCTCGATCCGGCCAGGCTCGAACAACTCCGACACCGGCTCACCTGGCAATACCCCTTTGCGGCGGCGACGCGCGAACCCGCGAAGACTTCCGTGTCGGCCCTGCGGCGGCGGAAGCCGGACGAGAGCGATGAGGAAACACGTCCGCTTTATGCGCTCCCGACGCCCCGTCTTCAACTCTCAGTTCCCAAGCACAGAGCGGACGGGAAACTCACGGCGGCGGAAATCGGCACCGCGCACCATTTGTTTTTGCAGTTGCTGAATCTGGAGCAGGCCGGTTCCGAACTCGAATTGAAAAGGCAGGCGGAAGACGTGCGTCATGCCGGGGCGATTTCGGAAGCGCAAATGGCGGTGTTGGATTTCACCGCGTTGACCGGATTCTGGCAGTCAGAATTGGGCCACGCCATTCGCGCGCAGCCGCTGGAGAAGGTGCATCGCGAACTGCCCTTCACGGCCCGGTTGTCGCCCGCAGATTTGGTGGAGCTAAAACTTCCAACAAACTCCACCTTGCCAGCGGATGAATTTTTCGTAGTGCAGGGTGTGGTGGATCTGGCGGTGATTTTGCCGGAGGAAATCTGGCTGCTCGACTTCAAGACCGATCAAGTGAACGCGGCGGAGTTGGCGGAAACGGTCACGCACTACGAACCGCAAATCAAACTCTATGCCCGGGCGCTCGCGCGCATCTACCGTCGGCCCGTCACGCAATGCTGGCTGCATTTTCTCTCACTCCAACTTAGCGAGCGGGTCGGGTGACAAGCAACATCATCACTCTTGGGTCGTTCGTAAGATCGGTTCCAACTTTAATACTACATTTGTGTCCACACGCGTAATTCCGTCCAACGCTCTGTAGCTCCGATTGTCCCACGGCTCTCCCTTGCAGTAGCCTTTCGCTTCGCCCCTGATATACACCGAGCCGCCTCCGCCAGTTATTTCAAATCGTCCCTGATCATCGGTTTTCTTAACCACATCCGTTGTTGCCAAAGGCGGTGGGTTGCGCCAGTGATGTTTGAATGCAATTGGCTCGCGAAAGCTAGCTATAACTTGGGCACCAACTATTGGAGTTCCGGTTTGGGCGTCCTTGCAAACACCTTGGATTCTCCAAGTGGCGTCGATTTCCTGATATTGCACAGCCACCTTTGTCATCCAGCAATACCACACCGCACCGAGCATTACGGCGACACCCAGCATTAACACGCGATTTCTGGTTGTCATGGCCAATTAGAACCAAGTTGCCTCGCGCATATTTTTGGACGCGTAGTACGCGAGAGATAACCACCACTACAACAAGCGCGGCTCTCTCGGCGTGTGCGCCCCTGCTGCGGCAGGAACTTCCACCGTCGTTTCCGGAGCGGCCGCGTCGTTCGTGACCAGCACAACGAGCGCGCGGCGGAGCGGCTGGCCTTGGAACGTGTAGCCGGTGGCCAGCGTGTCCGCGATGAAGGCCACATCCGTCGGCGACGGCTGGCCTTCGGGCAATTGGTGCCGGTCCAAGTCGAACGGCTCGCCGGGGGACGGGGCGAAAGGCACGAGGCCGATGCGTCGCGCGGCGTCGCGGCAGGCATTTTGGAAATGGCCGAGCTGTTCCGCCAAGGCGGGCTGGCCGGAACGAGCGCCCGCCTGATACAGCGCGAAAACGTGATCGAGCAGACGGATGAGGATTTGCAACCACTCGCCCTCGGCACGCCGGAGTTTTTCCACTTCAAGACGCAGATGACCTTTCTCGGCGTCGTTCGCCTTTTGCATAAACTCCGCGAAACCCTTCGCTTCAGTGGTCATGCGTTCGGCAATTTCGTTGGCGGCCACCACGGTTTTGGCGGACGCTTCCTGCGCATTTTGCCATTGGCTCGTGGCGCTGCCGACCTGGCTGGCGATGGCTTCCAGGTTTTGGATTTGCGCCACGGTGTCGGCCAGCGACGCGGACTGCGCGAGGCGGACGGCGGCTTCGTATTCCTTGAGGAACGGGAGAACGGCGAGCCACCCGCCCGCGCCGACGCAGACGATGCACGCGGCGATTTGCCACAACGCCAGCGGGTGGGCGCTCATTTGCACGACGAGCGCGGCGAGGCCGACGAACAAAAGATCACCGAGCAGAAACGGCCATTTGGCCAGCGTGGGCACTGAATCAGCAGTCATAAGTCGGGCGAGATTAAAGTTCGGAGTCCAAAGTTCAAGGTTCAAAGTGCGCGGCGAAAAAACGCCGCCCTTGGTTCCCCGCGTTGACAGCCCCCAGGGCAAACCTTACGGTGACTTCAACATGAATGCGCTAAAGGATTCGTTGATTGAATTGATTCGCCGCGCGTCGGCGGAAATTCCCGACGACGTGAATCAAGCCCTCGTCACGTCGCTGGAAAACGAAAAAAAAGGAACCATCGCCGAGTCCGCCCTCAAGATCATTGAGCGGAACATCGAACTGGCGAAACAGAAATCGCAACCCATCTGCCAGGACACCGGGAGCATCATCTTCTACGTCGAAGGCCCGGTGGGGATGGATCAAATCGGCTTTGAAGAAATCACGCGTGGAGCCGTGACTGCGGCGACGAAGAAAGGCTACCTGCGGCAAAACTCCGTCGATTCGCTGACCGGCGTGAATGATGGAACCAATGTTGGTCCCGGTGCGCCCACGGTTCATTTTCACCAGCATCGCGCTGCGGAAATCAGCGTGCGGCTCATCCTCAAAGGCGGCGGTTGCGAAAACGTCGGCGCGCAATACTCGTTGCCCAACGAAAAGCTGAAGGCGAATCGTGACCTCGACGGCTGCCGCAAGGTGATTCTCGACGCGGTGTTGCAGGCGCAGGGCAAGGGCTGCGGGCCGGGCATCCTCGGTGTGTGCATCGGCGGCGATCGTGCGACGGGCTACGAATTTTCCAAGCAACAATTTCTGAGGTTGATTCCCGACCGGAATCCCCATCCCGAACTCGACGCATTGGAGCAGGACATTTTGAAAACGGCGAACGAACTCGGCATCGGCCCAATGGGCTTCGGCGGCAAGGCGACTTTGCTGGGCGTGAAAATCTGCGCGGCCAACCGCCTGCCCGCGTCGTATTTTGTGAGCATCAGCTACATGTGCTGGGCGTATCGGCGTCAGGGCGTGACCCTGGATGCGGAGGGGAAGATCAAGGAGTGGCTTTACTGATGTGAAGGCCCGCAGCAACCGACTGTGTTGCTTGCATGGGTTGAATGAATCTCGTTAAAGTGTCGTCTGAAATGGCCATGTCACACAGCGGCAATAACCCGCAACCAACGCCCCCGACGGGTTTTGATTTTCAACCGCGCACCCGTCTCGTGCTGGGCGTAAACAGCGTGGAGCGCGTCGGCGAGCTGGCCAGGGAAGTGGGCGCGCGCAAGGTGCTGCTCGTCACCGACCACGGCCTCGTCGCCGCCGGCCACGCCGGTCGCGTGCGCGCATTTCTGGAATCAGCGGGCCTCGTCGTTACCGTCTTCGGCGAGGCGTTGGAAAATCCCACCACGCGCAGCGTGGACCATTGCGCCGCCGCCGCCAAGCACGCCGGGGTGGACACCATTATCGGCCTCGGCGGCGGCAGTTCGATGGACACGGCTAAAGGCGCAAACTTCATTCTCACCAACGGCGGACGGATGCAGGACTACTGGGGCCAGGGCAAAGCCACCCAGCCGATGCTGCCGCTCATCGCCATCCCGACCACGGCGGGCACGGGCAGCGAATGCCAGTCCTACGCGCTCATTGCGGATGAACAGACGCATCAAAAAATGGCCTGCGGCGATCCCAAGGCCGCCGCGCTCATCGCGATTCTCGATCCCGCGCTGACCGTCTCGATGCCCAAACGTGTGACCACCTGCACGGGCATCGATGCCATCGCCCACGCAGTCGAAACGGCAGTGACAAAGAAGCGCAATCCGCTTTCGCTGATGTATTCGCACGAGGCCTTCAAGCTCTGCGTCACGAGCTTCCCGCGCGTCGTGAAGAACCCAAAAGACCTTGAAGCCCGCGGTCACATGCTGCTCGGCGCGGCATTTGCGGGAACAGCTATCGAGAATTCCATGCTGGGCGCGGCGCATTCTGCGGCCAATCCACTCACCGCGCATTACAACATCGTCCACGGCCAGGCCGTCGGGATCATGCTGCCGCTGGTGGTGCGTTTTAACGCGCAGGATCCCGTGGCCTTGCAAGCGTATGCCGAACTTGCCTCCGCGCTCGAACTCGCGCGCGTAAGCGACGGCCTGCACTCCGCGTTGGAGGCGTTGCTCTCGCGGCTGGAATCTTTACTAAACCTCGCCGGCATCCCGCGCTCATTGGCGGATTGTGGCGTCGAGTCTTCCAAGATCAAGTTGCTTGCCGAAGAAGCCAGCCGCCAATGGACCGCAAATTTCAATCCGCGCGCGATCGCCGTGGAAGATTTCATTGCGCTCTATGAAGCCGCCTTCGACCGGCGCAACGACGGGGATTTGGTGTGATCTCAGGGCGGTAGATAACTGCGGCTACAATTTCTGTTTCATTTCCCGCAGCAGGTGGTATTTCAAAAAAACTTCCCGAGCGCAGAGGGCCGCGATGCGCCAGCCTTGCGAGCCGTCGAGGAAACCGCATTTCAACACATAACCACGGAACCAGCGGAAGGCCGCGTGAGTGAACGGTGCGAACGCGCTGGCGGTCTTCCCGTTTTCAAACTGCGTTTCCGCCCAGAGCCGCGCGTATTTCTGGCAGCGCGCCCAATGGTCGGCGGCGTCCTTGAAGGAGTGATGATACAGCTCGCCGCTCAACTCGCGCACCGCGCCGGATAGTTCCAAGCGCTCATGCACTTTGCCGCCGGCGAACTTCGCCTGGTCGCGACGGAACAGGCGCACGAGACGGTCGGGATACCAGTCGCCGTGGCGAATCCAGCGACCTTCGTAAAGCACGCAGCGCGGCATGGAGAAGCCATTAGTTTCCGCTGGTGGCTCAGTGACCTTCAACTGTTTCACCTCCTCGCGCAGTTCCGGTGAAAGTTCCTCGTCCGCATCAAGACTGAACACCCACGGGTGCGCAGCGAGGGACAGCACCTTATTCTTCTGGCCGACGTAGCCGAGCCAGTCCTGCTGTTCGAAACGCGCGCCAAACTCGCGGGCGATTTTCTCCGTGCCATCCGTGCTGCCAGAGTCGAGAACGACGATTTCGTCCGCGAGGTCCGCGCAGCTTTGCAGGCAGCGCCGCAGATTCGACTCCTCGTTTAGCGTGATAAGGCAACAGGAGATTTTCATCTAGCCTTTTCGCGCGCGGCCAGTTCGAGCACCGCCAAAGTTTCGGCGACGTTGCGTTCCAGGCTCAGGTCGGTTTCGTCCACGCGTGACGTGCCGAAGCGTTTCGTCCACCAGAAGGAAATGGCTTGAGCCAAAGCCCGTATGTCCGCCGGGTTCTTGATCACCGATCCAGTGGTGCCTCCTGCAATTAACTCCCCAGCTCCATTGTGGGCGGAGGTGATTACCGAAAGGCCAGCGGCCATCGCCTCGATGACGACGTTGGCCGAAGGCTCGTAAATGGGCGGAAAAACGAACAGGTCAGCGGCGGCGTAAGCGTTCTCCACGTCAGGCAGGGAACCGGCGAAGATAACGTAATCCGGGACGTTCGAAGGCGTTCGGCCCTTGCCCACAACCAGCAGCTTCATTTTCGCTGGAAATAGATTTGGGTTGGGCGAAAATCTGCCATCGTTGGCTTCACCGCGCATAGCACGATTCAATACGTTTTGGATTTCGCCAGGCTCCCTGAGAAACTGCATCGCTTGCAGCACGAAGTTGAGACCTTTCCGCTCCCAGCCTGAACCGACGAACAGCAGCAGAAACTCATCGTCCCTTACACCGAAGCGGGCGCGGGTTTCGGCGCGTTTGCCGCTCTGGAAACGCGCCACGTCCACGCCGTTGCGGACAAGGTGAATCCGTTCGGCGGGGAATTTGAAATGTTCCAGAATCTCGCGCTTCACCATCTCCGAGTTGACGATGACGTGGCGTGTGTTGGTGACGTCGAAGGTCTGCGCTTCGAGCGCCAGCATGTTCCGGTGAAACGCGCCGCGGCCGATGAACGGCTTCTTCCACCACGACGCGAATTCGCGGCGGCGTTGCAGCCAGACCCGATGCACCCCGTCGCCGGCGCGATAGACATCCTGCTGCAACGTCCGTTCCAGACTGAAGACGCAGTCGAATTTTTCCTTCGCCAGTTCGGCCTGGACGGCTTGCGCAAAGCGCACGGGCTTTTGCGCGCGTGTGCCCGTCACGGGAACCGAATGCAACACGACACCGTCCGGTTTTTCCCGCCACGCTTCCGCGAAGAGATGCAGGTCGTGTCCTTTTTCCGCCAACGCTTTCAACAACCGTTGCAGATACAACTCCGCGCCGCCGGTGGCGGAGAACTGTCGGCGGATGAGCGCGAGCTTCATGTCAGCCAGTGACGGGGCGTTATCAAGTTAGCCAGCACCCGGAGCGCTTTTGGGCACGGCCTCGAAAACCAGGTCGAGCGCGAACAACGCCCGGACGCGAAAGGGCAGCCAGGGAAAAACCGGAATGCCGGTGCGCCCGCCACCGAGCAGATGGCCGGAAACGGGATGAATTTGAATTTGCTGAAAACATTTGCCCAGCTCCTTTCGCAACAAACCAACCGAGTACGATCGGAAATGCGAAGGGTCCACCTCAAACGGGATGCCGCCCAAAAAGCGAAGCCGGTTGCGCAGGCGAAAGCTGTTGGGCACGGAGCCGATCATGCGTCCGCCCGGCTTGAGCACGCGGGCAATTTCCTTCAGCGCCTTCTGCGGGTAGCGCAAATGCTCCATGACCTCGGAGAAAACGACGACGGAAAACGAACCGTCGGGGAACGGGAGCGGCTCGGAGTCCACGTCCACCCAATGCGCTTTCAAGCCGAGCCGCTCTTCAAAAAGCTTGAGGGCGTTGCGATCCACGTCGATGCCGGTGACCTGGTTTCCGGGCGCGTAGAACTGGGTGAGGTTGCCCGCGCGACAGCCGATTTCCATGATAGTTTCGTTTTGCCCGATCAGCCGGACGTATAAATTCTTGCGAATCTCGTCACCGTAGAGGTAATCGTATTTGCCGCGCTTCTGGAATTCCTCGTAGAAGGCGGCGACATCCTCTTTGGTCTGGTTCGGCATGGCGCGATGATTGGATTTTCCCGGTGAATTTCAATCCAATAAACAGCTTTTCAATCCACTCCAATGATGCGCGGACGAAACCGAGTCCGGGCTTGCATTCAAAGTCGGTTTCACAATTACTCGTGCCATGTTCGGTCCTGATAAGTGGGCGGGGAATCGGTGCTTCCGCTTTTTGTTTCTGCTGCGAAAGGTTTTTCTGACGCGGAGTTCGCTGCGCTACTGGTCGCAATACGGCGAGGACATTGTGCTGGATCGCGTGCTGAACCTCCGCCGACTGGGCTTTTTCGTGGATGTCGGCTGCTACCATCCCGTTAAATACAACAACACCTACAAGCTCTATCGCCTCGGTTGGCGCGGCCTCAACATCGACCTCGACGCGATCAAGATCGAAGCCTTCAACCTGCGCCGTCCCGGCGATGTGAACGTCGTTGCGGCGGTTTCCGACATCGAAAGCACCGTGCCGCTTTGCTCGACTGGTTTTTACACGCTCACGTCCAGCATCGACACGGAGACCGTAACCAAGTTGAAAGAGCGCGGGCAGTCGATGCGCTTCGAGGAAATCCGCACCCGCACCTTGAACAGCATTCTCGACGGCACCGCCTACAAAGATCGTCCGATTGATGTGTTGAGCGTCGATGTCGAGGGACACGAACTGCCCGTGCTGCGCTCGCTCGACTTCGCGCGCTACCAGCCCAAGGTCATCATCGCCGAATCGCACAAACGACAGCTCGAAGAGATCATGCAGTCCGAGCTTTACGTCTTTCTAAAGGAAAAGGGATACAGTCTGTTCAACTGGACCGGGCCGTCGCTTTTGTTCCTGCACCCGCGCAAGCAGTAGGGTTTCAAAAACCTCTTCTTCGTAGGAGACGAGGTGACGAGTCTCAAATCTCCTTGGTTTCTGAAGCGTAAGTTAGAGACTTCTCACGTCGTCTCCTACGTTATTAAAGCGGAACGTGCCGTTGATACAGCGCGTCCAGGATGTCCAGCATGCCGGCGAGGCTGTGATGTTTTTCCACCCGTTCACGGCCGCGTTCGCATAGGGCGCGTGTTGTCGTCGCCTCGGTCAACGCTGCGCGGATAGCAGTGGCGAGGGCGCGCGCGTCCAGTGCGGGGAAAATGCGCCCCGTCTCACCGTCGCGGATGATTTCGGGGATGCCGCCGACGTTGCTGCCGATCACCGGCGTTTTCGTCGCCAGCGCCTGCAAGCCGATTTGCGGAATGCCCTCGTGCAATGACGGAATGACCAGCACGCTCAGGGCACGCAGCACGGCGGGGATGTCTTCGCGATGGCCCAGGAAGGTGACGCAGTCGCCGAGTTGCAGCGCGCGAATCCGCTCGTCAACTGGCGCGCGTGAAGGCCCTTCGCCAACGATGACGTAGTGCGCGGCAAAGCCCTCATCCTTCAAGATGCGCGCCGCTTCCATTAACGTGGTGTGGCCCTTGGCATGTCGGATGACCGAGACCATGCCGATGAGCGGAAGGCCCTGTGCCTGCGCCGCCGGAACCAGTTCCGCCTTCGGGCCAGTGGGCGAGAACACTTCCACGTCAATGCCCGTCGGCACCGTGCTCACGCGTTCGGGCGGCCATTGGAAGAATTCCTGAAAATGCGCCGAGACCTTCGAGCTGGTCGTCATTAAATGATCCGCCAGTTTGCGATAGACAAAACCGCTCAACCAGCGGTTGGCGATGGGCACATCGAAATGGCGCGTGCGCACGATGAACGGCACGCGCGCCCAGCGGCCCGCCAGTCCAACGATCCAGGCGTCGCGCGAACTGTGCGGGTTCAGCACCTGGATTTGTTGCTGCCGGAGCCAGCGTGCGGTCTGGCAGACGGCGAAGGGAAATTGCAATTTGCCCGTGGCCAGCAGTTGCGCCGGCAGGCCCGCTTGAAGGCAACGTTGATAAATCTGGCTCTCCGGCGGAGCGAGGAGCCAGCCGGTGCTGCCCCGCTTTTGGAATCCTGCCAACTCCGCGAGGATGCGATGTTCCTGGCCGCCCCAGCCGGTGGAGCTTTCCGAATGCGCGATGCGCCAGCGACGTGTTGGTTCGTTTGCCATGAATTGATGTGCGGCAAATCTTCCGCTGCGACCCGGCGGGGTTCAACAAAATTACGCGCGAAGTGGCACCAACCAGGGAGGTGGGGCAGTGGGTGCCCCGCGGAAGAAACGACCTGCGCCGAGCTACAACCTTGTAGGTTTCGAGGCGTCAACGCGCAATGCGTTTCTTTGAGTTTGGGGACTCGCGCCGTCCCCAAACCCCGGCACCAGAGGTCAACGACCTCTGGACTCGCGCCTCTGCTTATAGTCCTTTGGCCGGACAGGCCATCATGGTTGCTCGCCACAGGGAGCGCAGGGATTTACTTCCCAACACTCTTGAGCTTGGCGTCGATCAGTGCACGCAATTCCAGCATGCGGGTATAGCCCGCGGCGATTTGTTGCTGCGACAACGTTTTCTCGAAGTTAGGTCTCACCCTTTGCAATGGTGTGTACCCTCTATTCCCGTTAGCCACCAAGTTATTCCAGGCATACGCCTCCACCACATCCTGGGTCACTCCCAGGCCGTTTGCGTAGCAGTCCCTCAAAGTTTCTTGCGCTGAAATGTCACCCTGCTCAGCAGCCTGGCGCACCCACTTCACCGCTTCCACCAGATCCTTGGTCACGCCTTCGCCTCTGGCGAACCGGTCACCAAGTCGTCGTTGAGCCTGGATGTCGCCTTGCTCGGCAGCCTTCCGATACCACCTGACTGCTTCCTTCTGATCCAGCGCCACACCCCGGCCAGTGAGGTAGCAATCAGCTAATTGAAACTGAGCCGTGGCAAAATTCTGCTCGGCGGACTTGCGAAACCACTTCGCGGCTTCCGCATAATCCCTCTTTACGTCCCAGCTCATGAGGTAGCGGATACCCAAATCGTGCTGCGCCTGCGCCTCTCCGTGCTCGGCCCTCGCTTTAGTCTCAAGGAGTAGTTTCTGGGAATCATTGATAGGCATCGGGGGGTGGCTGGGGAAAAGCAATCCGCCAACCACGACCAGCAGGCCGATACCGCCGAGCACTAGCACGGCGATGGTGGGTTTGGTGAGATAGGAGTTTATGAACGTAGCCTACGCCTCGCGGCGCATGCCGACAAGTCAGAATGGCCGCTTCACCCGCCCCGCAGTTTCCTCTGCACCACGCTCCGCGTTCGCGTCGCCACCAGATACCGCAGCGCGTCCGCCGTATCATCGCCGCCCACTCCGTCCTCGTCCGCGTCCACCTTCAACACATCCTCCGGACGATTCGGATCGTGTTGCAACGCCGGCAGACATTCCAGCAGCCGACCGCAGCGCCGGTGAATGAACAGCGTCGGACGGATTCCCGCCTCCACGTCGCCAAACCGATGCAGGATTTCCGCCCAGCCGTTCACCCGTTCCGTGTTCGCGCACTTCAACGCGATGCCCAGCTTCGCGTATTGCGCCGCGACCGTTGACCCGTCGTTTTGCCGCGAGAACACGTCTGCGCCGGCCACAAAACGTTTCAAGTCTGAGATTTCCAATGGCCGGCGATGCTGCGCGAGCCGTTGCGAAACGTCAGAGTGCCAAGTGATGATTGAAGTGGCCCGGCGCAGGGAGGGTTCAACAAAAATACGAGCGGCGCAGATTCGTGTCTTTTGATTTGGCGGCTCATCTCGTTGGAGTTCAACCTTCAGGTTGTTCCCGGCTGGGGACAAGCTAAAGCTTGAACTCCAACGTCCTGCGCTCACACACCGAAAGACCCTAGCAGAGCGGGTGTTCCAAAAAAATTCTCGCCAGTGGAACAAATATCCCGTGAGATAAGCGGCGAATTGGATCAGATGAATTGACTTTCATGACGCAGCCCATTGCCATCATCGGACTTGGTTACGTTGGTTTGCCGCTCGGCCTGCATTTCGCCCAGGCGGGCGCGGACGTGCTTGGTTTTGACATCGACACCAACAAAGTGCGGCAGCTCAACGCCGGACAAAGTTACATCCTGCACATCCCGGCCGAGCGGATCGCCGCGATGGTGCAGGCCGGAAAATTTTGCGCCACGGACGATTTTCAACGCATCCGCGAATGCTCCGCGATCATCATTTGCGTGCCGACGCCGCTGGGACATCATCGCGAGCCGGACCTCAGCTACATCCTCAACACGGGCAAAGCCATCGCGCCGCATCTGCAACCCGAAACGGTGGTCGTGCTGGAATCCACCACGTATCCCGGCACGACGGACACCGAATTGCGCCAGGTGCTGGAGGCCGGTTCGGGCCTGCGGGCGGGCGTGGATTTTCACCTCGCCTTCTCCCCGGAGCGCGAAGACCCCGGCAATCCGCAAAGTGTCGTGACGGAAATCCCCAAGGTGATCGGCGGCCTCACGCCTGCGTGTCTGGCGAAGGCGATGGCGCTTTATGGCCGGGCAATAAAAACGCTGGTACCGGTGGAGTCTTGCCGCGTGGCCGAGGCGGTGAAGCTGACGGAGAATATTTTCCGCGCGGTCAACATCGCGATGGTCAACGAATTGAAAATGGTCTATGCCGCGATGGGAATTGATGTCTGGGATGTCATCGCGGCGGCGAAGACCAAGCCGTTCGGTTTCATGCCGTTTTATCCGGGGCCGGGGCTGGGCGGTCACTGCATCCCCATCGACCCATTTTACCTCACCTGGAAGGCGCGCGAGTTCGGGCAGGAAACCCGGTTCATCGAACTCGCGGGCGAGATCAACACCGCGATGCCCGCCTATGTTGTGAAGCGCGTCGGCGAGGCGCTTGCCTCGGTCAACAAAATCGTGAAGGGCAGCCGGGTGCTACTGCTGGGCATCGCCTACAAAGCCAACGTGGATGACGATCGCGAAAGCCCGGCGTATGTGTTGTGGGAACTTCTCGAAGCGCAAGGCGCATTGGTGGATTATCATGATCCGCATGTTCCCGTGATCCGCCCGTCGCGGGAACACTCGCATTTCGCCGGTCGGAAGAGCGTCGCACTGACTGCTGAAAACATTGCGCGCTACGATTTGGTTTTGCTGGCCACGCAACATCGCGCGGTGGATTACCCGCTGGTGGCGCGGCACGCGGCGTTGATCGTCGATACGCGCAATGCCTTTGCCGGCTTGGTGGAGAAGCCGACCGCCTACTTCAAAGCATGAAAGTCCTCATCACGGGTGGCGCGGGATTTATCGGTTCACACCTCGCCGAGGCGTTGTGTCAGCGTGGCGCGCGGGTGATCGTCGTGGACAATCTCAGCCTCGGAAAAGTGGGCAACCTCGCGTGGCGCAAGAGCGGCGATGATCTCGATTTCATCGAAGGAGATTTCCGGGATGAAAAGTTATTGGCGCGTGTGCTGCTCGGCTGTGACTGGGTTTTTCACGAAGCGGCGATGCCGTCGGTGCCGCGTTCGGTGGAATTGCCGGTGGAAAGCAACGCGCACAATCTCGACGGCACCCTGCGCCTGCTCGTCGCGGCGCGCGATGCGAAGGTGAAACGCTTTCTCTTCGCCTCCTCGTCCGCCATCTACGGCGACGTGGACGTGGCCGCCAAGCATGAAGGACTGCCGCCCAATCCGCTTTCGCCGTACGCGCTGCAAAAGTATGGCGCGGAGAAATACGGCCAATTGTTCCATCAGCTTTACGGCTTGGAAACCGTGGCCCTGCGCTACTTCAATGTCTTCGGGCCGCGCCAGGCTTTTGATTCGCCTTACTCCGGCGTCATCGCCAAGTTTTGCACCGGCATGTTGCGGGGGGAAGCGCCGACGGTGTTTGGCGATGGTTTGCAATCCCGTGATTTCACTTACATCGACAACGTGGTTTCGGGAAACCTGCTCGCTGTCGAAGCACCCGCCGCGAAAGTGGCTGGCAAAGTGTTCAACATCGCGGGTGGCCAGAGCATCTCGCTGCTTCAGTTGGTCGCGGACTTGAATCGCCTGACCGGACAGAATCTGCCGACAAAGTTTGCGCCTTCGCGCGCGGGCGACGTGCGTTCTTCGCTCGCGGATATTTCTGCGGCGCAAGCGGCCTTCGGCTACGAATACAAAGTGGCCTGGCCGGAAGGACTGCGGCGCACGCTTGAGTTTTACCGCACCGGTGCGGGGAAATAATTGTCCACGACGCCGATGTCCCAGCCCTCTCCGACGAAGCAAGCGATCGCCCAAGGTTACGACGCGATTGCGGACAAGCTGGGGATGCCGCCCAAATTCAACCGGCTGTGCGTGAATTTGCTGCGAGGCCGACTCGCGCCAAATGCACGGGTGATTGATGTCGGCTGCGGCCAGGGCCAGTTGTTGATTGCGTTGCGGGAGGCTTTGCCCGGTGCGGAAATATTCGGGTCGGACATTTCCTTCAAGCTGGCTGGCATGAGCCAGGGCCGGTTGGGTCGCCCGGCAATTTTTCAGGCGGACATCGAGCATTTGCCAATTGCGAGCGGGCAATTTGACGCCGTGATGATGACGGAAGTGCTGGAGCACCTGCTGGCCCCGGATGAGGCGCTGCGGCAGTTGAACCGAATTTTGAAACCCGGTGGCTGGCTGCTGATGTCCATTCCCAATCGCGACTGGTTCCGCTACGAGGAATACGAAACCAAGCGCCGCCGTTTTCAGCCCGTCGATGACCACTGGTATTCCGTCGGCGAGGTAAGGTCTCTGCTGACCAGCGGCGGGTTCACGCTGCGGAAATTACGCGGCGCGGAAAATCTTTATTTCGGCGGCGGGTTGCCGCACTTGCTGGAGAAACTGGCCTTGCTGTGCGTGCCTGCTTTGCAGGGGCGGATGAAGCGCGCCGTGTTTCTCGCGCAAAAGACTCAGTCTTTCCCCGACGATCTGCGCCCCGCCAAACCTTCGTAGAGCGCGGCGAGTTTGCGGGCGCAGGTAGCCATCGAATATTCCTCCGACCAATTTGTTTTTTGGTGGGCCACGATGTGCTGGCGAAACTTCTCGTCCTGACAGGCCGCTTTGACCTTGGCCGCGTAATCACCGGGCGTATTCAAGTCGAACAAACCCGGATGCTCGGCACCCAACACGGCCACGTTGCCTTCAATCCGGCTGGCGACGATGGGAATGCCGCACGCCATCGCTTGAATCAACACCAGCGGCTGGCCTTCCCAAGACGACGGCAGGACAAACAAATCCAGCATCTGAATCCACCGAGCCACGGGCCTTTGATTGCCGGCGAGGGTTACTTTTTCTGTCAGGTGCAAAGCGTGGATTTGTTGCGTGAGATTTTCCCGCAATTCGCCTTCGCCACAAATCACAACGCGAAAGGAAATACTTTCAGCGGCGAGTTCCGACGCCATGGCGAGCGTAGCCGGATGGTTTTTCGGCGCGGTGAGGGAACCCACACCGCCGATTAAAAAATCAGTGTCCGCAAAACCAAGTTGTTCCCGCAAATGTGTCCGTTCTTCCGCAGGGCGAAACACCGTAAGATCGACGGCATTGGGGAGCACTTCGACGCGCTCCGCCAGCGCGTGAAATTCCCGGATGATGTCGGCCTTGGTTTGCGAGGAAAGCGTGAGGTGCAGACGGGCGAGGCGGGTGAGCAGTTTCATCATCAGCCAGCGATGCAGCCGGTCGCGTTGATAAGTTTTCTGCTGATGCATGACCGCCGGAATTCCAGCCAGCCACGCAGCCAGGATGCCATAGACATGACTGTTATAGACTTGGGTATGCACGGCGGAAAACTGGTTCTGCTTCAACCAGCGCGCGAGCCGCCAAATCCCGAGCAAATTCAGACGCTTGGTGGGAGCGAACGGCAGCAGATGCACGGGAATTCCACGCGCGCGCAACTCTTCCCCCACCACACCCAGACTTCGAAGACACACGAATTCCAACTCGATTCCCGGCGGCAGATTACGAGCCAGTCCGCCGGCCAGATCCTCGGCACCGCCCACGGGCATGCTGATAAAAACGTGGGCGACTTTCATCAGCAGGGGTTGGAGGCAAAGTTCATTCGCAGTGCGTGGTTATCGCGTCGCGCGCCGTGTTGGCAAGCCAAAAGCCGTGGCCACATTTGAATTTCTGTTTGCTTTGACCCGCATCGCCACTGAGGATGACGAGGTATCAGGTTGCCCATGAATCTACCAAGTCGCGCCACGCTTCCTCTTTGCCGCGGGATGCGGGAGGGAGTGCTTCCGTGAAACTTTTGCCCCGTGCGCCTCAACGCCTGCCGGTCGCGCCTCGGCGAATTCTTGCGATCAAAAACAAACACATCGGCGACGTTATTTGTGTTCTGCCCGCGTTGCGCGCACTGCACCGGCAATTCCCGGAGGCAAAACTCGATGTGATCGTCTCGCCCAATATGCGCGAGCTGGTTCATGGCCTTCCGTGGGTCAATGAAGTTTACGAAGTGCCGCAGAAAGGCGGGGGACTTTCCCGGTTGGGTGCGGAATGGAAACTGGTCCGTCAGGTGGCGACGGCGGGTTATGATCTGGTGGTTGATTTTACTTGGAGCGATCGCGCCATGTGGTATGCGCTGGCCAGTCGTGCGCAGGATCGCTGGGCCATCCAGGTGACGGCGGGATTTTTCCTGAAGCCACATGCGTACACCAATTACGGCGGCAAGCCCGACCGCGCCTGGCATGTCGTGGAACACGAGCGCGAATTTCTCGTGCAAATGGGATTGACGCCGTACACGCCGGAGTTTGAATTTCCGCCCACGGAAGTCGAGGAAACGACCATGCGCGCATGGCTCGAAGCGAACCGCATTGATTCGCGCAAACTGGTCGTCGTGCATCCCACCTCTCGCTGGCTGTTCAAGTGCTGGCACAACGAACGCGTCGCCGGCCTCGTCGATTGGCTGGTGGAGCAAGGGTGGCAACCCGTCTTCACCTGCGGTCCCTCGGATCCGGAACTGGCGAAAGCCCGCGCCATTCTCAAACTCGTGCGCGCCAAAACCACGACGCGCCTGGGCGATCTGACGCTGCGCGAACTAGCGGCCCTGCTCCGTCAGGCGCAATTCTTTTTCGGCATGGATTCCGCGCCCATGCATCTGGCCGCCGCCCTGGGCACGCCGGCCGTGGTCTTGTTTGGCCCATCGCAAGTCGCCCGCTGGCGGCCTTACGGAGCGCGTCACCAGGTGCTCATCGGCGAATGCCCGTGCCTAGTTGACCGCAGCCCGCAATGCGACAAATCCCAAGTCACCGCCTGCCTGTCCAAACTTTCGCTGGCACAAGTGCAAGCTGTAATCGAAACTCATTTTCCCTTGCCGACTCCATGAACGACCCGGCCAAACGCTGCTCTTTTCTGGCACCCCTTTAGGGTGCTTGCCCGATCGACAATTTCCGGGAGTGGCGCTGACGCTCAACCCCCGGCTAATGGCTGGCAAGCCTCCGGCTTGCAGAAACGCGATGCACCTTTGCAAGAAACTGAGATGCGCCCGCGCCAAGGGCCGAACTCCTTTTCCGTTGGCGGTTTCGCCGGCAATCCTTTACCGTGCGTCTGTGTTTTCCGGTTTGATTCAATCCATCTGTCACGACGGGCGTTGCCGCCATTTTTCCCCATCATGCCCAAAGTTCTCTATCTAGGGCCGGACAATGGCCGGCAATTCGTCGCCGAAGAACTCGGCGGCGATTTCACCGTGCTCGCGCTGGCGGCGGAACCGAACCAAATCGCGGCGGAATTATCCGACGCCGACGTGGTGCTGGATGCGTCGATGAAAGTGCCGTTGAGCCGCGATCTGTTGGAGCGGGCGGTCAATTTGAAGCTGGTGATCACCGCCACGACGGGCGCGGATCACATTGATCAATCGTTTCTCGCAAGCCGTGGAATTCCACTTCTGACGCTCAAGGGGCAGACGCAAGTGCTCCACAACCTGACGCCCGCCGCCGAGTTGAGCTGGCTGTTGTTGATGGCTTGCGCGCGCAAGCTCCGCCCGGCCATCAAGCACGTCGAACAAGGCCGATGGGACCGCGAACAGTTTCCCGGCGTCATGCTGAAGGGAAAAACCCTCGGCCTGATTGGTTGCGGACGCATCGGCCAGTGGATGGCGCGCTACGCCAATGCCTTTGGGATGACGGTGCTGGGGTTCGATCCGTACAACCAGAACTGGCCGGAAGGTTTGAAACCAGTGTCGCTTCAGGAACTGTTGAGCGCCGCTCATTTCATTTCTGTGCACGTGCATCTCACGGACGAAACGCGCGGATTGATCGGTGCCCCGGAGTTTGATCTGATGCTTCCCGGCGCGATCCTCATCAACACGGCGCGCGGTGCGGTCGTGGACGAATCCGCGCTCCTGGCCGCTTTGGAAGGCGGACGGCTGGGCGCATTTGGTTTCGACGTGATCGAAGGCGAACCGAACGTCACGCAGAGCCGGGTCTGGCAATACGCGCAAACGCACGACCAGTGCGTCATCACCCCACATATCGGTGGTTTCAGTCCGGACGCCTTGGAAACTGTCCTGCGCTTCACCGCGCGGCGCATCAAAGAAACGCTGGCCCAATAGAATTCATGCACTTCGGCCATTTCACCAAACGATTCATCGCCGCCGGCGGCCGCCACGCTTTTGGCATTCCTGGCGGCGGGCCGAGCCTGGAATTGATCGATGAACTGACACGGCACGGCGGCGAATTCATCACGACCGGCCACGAAGCAACGGCGGCGCTCATGGCGGCGGCCTGCACTCGTCATTCCGGACAACCCGCGCTGGCGGTATCCATCAAAGGCCCCGGCTTCATGAACTTGGCACCGGCCCTCCTCTCTAACAGCTACGAAGGATACGCCTGTCTTTCCGTCTCGGAGGCCTACGCGGCGGGAGAACATCGCGGGCGCGCCCACAAGCGGCTTGATCACGCGGGTGTTTGCGGCGGATTTGTCCGTTCCGTTCAACCTTTCCAAGAGGCGGAAAGTTTCTTTGATGATTGCTGGCAGCGGGCCACGGCGGAATTTCCCGGACCGGTTCATGTGGATCTCGCGGCCGGGCCGGAAGTGCGGCGCGCGCCGTGCGTTACCATCAAAGCTTCGGAGTTTCCGTGGCGCGAAGCCATTCGGCAGGCGCAAAGGCCAGTCGTCATCCTCGGTTCGTTGGCGCTGCGCGCTGGCTGGCGACGTTCACTCGCGAAACTGGCGTGTCCGGTTTTCACCACCGTTGCGGCCAAAGGCGTCGTGACGGAAGAAAGCACGAATGCTGCGGGCATTTACACCGGAGATGGCAAGTCCGCCGCGATGGAAACCCAAATCCTCCCGGCCGCGGATTTGGTCATCACGCTGGGCGTGCGATCGGGTGAAGTACTGTCGCCGCGAATGCCTCACGCCAAAACTATCGTCGTGGATAGCGCGACGGCGGAACTGGAATCCATCTTTCCCAGAAATGTTTTCGGGCAACCCATCATTTATCTTTCCGACGCCGAGATCGCCGAACTGCTGGATCTCTGCGCGGGTAAATCCTGGGGGCAGGATTTGATTGCCGAGGGCCGGAGAAAATTGTTTGAGCATTTGCAACAATGTGGTTGGTCGCCCTTTGAAGCCATGCAGGCCGCGCAGCGACAATTGCCCGAAGCCGCGCACGTCGTGGACACCGGCAATTTCGCCGTCGTGGCCGAACACGCGTTGCTGGCCCGCAGTGAACTGGATTTCACTGGCACGCCGAATGGACGGTTCATGGGCGTCGGACTTGGCTACGCCTTGGGCGCGTGCTTGAATCCCGGCCAGCGCCCGGTGATTTTGTGGGTTGGCGACGGCGGATTGCGTAGTTACTTTTCCGAATTGGCGCTCGCGGTGGAACAGCAATTCCGCCTGCTCGTGCTGGTGATGAAAGACGGCCATTTCGGCAGCATACTCGGACGCGCACGGAGTCAGGGCTGGACCGAAGCGCCGTTGATTTTACGCGACCGCAAATTCCGCGCGCTGGCGGATGTCATGGGGCTGTTCACTGCCGCCGCCCGTTCAGCGGAGGAACTGGTCGGCGCGGTGGATCAATGGTGCAAAGCAACCGGGCCGGGCTTGATCGAATGCGAATTTGACGCGGAAACTTATCAACTCATAACCCAGCAACTCCGATGAGCAACCTGCATATTCTGGTGATCGGCGCCGGCTCCGTGGGCAAACGGCACGCGCGCAATTTGCGGCAACTGGGTTGTCACGTCAGTTGCGTTGACCCGCGCGCGGATCGTCTTACAGAAGCCGTGGAGGAAGGGACGGTCGTGGAAAATTTCACCGACTTGAAGCGGGCGATTCCTGCCGCCGCCTACGACGGCTTCGTGATCGCCTCACCGCCGGTCTTTCACGTGGATCAGATATTGCAAGTGGCAGCCACGTCTCGGTGGATTCTTTGCGAAAAGCCCTTGAGCGTGGACGCCGCCTCGGCCAAGCGCATCGCAGCGGCTTCCGCTCGTGTGTTGCTGGGCTACACCTATCGCTGGTGGCCGCCGGTGGTGGAATTTCGCCGCCGCTTGTATGCGGGGGAGATCGGCCAGGTGCGCCACCTGCGTTTTGTGATGAGTGCGCATCTGGCGGACTGGCATCCCTGGGAGCGCTACCAGGATTTTTTCATGGCCAGCAAGGAGCAGGGCGGCGGCGCGCTGCTGGATGAAAGTCACTTCATCGATTTGATGCTCTGGATGCTGGGCCGTCCGGCGAATCTGTTCGCGCGAGTGGAAAAAATCTCGGACTTGGAAATCAACACCGATGACAACGTGGACATTCTCGTCTCATACGCTTCCGGCCTGCGCGTGAATCTCCACCTCGATTTGATCGGCCGTCCATACGAGCGCAGCATCACCGCTGTGGGCGAGGCAGGCACGCTCGCCTGGTCTTACGAAGAAAACACTGTGAAGCTGGGCAAAACCGGCGAGCCGAAATGGGAGGTGCAATCGTTTTCGTGCAAGCGCAACGAAATGTTTCTGGGTGCCACGCGGGAATTTCTCCGCCTCGTGGTCGGCGAAACGCCCACGCCCACCTGTTCGGTGGCTGATGGTCTCGCGGTGCTGGAGGTTTTGGACGCGTGTCGCAAAAGCTCGGAGACGGGCGCGGCGGTCGCCCTTTGATTCATGCGCCACGGAAAATCCATTCTCGCGGTGGTGCCTGCCCGCAGCGGCAGCAAGGGAATTCCTGAAAAGAACATGCAGGTCATCGCCGGCAAATCCCTGATTGGCTGGGCGGCGGCGGTACTCGGCTCTTCGGAGTGCCGCTGGATTGACCGCGCCACTATTTCCACGGACTCGCCGGCCTACGCCGAAGAAGCGAAACGCCACGGACTGGAAGCTCCGTTTCTCCGGCCTGCGGCTTTGAGCCAGGACAGCACCGGTGCGGTGGAAACCTTGCAGCACGCCTTGGCCGAATCGGAGAAATGTTACCGTCAGAAGTTTGACGTCGTGCTGATCATTGAACCAACCTGCCCGTTCCGGTTGCCGGAGGATTTGATCGCCTGCGTGGATTTGCTGGCCAACGAAGGAGCAGATTCGGTCGTGTCGGTGAACCGCGCGGACACCAAGTTTCATCCGCATAAACTGCTGAAGATCGAGGAGGCGCGGCTCGTGTTTTACGCCGGGGCCGGAGCGGGCGTAAAGCAACGGCAAAGCCTGTCGCCTGTTTACTATCGCAACGGCGCTTGTTACGCCCTCACCCGCCAGTGTCTGCTGGAACATGGGGCCATCTTCACCGCCAACACACGCGCGCACGTCGTGAACCGGATTCTCCTCAACATCGACGAACCGGAGGAACTGGAGTTGGCGCGCTATTACGCGGAAGTCAGAAAACTCCCGATGGGAGATCGTAAATCGTTATGAAAAAAGTTGCCGTTGTTTTGGTGGATCGCGCCAATTACGGGCGGTTGAAACCCGTCATGCAGGCGCTCAAAAGCCAGCACCGCGTGCGCCTGCAGACGGTGTGTGCCGGCACGATGTTGCTCGACCGTTTTGGCCGCGCCCGCGACGTGGTGGCCGCCGATGGTTTCGCGATTGACTCGGAAGTTTACCTGGAAGTCGAAGGCTCCGTGGCAATCACCATGGCGAAATCCGTGGGCTTGGGCGTCATCGAATTTAGCTCCGAATTCCAAAGATTGAAACCGGATTTTGTCCTCGTGATCGGCGATCGCTACGAGGCGATGGCCGCAGCGATTGCGGCGGCCTACCAAAATATCTGCCTGATTCACCTGCAGGGCGGGGAGATCTCCGGTTCCATCGACGAATCCACCCGTCACGCCATCACCAAGCTGGCGCACTATCATTTCCCCGCCACGCAACGTTCGGCGGATTACCTGGTGGCGATGGGCGAAAATCCGGCGACGGTTTTTCCGCTGGGTTGCCCGTGTTGCGATGTCGTGCGGGAAGCCTCTGCCCGACTGCCGAAGGACGTTTTGAAAAAGTTGGGCGTCGGCCTTCCCATCGATTTCAGCCAGCCCTATCTGCTCGTGCTTTTTCATCCTGTCACCACGGACATCGGACATCAGGAAGAGCAGATGGAGGAATTGCTCAAAGCGGTGCTCCGTCTTGGCCGGCAAACCGTGTTGCTCTGGCCGAACATCGACGCCGGTGCGGACCGCGTTTCCCAGGCCATCCGACGGTTTCGAGAATTTCACCCTTCATTTCCGCTGCACGCTTACAAAAATCTAGAGCCGGAGATTTATGTTCCGTTGCTGAACAACGCCGCCTGTTGTCTGGGCAACTCGTCCTCCTTCGTCCGCGAAACTTCCTTCCTCGGAACACCCGTCGTGCTCGTCGGCTCGCGCCAGGATGGGCGTGAATGGTCGCCTTCGGTGCTCCGCGTCGAGCCGCGCCAAAAAGACATCGAACGCGCCGCGCGCCAGCAACTCGAACACGGCCGCTACGCGCCTTCCGCCATTTACGGCCGGCCGGGAACGGCGGCAGCCATTGCCCGCAAGGTCGCCCAGCTCACTCCATACGCGCAGAAAACGCTGCATTACGTGAATCGGAAACCAACCCCCACCGTCCTTTAACCATCACCCAGCATGGCCATGGCACCTTGTTTAATTTGCGGCGCGGACCAAGTGCAACCGTTTTACAGCGGCCCCATTCGCATGGGCTCGTTCGGCAAGGTGTCGGACCAGGTCGCCGACATTTCCCGCTGCGATGAATGCGGCGCCAAACACCTGCCGCCCATCATGGAGGACATCGAGGCGTATTACCGTTCGGGCGCATACCGCGCGGACCTCGACCAGGGCAACGCCGTCGATAAGTATTTTCAGCTTACCGATGATGAGCAGCCGGCGAAGCTCGACATCCTCGGCCTGCACGCGTTGCGCGGGCAGATGCTGGCGGACATCGGTGCCGGGGCGGGGCCGTTTCTCGATCTGGTGAAAGGCGTCGCCGCGCAAACCATCGCGGTGGAGCCAAATGAAAACTACCATGCCTCGCTGAAACAACGTGGCCACCAGGTTTTCCCCTCGACCGTCGCGGCGACCGGGGACTTGGCCGGCAAGGTTGATCTCGCGGTGAGCTTTAGTGTGGTGGAGCACGTGGAACAACCACGCGAATTCCTGGCCGAAATCAAGACGCTGCTCAAACCCGGCGGTAAACTGCTTGTGAGCACGCCGAACGCGAATGACTACTTGCTCGAAATCTGTCCGGCGTACGCCGCGTTCTTTTATCGCAAAGTCCACCTCTGGTATTTTGATGCCGCCTCGCTGAAGAATCTCGCCCGGCTAGCCGGCTTCACAAACTGTGAGATTCATTTCAAGCACCGGTTTGATCTCTCCAACGGCCTCGTCTGGCTGCGCGACCGGCGGCCTTCGGGGCTGGGCACAATCCCCGCCCTCGACCCTTCCCTCGACGCCGTCTGGCGGCAGAATCTTGAGACCCACGGGCGCAGCGATTATCTTTACGCGGTCTTGAGTTGAGACCGAAATGACATGAGCCGTTCCTTTCAGTTCACCCGTTACGCCACTGGTTGTTCAGCCGTGATGGTGATTTGGAGCGGTGTGTTTGGCGTCGCATTGGCTGCGGTTGACAAATCGAAATTGCCGGCGGTGGCCAATCGCCCGGTGGACTTCGCCAAGGACATCCAACCGATCTTCAAGTCGGCCTGCTACTCCTGCCACGGGCCGGAAAAGCAAAAGAGCGGCTATCGCCTCGACGCGAAGTCCGTCGCTTTGAAGGGCGGTGACATCGGCCCGGCCATCGTTCCCGGCAACAGTGCCGACAGCCCGTTGATCCACTACGTCGCCGATCTGGTTCCCGATCTGCTGATGCCCTCGAAAGGCGAGCGGCTTTCCGCCACGCAGATCGGTCTGCTGCGAGCGTGGATCGATCAAGGCGCGAAATGGCCGGATGGCGCGGATCCGTTGCTGACCAAGAACACCGCCGACCATTGGGCCTTCAAGCCGATGGCGAATCCTCCGGTGCCCAAGGTAAAAAAAACAGACTGGGTGAAGAGTCCGGTCGATGCATTCGTTCTCGCGAAGTTGGAGCAAAAGGGTTTGTCGCCCGCCACCGCCGCCGACAAGCGCACACTGTTGCGCCGCGTCACGTTCGATCTGACCGGCCTGCCGCCGACGCCGGAAGAAGTATCCGCCTTCCTCGTGGACAAATCTCCGACCGCGTTCAAGCAAGTGGTGGAGCGCCTCCTGGCTTCAACGGCGTACGGCGAGCGCTGGGCGCGGCACTGGCTCGATGTCGTTCGCTACGCCGAGTCCAACGGCTACGAGCGCGACGGCACAAAACCGAGCGCATGGCGTTATCGCGACTACGTGATTGACTCGTTGAACCGCGACAAGCCCTTTGACCGCTTCCTGACCGAACAACTTGCCGGAGATGAACTGGAAGGTTCCAACGCGGAGACGCAAATCGCCACGACGTTCCTGCGCCTCGGCACCTGGGACGATGAACCGGCGGATCATTTGCTTGATCGTTACGACCAGCTTGATGACGTCCTCGGCGTCACGGCGACAACGTTTCTTGGCCAGACGCTCCGCTGCGCGCGTTGTCACGACCACAAGTTTGAGCCTTTCTCGCAAGTTGATTATTACCGGGTGCTCGCGTTGTTCGAACCGTTGAAGCGCCCGCAGAAGGCAATTTCCCTGACGCACAAAAATGAATTTGAACTTCCGGTCGGCACGGCGGCGGAACTAAAGGTGTATGCCGACGCCACGGCCAAAGCCGATGTCGAAGTGGCCGCAGTGCAAAGGCAGATCGACGAATTAAACCCGAACCTTCGGGCGCAACTTTTCTCCACCAAGAAAACCGCTTTGTCGGCGGAGGCCATCGCCGCCTTTCAAGCCGAGCCAGCCAAACGAACCGAACCGCAGCAGGAGCTGGTCAGGAAATTTCAAGAAGCGTTGAACAAGGAAATTCGCGAGGCAGCGCCTTCCGACCAGAAGGAGAAATTGGACGGCTGGCAAAAGCAGCTCGTGGCTCTCAATGCCGCCCGACCCAAGCCAACCGCGACGGCCTACATCTGGTATGAGGACACGCCGCAAGCGCCGCCCACACGCGTGCTCAAGCGCGGCGTGCCCACGCGGCCCGGCGAGGAAGTCGCGCCCGGCGTGCCAGCGATTTTGGTCAACCAGAAGATGACACCACTCCAGCCGCTAACAAAATCGACGGGCCGCCGGTTCTGGCTCGCGCGCTGGCTCACGCAACCGGAGCATCCACTGGTGGCGCGCGTCATCGTCAACCGCGTCTGGCAATGGCATTTTGGCGAAGGTCTGGTGGCGACGGAAAATGATTTCGGCGTGATGGGACAAAAGCCGAGCCATCCGGAATTGCTCGACTGGTTGGCGCGCGATTTCATCGCGTCCGGTTGGAGTCTCAAGCACCTGCACCGGCAGATTGTCCTTTCGAGCGTTTACCAGATGTCCTCCGCGCCGAACGCCAAGGCCGGGCGCCGTGATCCCGACGAGCGCCTGCTCTGGCGCTGGAAGCCGCGCCGCCAGGAAGCCGAAGCGGTGCGCGACGCGATCCTCCTGGTCAGCGGGCAACTCAACGGACAGCGCGGCGGACCCAGTGTTTTCCCGCCCCTCCCGCCATCGGTGCTGGCCGGCCAGGACAAGCCTGGCAATGGCTGGGGTAAATCCGACGAGCGCCAGGTGGCGCGCCGCAGCATCTACATTTTCGTCAAGCGCAGTCTCGCGGTGCCGGAGTTGGAACTGCTCGACACGCCGGACACCGCCGCCAGTTGCGAACAGCGGATGGTTTCCACGACCGGCCCGCAGGCGCTCACGTTTTTGAACGGGGAATTCACGCGCAAGCAGGCGCAGCATTTTGCCACGCGGTTGCTACGCGAAGCGGGTGGCGAGGTGAGGACGCAAATCCTCCGCGCTTTTGAACTGGCGTTGAGCCGTCCGCCCTCGGCGAAGGAACTCGGCGAAGCGCTGCAATTTCTAGCCGCGCAGCAACAGCAAATCCAAATCGAATCGGGCGGGAACAAACCGGAGAACTTGGAGGCGAGGCACAAAGCGCTCGCCGCTTTCTGCCTGGTGCTGTTGAACACCAACGAGTTTTTTTATTTGAACTGAGACGCGCCGGACAAGTTGAACGAACCTAGTTGAAGCCGTCTCCGAACCTTGAGAGTTGCCCGTTGGCAGAAAACGAATTATTTTCAACGACACTCGTGAACAAGCCGATAGTCACAATCATTCCATTGCTGGCGCTGCTCGCGCTGGGCGCGTCGTCCAAACCGAAGGCTGCGTCTCTCGCGGCCTTGCCGCCGTCCGCCCTAGGCACGGTGGATTTTGCGCGCGACATCCAGCCGATCCTCGCCAGCAAGTGTTACTCGTGCCACGGCGCGGAGAAGCAAAAGAGCGGCTTGCGGCTCGATCAAAAGGCCGGTGCTCTATCGGGCGGCGATTCGGGCAAAGTCATCCTGCCCAACCACAGTGCGGAGAGCGCGTTGATCAAACTCGTCGCGGGCCTCGACCCGGACAAGCTGATGCCGCCGAAAGGTGAACGGTTGACGGAAAAACAGATTTCGCTGCTGCGCGCCTGGATCGACACCGGTGCCAACTGGCCGGATCAACCTTCCATCTCCAACGCTCAACCCTCCATTTCTCAACACTGGGCTTTCAAAGCACCGATGCGCCCGCCCACGCCGAAGGTGAAAAATAGTAAATGGGTTCGCAACCCGATCGACACCTTCGTTCTGGCGCGACTGGAAAAGGAAAAGGTCAAGCCGTCGCCGGAAGCGGATCGCGTGACGTTGATTCGCCGGCTTTCGCTGGATTTGCTCGGCCTCCCGCCTTCGCCGGAGGACGTGGCGGCGTTCGTGAACGATCCAAGTTCCGACGCTTACGAGCGACTTGTGAATCGCCTGCTCGCTTCGCCGCATTTCGGCGAGCACTGGGGCCGCCACTGGCTCGATCTTGCCCGCTACGCCGACAGCGACGGCTACGAGAAAGACACCGCACGGCCGTTTGCCTGGCTCTTTCGCGACTGGGTGATTGACGCGATCAACCGCGACCTGCCGTTCGACCAGTTTACGTTGGAGCAGCTCGCGGGGGATTTGTTGCCGAACGCGACGCACGGGCAAAAAGTTGCCACCGCGTTTCATCGCCAGACGCTGACCAACAAAGAGGGCGGCGTGGATCAGGAAGAATACCGTTGCAAGGCGACGGTGGATCGCGTCACGACCACCGGCGCGGTGTGGCTCGGCCTCACGGTGGGTTGCGCCGAGTGCCACTCGCACAAATACGATCCAATAAGTCAGCGCGAATTTTACCAAATGTTTGCCTTTTTCAACGACGCGTCGGAACAAGAACTTCCGGCGCCGCGACCGGCGGAACTGGCGCAGTATGAAGCGGCGAAAAAAACCTGGGACGTGCAGGACGCAAAGTTGAAGGAGAGCCTCGCCACTTACCTCAAGAACGAACTGCCCGCCAAGCAAACGGCCTGGGAAAAGACGGCGCGAATCACTCCCGCGACCTGGGTTACACTCGAACCAAAGCGGGCCTTGGCAGCGAATGGTTCCACGCTGAAAACACAGAAGGACAAATCCATCATCGCCGGCGGCAAGGCGGTGGACATTGACACGTACACGGTGGAAGTCGAGGCGGACGAATTGAAGGGCGCCACCGGTTTTCGACTCGAAGTGCTGCCGGAAAGCGAGAAGCGTCCGGCGGTGGGCCGCAGTTCGTCGAGCAATTTTGTGCTGACCGATTTCGCCGTCAAGGCCGGGCCTTCCGCCGTTCCGCTGCACAACGCCACGGCGGATTTTTCGCAGGACACTTTTTTGCCGGGCGGCGCGCTCGACGAGGACAAGCAAAAGACTGGCTGGGCTGTTGTTCCGGAAACCCGACGGGCACATGTCGCGGTCTTCGAGACGAAGACGCCACTGGATTTGCCGGCGGGAACAAAGCTCGCGTTCGTCCTCGACCAGCAATACGGCAGCGCGCATACGATCTCACGCTTCCGGCTCTCGGCGACGACTTCCGCCGCGCCATTGCGGGCGGACTTGATGCCGGAGGCGGTTGTGGCAGCGCTCACCACGCCGGCGGAACAGCGCAGCCCCGCGCAGCGCGATGCACTGGCAAAATATTTCTCCGAGCAGGGCGACGCGGGCGCGCGAAAGCTGAATGATCAGATCGCCGCACACGAGAAGACGGCACCGGCCTTTCCGGCGACCAAAGCTTCCGTGCTTGCGCAGGAGTCGAGCGGACGGAAAACGCACGTTCACATCCGCGGCGATTTCCAACGAAAAGGCGACGAGGTGTTGCCGGCGACGCTGGCGGTGATGCATCCGTTCAAACCGCGCGCGGAGAAGCCGGATCGGCTTGATCTCGCACGCTGGCTGGTTGATCCCGCCAACCCGCTCACGGCGCGCGTCACGGTGAACCACCTTTGGAAAAGCCTTTTCGGCCGGGCATTGGTTCCCACCGTCAATGACTTTGGCCTGCGCGGCGACAAACCGTCGCATCCGGAACTGCTCGACTGGCTGGCGGTCACTTTCGCTTCGCAGCCAAACTCTCAACTCTCAACTTCCAACCCTCAACCCGGCTTGGGCTGGAGCCGGAAGGCGATGATAAAACTCATCGTGATGTCCGCGACCTACCGGCAGTTGTCGCACACCCGCCCGGAATTGCTGGGCCGCGATCCCACCAACGTGTGGCTCGCGCGACAGAACCGGTTCCGGCTTGAAGCGGAAAATGTGCGCGACGCGTATCTGACTGCGAGCGGGCTGTTGAATCCGGCCGTTGGCGGGCCGAGCATTCGCCCGCCTTTGCCGGCGGACATCGCGGCGCTGGGTTACGCCGGCTCGGTGACATGGCCGGAGAGCAAAGGCGCGGAGCAATACCGGCGCGGCCTCTACATTTTTTTCCAGCGCACCGTGCCATATCCGATGTTGATGACGTTCGACGCACCCGACTCCAACGTGTCCTGCACGCGACGCGAGCGTTCCAACACGCCCTTGCAAGCATTGACGCTCTTGAATGATCCGGTGTTCTTCGAATGCGCGCAGGCGCTGGGCAAATGCATGGCAGCTGAAAACACGTCGGACTTGAAAGAGAAACTCAAGCGTGGCTTCGAGCGTTGCCTGTCGCGCCCACCGGGCAGAGAAGAACTGTCGCGCCTTGAGCAGTTCTATCAAGATCAGTTGCGGCTGGCGGAAGGTCAGCCGGAGAACGCCGCGAAGATCGTCGGCGAAGCCAAGGCCAGCGCGGAAAAAGCGACACTCGTGGCGCTGGCGCGCATCATCCTGAACCTGGATGAATTTGTGATGCGGGAGTGAGTTATGAATGAGCACATGGATCCGGACGAAATCATCAAACTGACGCGCCGCGATTTCCTCGCGACGAGCGCCAGCGGCGTCGGCACGCTCGCGCTGGCGTCGTTGCTGGCGGAGAATGGCTTGCTTGCCGCCGAGTCCAAACGCAGCGCGGTGCCCACTCCGGCCAATTCGCACGCGCCCAAACCGCCGCACTTTGCGCCCAAGGCGAAGAATTGCATTTTCATTTATATGGAAGGCGCGCCGAGTCAGATGGATTTGTTCGATCCAAAGCCGAAGTTGAACGAGTTGAGCGGACAGAAGTTGCCGGATTCGTTGCTGGAAAAAGTCCGCTTCGCATTCATTCAAAAGGAAGGCGCGCGGCTGATGGGCAGCCCGCGCAAGTTCACCCAGCACGGGCAGTGCGGAATGGAGTTGTCCGATTTGCTGCCGCACATCGGTTCGTGCGCGGACGACATGGCGTTGATCCGCTCAATGCACACGGATCAGTTCAACCATCATCCCGGTCAGTTGATGATGCAGTGCGGCTCGGCGATGTTCGGCCGCCCCACGATGGGTTCGTGGCTGAACTACGGACTCGGCAGCGAATCGCAAAACCTGCCCGGCTACGTGGTGCTGACCGCCGGACGCGGCACGAGCGGGGGAGCGTCGCTGTGGTCGAGTGGATTTTTGTCGTCCACGTACGCCGGGGTGCTGTTCCGCAACCAGGGCGATCCCGTTTTGAATCTGAGCAATCCACCCGGCATCACGGCGGAGATGCAGCATTATGGATTGGATGCGTTGACGGACTTGAACCGGCTGCGGCACAAACAAGTGGGCGATCCGGAAATCGCGAGCCGCATTTCCGCCTATGAACTGGCCTTCCGCATGCAGACCGCCGCGCCGGAATTGATCGACCTTTCCAGCGAGAGCAAGGCGACTAAGGAAGCGTACGGCATTGAGCGCGGGCAACCGGATGTCAAGGCCTCGCGCGGTGGTGGACCGGGGCAGTTCAAGTCATTTTCCACAAACTGCCTGCTCGCGCGGCGACTCGTCGAGCGGGGCGTGCGATTTGTCACGCTGGTCCATGCCTCCTGGGATCATCACAGCAACCTGGACGTGGAGTTGAAACAGAACTGCCTCATGGCGGATCAGCCGATTGCGGCGTTGCTCAAGGATTTGAAGCAGCGCGGGCTGCTGGATTCCACGCTCGTCGTGTGGGGATCGGAATTTGGCCGCACGCCGCTGGGTGAAAATCGCGGTGGTTCAACGAATGTGACCGGGCGCGATCATCATCCTTATGCGTTCAGCCTTTGGGTGGCTGGCGGCGGCGTCAAAGGCGGGCAGGTCATCGGTGAAACGGATGAGATCGGCTGGAACATCACGAAGGATCCGGTTCACATCAATGATTTTCACGCCACGCTCCTGCACCTGTTCGGCCTGGAGCACACCAAGCTGACGTATCGTTTTCAGGGCCGCGACTTCCGGCTCACTGACGTGGGTGGGAAGGTCGTGGAAAAACTAGTTGGGTGACGATGGAGCGGGGTGGAGGCGGTCGAGGAACAAGCCAAAGCTCTTAACTGGGAACCACCAGCCGGTCATTGATCTGGCGGATGAGCGTGGGGGTGAGTTCGACCGTGCTCCATTCGCAACTCCGGTCGGCGGGGCGCGAAATCCAGCGACGCGGCTCCGGCTGTTGCAACAACTTCTCCCCCGGCATTTCACAAAGGATCACGATTTCTGGAATCTGGTCTTCCTCCACGTTGGGGTTCATCAGCGGAATCACTTCCAGGCGGGCATGCTGGCCGTTGTCCAAATACAAATCCACCGCGACGACACAATTCCGATCCGGGGAGGTGGTGAAGCGCCAGTCATCTACATTGAGTCTCATAACAAGTGATCGTTGATGGTTGCAGACGGCCTTTTCCCGCCGGTTTCAGGGCGCGCTCAGTTTTTGTTTCAAATCATTTCGACGTCGTTAATTGCTTTGATCGGCGTCCGGCATTCAAACCAGACGTTGAGGAGGGGCATGAAAAATACGAACTCACGCTCGCGCTTATCAAGACAAATGCACCTAAATAAGAAAAACGCAATAGAAAAATCTCGTGTTACCGGCGCAAAGCAAGAGTTGAGTTTTCCCCGCCGATATGGTTCACAAGAGGGCATGAAATCCAACCTTGCCTGCGGGGCTGTTGCCTTCGCCACTCTTTGTCTGTTTGCCAGCCCTTGCCACGCCGACCTGGCCGACAAGATGCTCGACATTTACTGGATCGATTCCGAGGGCGGCGGTTCGACTTTGATCGTCACTCCGGCGGGCGAATCAGTGCTCATCGATTCCGGAAATCCCGGCGGCCGCGATTCCGCGCGCATCCATCAAACTGCCTCCAAGGTCGCCGGACTCACGCGCATCGACCATTATCTCTCGACGCATTTTCACATCGACCACTTCGGTGGCGCGGCGGAATTGGCGCAGCTCATGCCGATCGGCACAGTGTACGACAATGGCATCCCGCCGCAGAATCCCGACAATAATCCCGCCGACACGAGGTTTCTCACGCTGGTCAAACCGTATCGGGAAATGAAAGTCGAGCAACGCGTCATCATCCGTCCGGATGGTGAAATCAAACTCAAGCAACCCGAAGGGCCAAACGCGCCGAAACTGTCGCTCCGCTGTGTCGCGGCCAAGCAAGTATTCAATCGCCCGCGCACCCAGCCGCCCATGCCCAATCCGTTGTGTGATTCCGTGCGCCTTAAGGACAAGGATATTTCGGACAACGCCAACAGCGTCGTGATGATGCTCGAACTGGGCGGATTCCGGTTTCTCGACGGCGGCGACCTCTCCTGGAACGTGGAAGGAGAACTGGTTTGCCCCGTCAATCTCATCGGCCAGGTGGACGTGTATCAGGTCAACCATCACGGCTTGGATTACAGCAACAATCCGCTGCTCGTACGCACCATCGCCCCCACCGTGACCGTAATGAATAATGGCACCACCAAAGGCTGCGATCCGGAAACCTTCGCCACCTTGAAAGGAACGCCGTCCGTCAAAACGATGTATCAGTTGCACAAAAATCTGCGCGCCGACAAGGCGAACAACACCGCGGATGAATTCATCGCCAACCTGGTGGAAAAGTGCGAAGCCAATTACATCAAACTTTCGGTCGATCCGTCGGGCAAGACCTACACGGTGTCCATCCCGGCTAACGGACACAAGCGCACCTACCAGACGCGGGCGAAAAACTAAACGCGCTGGCGTTGGATTTTTCCACACGCCGCTGTTACCATCCAACTTGCTTTCTCCAACGCGGCTTTTGCCCGCGCGGCGTCAGCACCGGTCAATTCACTGACGATGCGGATCGCGCGGTCGCGGAGTTTCACGTTGCTCGGATTCAGATCAACCATCAGGTTTCCCTTCACCTTGCCGAGTCGCACCATCGCCAGCGTGGTGAAGATGTTGAGGATCAGTTTGGTCGCCGTGCCCGCCTTCAAACGCGTTGAGCCAGTGAGAATCTCCGGGCCGGTGTTCGGCGCGATGACCACGTCCGGGCGCGTGCCACGCGGGATTTTCAAACCAGGATTGAAGCAGAGCAAAACTGTTCCCGCTTTGCGCTGGCGGGCCTCCGCCAACGCGCCCCACACAAACGGTGTGCGTCCGCTGGCCGCAATACCCACCACCAGATCGTTCCGGCCCACGCCGCGAAATTGCAGCGCGCGCGCGCCCGCTGCCGCATCATCCTCCGCGCCCTCCACCGCCGACCAGAGCGCGCGCTGGCCGCCGGCCATGATGCCTTGCACCAGTTCCGGCGACGTGCGGAACGTGGGCGGACATTCGCTCGCATCCAACACGCCCAAACGCCCGCTCGTCCCCGCGCCGACATAAAACAACCGCCCGCCGCGCCGGAACGCCCGCACGATCAATCCCACCGCGCGCTCGATTCGTTTGCGCTCCGCCAAAATGGCGGCGGGGATTTTGGCGTCCTCGCGGAGCATCAGTTGAATCGCGGCGGCTAGGGAAAGCCGGTCCAGCCGCATCGAACGCGGATGACGTCGTTCGGTGGGTGAAAGGGTTTGTGGTTCGTTGTCCATGGTTGGCCATGCGGGAACGGCGAAAGCTTTCGCAACTTTGAACTTGGAACCTGAAACCTGAAACTCGCGCGCCGCAAGCACCACCGCGCCCCAGGCACTCTCCCGATTCAATGGCGAAACCCGCGCTTTGGGCCAGAGCATTTTCAAATGGCGGGCGACTTTTTGGGCGAACCGCGGCTGCTTGAGCAAAACGCTGCCGGCCAGAACAAATTGAACCGGCGTTCCGACTTTAGCGAGCCGCCGGGCGCAACTGGCAGCGTCTTTGGCCAGACTGTGAGCAGCCGCGGCCAGAATGTCGGTGGCGATTTTGTCTCGTTGAGCGGCGGCTGCGAAAACTTCGACCGCAAGCGCTGCGATGTCTGCCTTGGCGGCGGTTTGAACCCAGCCGATCAATTCGTTTGGCTCGTTGAGTTGCAAGGCGCGCAGAACGCGCTGGCCAAGCTCGGACCATTCGCCATCGCGGTCGAAATAATAGACCACGGCCTTGAGCGCGCGCAGGCCGATTTCGAAGCCGCTACCTTTGTCACCGAGAATGTGGCCCCAGCCCCCGAACTTCGCGATGCGCCCGTCTGCCGCGCGCCCGTAACAGCACGAGCCGGTGCCGCTGAGAACGAGAACCGTCGCGGCGCTCTGTGACCGCCGGTCATTGGCGGCCAGCGCGGTTTCCAAATCGTTCGTGGCGTGGCACGGCACACCCGGCCACACCTTTGCGGCGGCGATGCGGATACGTTGCCAATCCTTTTCCTCGCGTGCGCCAGCCAGACCAATGGCCAAGGCGTTCGGACGCGGGAAGGCTTCGCTGATCGCGCGAAAATGACGGATCAGTTCCGCATCCTTCAACAGTTTCACATTCGCCGGGCCGAACTCGTGGCGTTGGAGCAGGCTTCCGCGCTCGTTCGCCAGCAACGCCACCGTGCGGGTGCCGCCGCCTTCGATGCCCAAATATATTTGCGGCGATGTTGCGCTGGCGCTCGTTGTCATTCACCGGATTATTTCGCCACGACGGGATTTTTCAAAGCAATAACGCCGGTATCCGCCGAGGGAGCCGGGCAATTGAAACACTTGGTTTCCCGGAGTGATTGGGCTATTTATGGCGGATGACCGAAACGGAAAAAAACATTCTGCAAGCGCTACTCGACTTGGAGACGGCGGTGCGAACGATGTCGGCCAATTCCAAACCGAGTCTCCTGCCCCTCTTCGCACGCATCGACGAGCTTACGCGCCAATTGCCGCGCACCACTGATCCCTCTTTGCTCCACTACCTGCACAAGAAGAGTTACGAGAAGGCGCGGCTGTTCCTCGAAGGGCGCGAGGCGGAGAACCAGGCGGGGAGTTGCCGCTGAATCAGTATGATTAAGACGACACCAAAGAATTTGCTGCTGTGCGTCGGCGGAGTAGCTGCTTTCGTGGCGTTCTACACTTTCGTGTATTTTCCAATTTCGCCGTTGGGAATGCAGCTTCAAAATCTGAAACTGGCTGAGAAACACGCGAATCATTTGCGTGAAAAATTCAGGGATGACACCCGATTTCAACAAGTCAACTTTGTGAAATACACTGGGCGAGATGGGTGTCTTACTGTTTGGGGCAGTGTTCCGACAGAAGACGACTTCCGGTTCGTGACAAATGTTGTGGAATCGAGTGGTTGTCCGGTGGGAATTAATTACATCTTGATGACTTCAAATCAGCTCGTCCGCTTCACATGGTATAATCGCAACAAGGAAGGGCCGCAGCTGATTAGAGTTAATCTCACAGACTTACCTCAATAACAGTAGGGCTGGGAGACCATTCTTCGACCAATGCTTATTGACGACACCATTGCCGCGATCGCCACACCGCTGGGAGAAGGCGGGCTGGCGGTCATCCGGATTTCCGGAGCGCAGGCGCTCGCAGTGGCGGATAAAAGTTTTGTGCCGGTCGGCAAGTCGTCCATGAAACCGTCCGCCGCGCCGACGCATACGCTGCATTACGGGCGCATCGCGAATGCTGGGCGTGTCATCGACGAAGTGCTGGTGGCGGTGCTGCGCGCGCCGCGCACGTTCACGCGCGAGGACACAGTGGAGATCACCTGTCACGGCGGCTTGCTGGCCGCCAAGCTCGTGCTCGACACGGTGCTCGCCCACGGCGCGCGGCTGGCACAGCCGGGCGAGTTCACTCAGCGCGCGTTTCTCAACGGGCGCATCGACCTCGCCCAAGCCGAAGCCGTAGCGGATGTGATTCACGCCCGCACGGAGCTTTCGCTCGCCGCCGCCAACGAACAACTCGCGGGCAAGCTCTCGCAGCGCATCAACCAACTGCGCGATGACCTGGTGAAGACCCTCGCGCACGTCGAGGCGCACATTGATTTCCCCGACGAAGACATCGCGCCCGACACCAAACAACATTTGATCGCGCGGCTCGAACGGGGCGTCGCGTTCATGGGAGAATTGCTGCGCACGGCGGATGAAGGCCAGATTTTGCGCCGGGGCATCCGGGCCGCCATCATTGGCCGGCCCAATGTCGGCAAGTCGAGCCTGCTCAATCAACTGCTCGGCCACGACCGCGCCATCGTCTCGGCCATTGCCGGCACGACGCGCGACACGATTGAAGAAACCGCGAACATTCGTGGACTCCCGGTGGTGTTCATCGATACCGCGGGGCTGCGAGAGTCGGGGGACGAGATTGAAATCGAAGGCATCCGGCGCAGCCGCGCATCGCTGGAAAAGGCCGAGTTGATTTTGCATGTGCTCGACGCGAGCGAACCGCTGACCCCGGCGGATGAAAATTATTTGCGCGAGTTCGCGGGGAAGAAACGGATTCTTGTCGTGAACAAAGCGGATTTGCCGCGCCAGTTGAAACTTGAATTGAGCGGCGCGGTGGAGATCAGTTGCGCATCCGGCGCAGGATTGGAACGGCTCAAGGACGCGATCAAGGAACTCATCTGGGCCGGGGAGATCAAGGCCGAGATGTTGCAGGTGATGATCAACTCCCGGCATCAGGACGCTTTGCGCCGCGCGCGCGCCGCGACGCGCCTCACGATGGACGCGCTGATCTCAAATCAAACGCTCGAACTGGCGGCAATGGATTTGCGCATCGCGGTGAATGCCGTCGGGGAGATCGTCGGCAAAACGACCACCGAGGATTTGCTCGACTCCATCTTCAGCCAGTTCTGCCTGGGCAAATAAGGGTGGCCAGGCGCGATCCGAACCGGGCTACGGCGTTCGGATGGCGCGGTAGAACCGATACGGGTTGACGGCGGCGCCGGGGTCAATGATCTGGATGGCACCATCCGGGTTGAGCACGGTGTAGAGGAGGGTCCAAGTCAAGAGGTTGGTGGAGTATTCCACGCGGTAAGTCCGCCCGGCTTCGCCCACGAGGGTGAACTGGTAATCCCCGTTCACCGCGACGCTTGGCTGGCTCAACCGCGGTGGGGTGTTCATCGGGTTGACGACCACTTTGAACATCTGGCTCGCGCTCTTGAAGTCATTGGTCAGCGGACTGCCCGACTGGCCGTTGTCCGTCACGCGCACGGTGATCTCGTTGGTGCTGGGCGACTGGTTGGCCGCCGGGGTCCAGGTGAAGACGCCGCTGGCGGTCAGGTTCGCCCCGGCGGGGGCGGACACCAAGGTGAAGGTCAGCGCGTCGCCTTCCACGTCCGTGGCCCGGTTGGTGAAGGTCAGCAGGCTGCCCTGGTTGATGACTTTGTCGGGGATGGGCGCGAGCACGGGCGCGTCGTTCACCGGCAGGATCGTGACCAGGAACAACCGCGTGGAGGTGTCGGTGCCGCCGTTGGCCGTGCCGCCATTGTCCTTCACCGTCACGGTGACGGTCGCGATGCCGGTGGCGTTCGCCACGGGCGTGAAGGTCAGCGTGCCGGTGGCGTTGGGACTGCTGTAGCTGATCACCGGGTCGGGGATCAACGACGGCGTGCTCGACGTCGCCGT
>JBKJSC010000215.1:0-4682 GCA_046593035.1 Limisphaerales bacterium | reverse complement strand
ACGAACGGCTCGCCGCCACGCTGGTCAGCTATCACTGGCTGGCCCTCGTCACCCTCATGCTCCATTCCCTCTTTGCCAAATGTCCATGACAGGCTCTAGCGGGCGGCGGCTCACGCGGTTTGCAGTTCCAACAACTTCGCCAGCCGTTTGAGGTTGTAGGCCACCGCCTTGAGCGTCAGTTCCAGTTGGTTCTTCGCCAGCCCCAGATACCGCACCCGCCGGTAGCCCTGCCACTGTTTCAAGTGCGCGAAAATCCGTTCGATGTGCCGCCGCACTTTTCCCTTCCGGCGGTTGTTGGCCTCGGCGCGCGGCGTGAGGTGGATATGGTGCGCGGCCTTTTTCAAGATGCCGTTGGCCATGCCATGCGTCCGCAACCACGCGCGGTTGGCCTGGCTGTCATACGCCTTGTCCGCATACACGGCGCGCGCGTCGGCGGGCGTGATTCGCGGCAGCAGTTCGCCGTCGTAGGTCTTGGCCGTGGTGATGACAGCGGCGCGGATCAACTGGTGCGCCCCGTCGCTGGCGACGTGCGCCTTGTAGCCGTAAAAAGTGTGTCCGCCTTTGCGCGTGTAGCTCGCGTCGGCGTCCGGCACCGTGCCGCTGGCCGCCGTTTCCGCCGCCGGTCGTTGCCGGCTCGACTCCACGAGCGTTGCGTCCACCAGCGTAGTGCGTTTGACGAGATAGCCGCGCGCTTCGAGCTGCGTGTTGAGCAGGGCCAGCAGTTGCTCGTGCAGGCCGCAGTCGATGAGCCGCTGACGAAACCGGCAGAGGGTCGTCTCATCAGGCACGGCCTCGTGCGTGTCGAGCTGGAGGAACTTCTGAAAGCTCAGACGGTCGTTGATCTGGATTTCAGCCTGCGGATCGCTCAGGCCGTAGAGATGTTGCAGGATCATCACGCGCAACAGCACGCCGACGCGGCCGGCCGGACGCCCGCCGTGGCTGTAGGTGGCCGCGACCCGGGCCTCGGCCGCGCTAAAATCCACTTCGCGCGCGATGGTTTCAAGCACGCGGTTGCTCGCCCCGCGCTGCTGCACGGCCAAGTCAAAAAAGGTCGGTTGGTTGTCGCGGGGAGTTTGCATGGAGGTCAGAGCACTTCAGCACCTTTATTGTTCAAAGGACTTTTGCAGAGATTTCCATTCGGATTCTTTGAGGTGGTGATAAAACTTGCCGGTGCGGATGCCGCGCTGCTTGGCGAGCCGTGATTTGGCGAAACTCCAGAACGATTCAATGCCGTTGAGGTGCCGTCGTCCACGCGCAAATTCGTTTTCGGAGTGATGCACGCGGTGGTGCTTGAAGCCGTCGAGCACGAGGCCGTCATACGCCTTCCAGCCATCCGTGTGGATGGTGGTCGCCCCTTTGACCTGGTGGTGCACCACCTTGATCAGCTCGGTTTTAGAACCGTTCAGCACGATTTGCGTAAATACTTTGCCCGCACGTTTGAGCAGGCCGATGACGGGGATTTTCTTCGCGGCCCCGCGTCCGCGCCGTCCCCGCACCCGGCGTGGCCCAAAATAACTTTCGTCAATCTCGACAATGCCGCCGACAAAGGGTTGCGCCTCGGCCTCGGCCAGGGCGACCACCCGCCCGCGGAGCAAACCATAAAGCCGGTGCGTGGTGTTCTGGTTCACCCCGCACATTTTGGCCGTCGTCAGCGCCGGCACGTCATGTGCAAAACACCGTAACACCGCCCGAAAATCCCGCTCCAAAACGCGCGCACGGCGCAAATACTTGTTTCGCATTGTCATTCCTAGTGTTCCAACCCGTTCCCACCCGCTTAACTAGGAAAGACCCTTATCATTTACTAGATCACCGAGCGTGGTTTAGGGATTGAAACGCATGACCCAGCATAGGATGTAGAGGCCGTCAGGCGCACTCCTATGACATTCAGGCATCTCATCAGCACGCGCCGGGTGGTGTTCACCTTGGCGTTGCTGTTGTTTGCTTAGTCATGGCGACGCCCGCCAAAGCGGCGGGGAAGTCGAGCAACGGGTGACGAAGTCAGGAGCCTGTAGCTTTCCGTCGAGAATTTTTGCGCGAGGCTCTTTCACCGGCGTTTATGGCCTGGATGAACCAGTCGCAGTCAGGGTTGGGCTGGTTTGCGTCAGAATGAACCGCCACACAATGTGCAGAACCATCTTTTTTTTGCCGGAACAATCATATCGTATTCGTCAGCTAACGCCCCCCAATGTCGGATTACCTCAGAGGTGAGCTCAGCGACGGCTGCCTCCGCCGGCCCATCAAAGTTTGCCAGCCCGATGAAATGGCCGGCTTCATTTCAATACTCCCGGCTGAAGCAACTGCTCCAGCTCGTATTGCTGGAGATCGCCAATCCGATCGAGGTTGAGGTCGGCGGCTGGATAGCTTGCCAGAATCTTCGGGGCGGCGGCGTAATGGCCCTGGCGCACCCAGACTGTGGTGACGCGGGATCCCCAGCTTCGCTTCACCGCAGTCAGGAGGCGCAATTTGTCATCCACCAGCACATAATGTTCGGCGGGGTAACGTAGCCCGACATCCTCGAGCTCCATTTCTTTGTGCACATAAATCAGCACCGCCCCGGCGACTGCGGCGAACAGTCCCGAGCGGTCCACCTTGCGCGGTTGGAAGACCACATCACCGTCGGAGAGGATCACGGCCGGCCCCCACTGCTTTACGTGTTCGATGACAGTGAGCGCGTTGGGAAAGAGGCGGTCGGCAAACGGATAGTTGATGAGAAAGTGTGAAACGGTCAGGAGGCGCGGGTCGCGCGGATACTCGGCACGGTAGCGTTGCAACGCGCCCAGGTAGTCCGCGTAGCCGAGCTCCGCGCGGAGGGATTCGAAGATTTTCCAATAATACTGCGCCTGCTGCGGGCCGACCTCCTGCTCGAGATGCTGCTGGAGGTCGGCGGTGACCCGGTCGTTATCCAGCAGCGTGTTGTCCACGTCGAACAGGAAAACCACCCGGTTGATGAGGATCGCCATGTTCTTAGCCAAGCCGGTTAAAGTCGATGTACCCGCGCTCCACATCCGTATGGATCAATTTCACCCGGAGGCGGCGGCCGACCTCCACGCCGGCAAAACCACCCGCCAGTCTTCCCTCAATGGGTGGATGCAGGATGCGAACCCACGTCCCTTTGTCCGCAGCGCCGGTGACGATGGCGTCGAACTCTTCCCCGATCCTCGATTGCAGCAGCATGGCCGCGGCGGATTTGGCGACCTGGCGTTCGATTTTCTTAGCGGCGTCCTCTTGTTCGGTGCAATGTTTGGCGAGCGCCACCAGTTCATCCTGTTCGTAGGGCAACGCGGTTCCCGCCCGGGCGGCCTTCAGCAACCGTTGCGTGATCACATCAGGATAACGGCGGTTCGGGGCGGTGGAGTGGGCATAGTCGATGACTGCCAGACCGAAATGCCCGGCCGCGCTGCCCCCTGGAAGTTGGACGACGTATTCACCGGCACCCAACAACTTGATGATGCTGAGGGAGAGATCGGGAAAGCGGAGCGGATCAGCGGTCCGGGCCGAAACCAGGAATTGCTCCAGGGCCTTGGAGTCAGGCTCTGGGGGCAGCGTTGAACCGTGCTCGGCGGCCAGCGTTATGATCCGATCCCAGCGTTTGGGGGTGCGGACCACGCGCCGCAACGTCGGAAAGTTTTTGGACGCAAGGTAGCGCGCCGCCACCCCGTTCGCCGCGATCATGAAATCCGCAATGAGTTCTTTCGCCCGGTTCGGTTGTTCGGATTCCAGCTCCTTGAGCTTATCGCCGACAAATACCGGGCGCGCCTGGAGGGTTTCGAGCTGAAGCGCACCGTGCGCGTGCCGGACCGACTTTAGTTTCTGCGCGACCTGGTCCTGGAGCCGGAGATTCTCGGCGAGTCCGCCGACCTGACTGATCCCTTCCGGCATCGGCCCTTTGCCCTCCAGCCAGCCGGCGACGCTGCGGTAGGCCAGCTTGGCCCGGTTGCGCACCACTGCGCAGTAAACGTCCGAGCTTTGAAGCGATCCATCCGCGGCACAAACTATTTCAACGACAATGGCGAGGCGGTCGGCGTCAAAGTTGAGCGAAGTCAGGTCGGTGGAGAGCTTCTCCGGCAACATCGGAAATATCCCGCCCGCGGTGTAAACGGAGGTGGTGTTTTGCCGCGCATGATCGTCCAAAGCCGACCGCTGCCGGACGACCGCGTCCACATCGGCAATGGCGATCATGATCTTGGCGCTCCCTCCGGGGATGGCTTCGGCAACTGTCAGTTGATCCAGATCGCGCGAATCATCGTTGTCGATGGAGCACCACAGCAAGTTGCGGAGATCGCGCACCGAGCCTTCCGCCGGCTTTGCCGGCCCATGGATCCCGGCGAGCTCGGCCAGGACCGGACCTGGAAAACTCGGAGCCAAGCCTTTTTCCACCATCACCCGCCGGGCGATTTTCTGCAGGATGGCGCGGTTATGTCGGTCGTCGGAATTAGTCATAAGCTCACCTTTCGGGGGGTTGCACAGCGACCCAAACTCAGCGACCCGGCCCACGAGGCGCGCCGATTGCAACCGCGATGGCCCGCCGCCGTTCGCTGCAGGAATTGTTCTGCGTCTGCCATTCGGGCCAAAGGCCCTCTGCTCGCACCCACCACGCCGGGCCGCCGTATTTCGACTGGCGCGCGAAGTGGTGGGTGCGAGCAGAGGGCCTTTGGCCCGAATGGCAGACGCAGAACAATTCC
>JBKJSC010000134.1:0-26407 GCA_046593035.1 Limisphaerales bacterium | reverse complement strand
TGCTACGAGGCGTTCATTCACATCATTGATTCGATGTTTAACCAGCACGCCAAGTGGCTCAAGGTGACGAGAGAGATTCCGTGGCGTCGCCCAATTGCTTCGCTGAACTACCTGCTCACGTCGCATGTCTGGCGGCAGGATCACAACGGCTTCACCCATCAGGACCCCGGCTTCATTGACCTCGTGATGAACAAGAAGGCCGCGATCATTCGTGTCTATCTACCGCCCGATGCGAACACGCTCCTCTCCGTGACGGATCACTGCATGCGCAGCCGCAATTACGTGAACGTGATCGTCGCTGGCAAGCAACCTTCGCCGCAATGGCTCGGCATGGACGCGGCCATCAAACACTGCATCGCCGGCATCGGCATCTGGGAATGGGCCAGCAACGACAAGGGCGGCAGACCGGATGTGGTGATGGCTTGCGCGGGTGATGTGCCGACGCTTGAAACCCTGGCAGCCGTGGAATTCCTGTGGAAGCATTTTCCAAAATTGAAAGTCCGCGTGGTCAATGTAGTGGACTTGATGAAGCTCCAACCGCAGAGCGAACACCCACATGGTTTGAGCGATGAAGACTTCGATGCGCTCTTCACCAAAGATAAACCGGTCATCTTCGCCTATCACGGTTATCCGTGGTTGATTCACCGGCTCACCTATCGCCGCACCAACCACCCGAACTTGCATGTGCGCGGTTACAAGGAAGAGGGTACGACCTCGACTCCGTTCGACATGGTGGTAATGAACGACCTGGATCGTTTTCATCTCGTGGCCGACGTGATTGACCGCGTGCCCCGACTTGGCCAGCGCGCGTCAAAGGTCAAGCAAGCCATCCGCGACAAGTTGATCGAGCACAAACAACACATCGCGAAGCACGGCGAAGACCTGCCGGAGATTCGGAATTGGAAACTGGTGTGAATGCTGTTGCAGCGACCGCAGAAGTGGCCGGATACCTCAAGGCTTCAAATATTTCACAAACCACTCAGTTGAGTTCTCCAGCATCAGCGGCGTGAACTTGTGCGGAACGTCAGATTCGAGATTTACCACCAATCGATCCGCCTGCTCGCCGTAGAGCGGTTTCAGGGCCGCCACGAATCTCGCGCCGCCGTCGGGAGGAACCTGTTTGTCCACCGCGCCGCTTTGAAAGGCGATGGCCGGACGGTGCTGGTAGAGATTCAAATGTGTGAGGGGATTTCTCCGGTCGTAGTCGGCTTGCGCGGCGGCGTCCGGTTCACCAGGCGGTTCAAAGGAACCGGGACGCATCCAGTCGGGCGTCGCGACGCAGGCGGAGACCACGATGATGCGCGGGTCCACACCGGCGGCGGCCACTGAAATGTCCCCGCCCATGGAAATGCCACCGATCCCCACTTCCCGGCGAACTCCAAGGGTCTTGATGGCCCAATCAATGACCTTGGGCGTTTCTTCCGCCGTCTTGGCGAGGATAGGCCAAAAGTTCCGGCGAATGTTTCCGCGCACGCGCTTGACCAGTTCCTCGTTTGATTCGATGCGCCGTTCACCGTGTTGATAGGGATCAAAGCTCAACGCGACGAAACCTTTGTTTGCGAATTCGCGGAGCTGGCTTTCCACCGATTCCTTCTGTCCACTAAAACCCGTCAGCCAGATCACGAGCGGACGGCCTTTGGTTTCAAGTGGCGCGATGACCAGAATAGGTATTTCGCCGACCTTCGAGCGAATCATTTGCACCTCGGTGGACTTCTCCTGCGCCATCACGGTAGTTGAAGTCAGCCCCAACGCCACGCACACCATTGTCCCAAGCAAACAAGCGAACCGAGCCAGACGGAGAAGATAAGGGCGAAAAGTTTTCATGCGATCAACCTAGCCCGGAAGGACAGAATTTGGCGACGGAGAAATTCATTCCAGCGCCATGACACGACGTACCAACTTGAGCCTTACGCGATTTTGGTCGCAGTCCAGTTAGGATTTGCCGAGCTTCCACAGCTTGCCGTCGCTGCGCACATAGATGGAGCCGTGGGAAATCGACGGCGTGCTGAGGACGGTCTTGCCCAGATCGACTTCACTCGTCACCGCGCCTTCGGGTTGCGTGGTGTCCACCACTTGCAACAAGCCCTTGTCATTCACGCAATAGAGGAACACACCCGCGGCCACGGGCGTGGCGCTGAATTTTCCCTTGAGCCGCAATTGCCACAGCCGTTTCCCGTCCGTCGCATCGCCGCAGGACAGCACGCCGGCATCGTTCAAAGTGAACACGCGTTGGTTCAGCACGATGGGGCTGGAAGTGGCGGGGCGAAGCTGGCCGGAGCGCCAGAGTTGTTTGGGTGAACTTCCATCGGTCGAAGGTTGCAACGCTGTGATGCCTTGCGACGGCACGTAGAGAATGCCGTCGCTCACCGTGCCGGACGGAATCGTCGAAGCACCTTCGGTGTATTGCCAGACGATCCGGCCAGTCGCGGGTTCCACGGCGGTGACACCCTTGCCGGATTGCAGCAGCACATGCGTTGCACCCGACGGCGACTTGATGAGCGAGGGTGAAGTCCAGTTCGCCATTTTGGGCCGTTCCAGTTTCCAGCGGTTCACGCCCGTCTTCGCGTCGATGCCAGCCGTAAACGATTCGCTGTCGTTCTCCACCATTGCCACCAGCACGCCGTCGGCCACCGTAAGCGAGGACGACATGCCGAGGCTGTTGCTCGCATTGGGATAATCCAGCGTCAACCCGCGCAGCCAGACGAGATTCCCTTCGAGGTCCAAGCAGACCAAATCGTTTGAAGAAAAAATGGCGAAGATGCGTTCGCCATCGCTCGCCGGAGTCGGGGCGGCCACGCTGGTCACATCGTGGCACATGGTGCGGCCGGTCGCCCAAAACTGCCGTTCCCACCGCTTGCTGCCATCGGCGGCGTTGAAACAAATCACGTGCAGCCGGTTTTGTTTCGGCCCGCTGGAGCACGTCACGAACACCCGATCGCCGAGAATAATCGGACTGCTCAAACCACGACCCGGCAGATCGGCCGTCCACGCAATGCTGCTCGCATCAAGCTTCGCAGACACGGCCGGGCCATTGGCCACGCCGTTTCCGTTTGGCCCACGAAATTGCGGCCAGTCCGCCGGAGCGAGATGAATGGAGCTGAGGAAAACAAGGCTGGAAAGAAAATGTTTCATGGCTTGGTGGAGACGAGTGGCGTGCCGAGGGCGTCGGTCAGGCGGAGCTGGAATTCCCATTCCACTGTCCACGCCTCCTTTTGTTCGTTCTGGCAAAGTTTGACGAGGATCGTGTTTTTCCCCGGCTTCAACTCGGCGGCCATGCGGTATTGATCGATCTCCATGCCGCGATGATATTCATCACGACCGAAAAGGAATTTGCCATTGAGCCACACCTTCCAGGCATTCTTGCAGCCGAGCCTCAGTTCAACCGGTCGCGCTTTATCAGAGAAAAATTCCGTGTAGGCATAACCCGTCACTTCCTTGAGCGCGCCGCAGGGTTTGTTCAAATCCACCATCCCGTAATCGCCCGTCGCGCGATAATCCTGCCAGCGAACTTTCGCGCTCTTGCCGTCCAATTCACCGGCGAGATCCACGTTCTGCTCCGGCGGAAAAACTTTCTCAAAACCCGCCCGGCCCGTGCTGTCGAACGGGCCGATCACCTTCCATTGCTGCACCCAGCCGAACACTTCGGGCAATGCCACCGGATGCCCCAACTCTTGCAAAGTCTTCGCGAGGGTTTCCACCTGGTCCACGTCGCGCGCCGACTTCAATGCGGCCTGAAATTTCATTGCGGCGTCATTCGTCTTTCCGGCCTGGCGCAGCGCAGCGGCTTCGTCGATGAGACCCTGCACCGCGTCGCGACGCAGCTCGGTGCTGGGATCATCCAGCAGGCCGACGATGAGACGACGGGCCTTTTCAGGCTCCGCGCGCGCCACGAGTTCGTAAGCCAGGCGGCGGGCGCGTGGATGATGCTTTGTGTCGCGCACGAACTTCTCCAGAGCCGCAGTCGGCAAAGTGTGCCCTGCGGCCAGTTCGCGGCCGGCGATGGTGTCCACCGCGCCGCGCAGCCAGTTCACGGCGAGATCATTCGCGCCGTCCATCGCCCCAAGAATCACCGGCAAGGACGCGCCCTCGGCAGCGGCGATATTTTTCCACGCCACGGTCGCCTGGGCATTTCCGCGCCCTTCCGAACCGACCGCACGGATGGTCTGGAGCGCTCTGGATAATTTGGCGGGCGTGGCCGCGTCGCCCGGCCTGACGGAACAAAGGATTACGAGCAGAAGGAAGATTCGTTTCATGACTGATGAGAAAAATCCGTTGATGGATCGCAGGCTTGACGCTTGATGCTTGAGGAGCAATGTCGTTGCGTTGAGTTCATTGACGATAACTTTATGCTTCCGTGGGCGAGCGACAAGTGGTTTTTGCGTTTCGTTCGCCGGACAGCGGAATTTGCGCGGCAGTTTGTCACCGGCCTCCCTTGGTTTTTTCGGAGAGTCGAGCAATCACCTGCGACCGCAGAAACATGTCCGGCGGCGAGCGGAATCTGGCTAATCCTGAGCGCGAAGGACAAAATCCACGGCCGCCTTCGTGGCGGCAACACCTGTGCCGTTGAAGACCGTCAGGCGCGTGGCGCTGTTCGCCTGAACATAACTCTTTCGTAGCATGCCGACACTCTCGGTCGCCTCGCCGGCCAGCCATAATTTGCCCGGTGCTCCCATCGTCAGCATTCCCGGAAGGTCGCCATACTTCGCGCCGCCCGGCAGGAAGTCGGGGCTGTGAATGTCGAGCACTTTGCCAAAGCGAAAACCCTGCGTGTCGATCACGGCACGATCAATGGCCTCACCGCACTGCGCGCGCGCGGCGGCGACCCATGGGCCAGCGCCATTGAGACCCACGACGGTCAACTCCTTGGACGGACGCTCGTGGGTCTTCACGTACTTCACCACGCTCATAACGTCATGCACGCGCCGCACAAAGACGCTGTGATTGTAGCCGAAGGTGTAAGCGGCGGCTTCGCGCGGGTTCTGCACTTTCGGAGTCTTGGTAAACGGCTGGCCGTCGGCCAGAAACTCGCCTTGATACAGCAAATCCACGCCCGCGACCGTGGCTCCGGAATCCACGATCTTCTGCACTTCGGCTTTGAGCGAACCATCGGGATTGAACAAACCGGTCTTGCCCTCGGCACTGAGCCAGACGACGGTTTTTCCGTTCCATTGTTTGGGATAACAAAACACCGCCGGTAATTCTTCCTGGTACGTTTTGTTGTGCAACAAACCGGTCATCAACAACCACCCGCCCTTGTCAACCTTGTTCGCCAGGCTCCACTCGACTTCACCCGCGTCAGCCAGGCCACCGTCGAGCACGATGTCGAGGGCCCCGCCAACGATTTCGCGGTAGCGCTCCGGCGACTGCGCCGCTGCGACCAACTGCGACTGCGCGTCCTCGTGCAATCCGCGCAGCAGCTTCCGCTCGAAGTCTGCGTCGTCGGCCTTGGGCGCGGGATGTTGCGCGTCCCAGACGGTGAGTTGCTCTTTTTTCAGCGGCGAATAATCGCGTTCAATCACCGGTTCCTTGAAACCGAGTTTGAAGTGTTTGTTGAGCCAGGTGTAAAAGCCCGAGCGCGAGACGGCGTTGTAGTTGTGCGGGAAATGTTCGGCGCGATGGAGCATCACGTTGTCTGGCGCGCCCAGGAACGCGTAGAGTTGCTTCAATTCGGGAAATCCTTTCGTGGCCATCTCCTTCGTCCAATCATTCGCCGTCGTCATCCCCAAAGGTCGCGGGGCGATGAGGCCGGCGAACTCGATGTTCCCCGTATTCACCCGGAGCAGGCTGGCGTTCTCACAGGTGCAGCCGCCCTGCATCGCGGTGCTCACCATCACGGCGGGAAACGCGAGCTTCACGCGCGGATCGATGGCGCTCAACATGAACGTCTGCGTGCCGCCGCCACTCGCGCCCGTCACCGCAATGCGTTCGCTGTCCACCTCGGGCAGGCTCAAAACAAAATCGAGCGACCGGATCGCGTTGAGGGTCTGCAATCCCATGATGCTCTGCGCGTGCGCTTCCGCTTGCGGACTGTACAAACCCCAGTTCTCGGTCGTGTTCATCTCCGGTCGCTGCTTGGCGAAACCATGCACGAGCGCGGGGGAGAATTGCTTGGAATCCGAATCGCTCAACATGTCCCATTGCCACACGACGCAACCCATGCGCGCGAGTTGCACGCACATTGATTGGAACTTGCTCCGGCCACCTTCCTCGAACCGTTCCTGACCACTGGCAATTTCGTTGAGCAATTCGTTCTCGCCCGACTCCGACAAGCGCGCGTCCCGCCAATGACCATGCGCAAACAGCACCGCAGGCACTTTGCCCTTGGCATTCTTTGGCCGGTAGAGATTGCCGGTGACAAAGAAGCCGGGTGCGCTTTCAAAATAAACTTTCTCCACCGAATAATCGTCGCGCTCAATCTTTCCGTGAACGACCGCATTCAGCGGCGTCTTGGCCGGCATCGGCCAAAGCCCCTGGGAAACCAGCATTTGCCGGCGCACCCGCTCGGCGCGCTTTTCCCAATCAGCGGTCGCGGTCGGCGGCTTGAAGGGAAAGTATCCATTGAGATCCTTCAATGGTTGGAGTCGCGCATCCTTCGGAAGCTGGCCGGCGGGCAACGCCCGGGGCGTTTCCGCGAGAACCAAGCTGGTCGACAAAACGAACTGGGTGATGACAAGGCATCCCCGGCGAATGAAAGAGTGTGTGTTCATGTGAGCAACCTACGGAAACAATGGACTGGACTTTGCTTTTGCAGCGACGCAATGGACGGAGAGTTGGTTTTCTACCGGCTTCATCGCGGCTAGTCTAGGCGGGAGTAATTTGGGGTCAAGCTCAGTCCTTGGCAACGCTATGCCGGAACTATTCTTTAGCCACGGATGGAACACGGATGAAACACAGACAGGATGAATGGCTGGTGTGGATGGCAGGTGTCGGATCAAACGTAATCAACGGTGAGTTCCACACGGATGCGTCGTGTGCCTTCGTGTTAGTCACCCTTGTCCATCATTGATTCCTGAGTGGCTCAACTGAATCGTTTCGTCAAGGCTGGTTCACTCGGCAGTTTGAAAACTCAGTCAAAATGAACCTCGATCACTTGGCCGTCTGCACCTCGGCATCAAACACACCGGTATAAACTTTTTCCCCGGCTTTGACCTGCACCCAGATTCGATATGTGCCGCTCTGAGGAAATTCATACGGGAATGACACCGATTCCGTCGTGCCGGTTTGATGCCCGCGTTTCTCATCACTCTCCAAAACGATTCCGACGCGATCTCGTTTTTCAAAAGTCTGCACTGAAGCCATGGAGATTGTTCCCATCGGATGCAAATGCGCAAACACCGCGCCGTCGTTGCGGCGTACGGCGGCATGACCGAACATCCCCATGTACGGCTCCAGCCGCATGATCTCCCCCCGCGCGGACAACAGGATGAAGCGGAGGGTGGCCTCGTGATTCTCCATCAATGCCCCGCCCGAATTCCACATCATGCTGTACCCGTTGGCCAGGCGGCAGGTCCGCACGCCTGTCCCGACGCCCGCACCGGATCCACTCGCGATTGAGACTCCCCGGCTCCCATCGGGCAGTCCGACGTGCCACGAGTCATCCAAGTCATGCGCCAGGAAAAGATTGGTGGCCGCGTTCAACGCCTGCGGCGAAGCGCACACTGGATCGCGCGCCGACATTTCCCATAAACGCGCTTCCGCCGGACTCGCTCCTTCGGACATCTGGACGCTGGCGACCATGGTTTGGGCAAAACCGGACTCACTAGTGATGTCGGAATAAATGCGATAACCGCCCGGCGGCAGCGGCGGTAAAGCGACTTCAAACGTCTTGCGGTCGCGTTGAATGGGATGAATGTGGGCGAAGACGTCCAACCCCGGTTCACGAATCAAAAACATGTGCATGATCTTGCCGTGATCCGCCACCAATGGGCCAATGCCGCGCCGTGGATCTCCCGATTCATCGACGACCAAGCGCAGAATCCGTTGCGGCCCTTCAGCCCGTACTGCGGCGGAAACTTGAAGCGGGCGAAACAAACGGTTATTGCGATAATCCTTGTCCACTTCGTTCCACCAATATCGACCGCCGGCCAGGGCACTCGCATAAACCAGCGTGGCCATTCCCATTGCCACCCAGGAGCGCACGCGCACGTTTCTTGGAATCGGCGCACCGGGTTCGACCAGGCTTTCACCTTGCTCCGCGCCTGCGAGCCAGACGGCCATCCCGAAGAGAAAGACGCCGATCACCGCCAGTGCCGCCCCCATTGCCACGGGCAAATCTCTTCGCGTGGTCGCCATCGAGTTCACCGGCACCACGACTGTTCCTTGGCCCAAATTTCCCGACACCTCTACATTGACACTGTACGCACCTGACGACATGAACCACAGCGTGGTGGCGTACAGATTTGTTCCCCCCGGAACCAGCGACGCCACATCCGGTGGCGGCGCGCCTTTCTTTCCCGCGCGCCAAAAAACGGGCAGGGCCGTCACCTTCAGTCCGCCTTCGCCCTGAACACGCACGTTGATTTCTGCCAGTCCGGGAACGACACTCGGCGGCCGGATCACCACGCGCACGGGATAGGGGCCGGCCTTACCTTCGTAAAAAACATTCGGACTTCCCACATGCGCCCACGCGATGAGCGGGAACAGGAAGGTGAGCAGAATAATCCCGAAGCGTTTCATCGCTTCACCTGCCGCATCCACTCTCCCCGCCACAATCCAAAGAGCGCGGACAGCCAGGTGATTCCCAAAGCCCACCCGATGGTTTGCCAACGGAACGGGTCCTTTTCCAGATTCCAGAACCGATGAGTCCATTCGCCGAGATTGCTGGAATAGGCCCAGAGCCGGTTGCCGGCAAAAAACCAGTTCTCCGCAGCAGGTGAAATGAGGAATGCCGAGAGCATCCATTGCACTGGCACAAACAGCGCCAAAAATATTATCGCCAATCCCAGTGCCCGGACACACTCGATCCACCACGTACGCGCTGCCGCCGGCACCGCTTTGAAACGGTGCATTATCAGATCAATCCCAAACGCCGGCAGAATGACGATCAACGGAAACGGCGGCGGCACCATGTGCGTGATCGGATTGTAAATCGGCGCGAGTTTGGGCTGCGCGGGAAAGAGCGGCAAGATCCAGATCATCAAAAGATAAATCCCCATGTACACCGCCGCCGCCGTCACCGCCGGCCAGCGCAACGTGGAAGCGCGTGCCGTGAAAATCAGGATCGCGGGATACAGCACCGCCGAGGCTTTGTAGAACATTTCCGCGTGTTGATGATTGGGAAAGCTGAACTCGGTGAGAAACAGCGATTGCATCGTGAGCAGGATTCCGCCCATGAAGACGAACAACCACGCCGCCCCCTGACGCTGCGGTTCGGCGAGCCGGTTCTGCCACGACAACACCAGCAACAACGCGCCAATCGTGACGGAACCCATGCCAATCGCCAGCAAGGTGTGCGGCGGGCTGAGAATTTTGACATCTAGGCCGTAAGCGTCATGCCACCAATTGTCAAACGGCGCCGAAGTCAACATCCCGAGCGCACCCCAGATCGTCACCCATGCTCCCAGTGGGCCGCGAAACCCAAGGAACCCAACAGTCCGGCCACGTTCCGCAGGAGTTCCCCAAAAGGTTGTCTTCAAAACAATCCAGCCGCACGACAACCCGGGAATCATGCCGCCGAGATAAATCACCATGTGCGCCGGAGTCCAAAACGTGTCGCGCCCAATCGACTCGTGCCAGGAGATGTCCCACAACACGCCGACGGGAATGCAACTCGCCCCCAGCACAATCGCGAAGCAGTACCACGGCACTGTCAGCGCAGCGGTTGGTTCTTCAAGCCGGGTTGTCGTGACGGTTTTCACAGGGACTCAAATCGGTAGCCGCCGAACATCTCACAGTTTATTCCTGATCTTGAAAGGACAAACTCCGCATAAAGCTAACGTTTCGGAGCCGCCTCGGGCAGTGCAAACGCGACCAGCATGCCGCCAGCGGGACGGCCTGATTTTCCTCCGCCTGCCGAAATAACCACGTATTGCCGGCCACTGATCATGTAGGTGCTCGGCGTGGCATTGCCTCCAAAGGGCAGCGGCGCTTGCCAGAGAATCGCCCCAGTATTCTTGTCGAAAGCACGAATGGTTTCGTCGGCGCTGGCTCCGATGAAGATCAGTCCTCCTGCAGTCACCACGGGGCCACCGTAATTTTCCGTGCCAGTGGGCGGAAGGCCGCGCGCCTTCAATTTGGCGTATTCGCCGAGCGGCACTTTCCATTTGATTTCACCTGTGTTCAAATCGACGGCGTTCAACGTGCCCCACGGCGGCTTGATCGCGGGATAGCCTTCATTGTCGAGCCAACGGCGGAATCCCCCGAAGGCATACTCCGGCGTTTTGTTTGGAGTCGCGGGAGCACTGGCACCGTCCTCACGGCGCGAGGCGGAGAGCGGTGTCGCATTCAACACGTAGTCCAGAATGGCTTCACGTTGTGGTTCGGGTATCTGGTTAAACGCGGGCATGCGTCCGGCTCCTTGCCTGGTCATCTGGGCGATTTGATCGCGCGGACGGCGCTTAATCACATCAATGAGCGAAGGAAAACCGCCCGCGAGATTGCCGGTCCTGTCCAAACCGTGGCAAGCCGCGCAGTAAAGCATGTATTCCCGCTCTCCGCGCACGAGGGGAGTGCCGTCGGCGTGGCGCGTTTCCACCATCTGTAGAATCCAAGGCATCTCGTTCACATTGACGTAATACACTCCATCGGGATCGGCCGCGCCCCCACCCCATTCCATACCGCCGTCGAAACCAGGGAACATGACCGTTTCTTTGAGACTGGGCGCGGGGAATGGTCCGAAGTTGGGCGAGACGCGGATGCGGTCCAAGGTGTTCGTTCTGGCTTCGGGGGAGATGTTGGAAACGTCGGCTTCGCCATAGTGTTGCCGCATGAGCGGCGCGGGCTTCGTCGGAAACGGCTGCGTGGGCCAGGCTTCTTCACCACGGAGATCCGACTTCGGAACGGGCTTCTCTTCGATGGGCCAGAGTGGAGTTCCGGTCACACGATCGAACACAAACAGCAAACCGTGTTTCGTTCCTTGCGCCACCGCGTCGATCTTCTTCCCGTTGTGTTTCACCGTTAACAGCACCGGCGGACATGGAAGATCCTTATCCAGCAAATCGTGGTGAACGATCTGAAAATGCCACAAGCGTTTTCCAGTGGCGGCTTCCAAAGCCACCAGACTGTTGGCGAACAGGTTCATTCCGTGCCGCTCGCCGCCGAAGAAATCGGGTTCCGCCGTCTTGGTCGCGACGTAAACGATGCCGCGTTTTTCATCAAGCGATTGTCCGGGCCAAGGCATCAGGCCCGTGGCGGTTTTGTAGGCGTCCTTGGGCCAGGTTTCGTAGCCCACTTCGCCGGGACGTGGGATCAAATGGAAAATCCAACGACGCAAACCAGTCCGTACATCGAAGGCCCGGACCGCCCCCGGCCCCCCGACGCCGCCAATGATAATCAAGTCCTGGTAAATGATCCCCGGCGTATTGAGGCCGACGTTGGGCGGGACTTCGGCATCCAGTCCCGTGCCGAGGTGGATCGAGCCATTTTCTCCGAAGCTGCGGATGACCGCACCGGTTTTCGTATCCAGAGCGAACAAGTAATTTCCCACGGCGGTGAACAGTCGTTGTTCGCCACCCGATTTGTTCTGCCAGTGAACCAAGCCGCGCTGCCTTCCCCGGCCTGCTCCAGAACGCTCGGTGGCGGGATCCCATTTCCAAAGTTCGCGCCCCGTGGCGGCGTCCAAAGCGATGATCTTGCGGGTCGGCGAAGGGGTGTAAAGTACGCCATTGATGATGAGGTTGTTCGCCTGATACTCGCCTTTGTCGCCGGTGTCGTAAGTCCACGCGACCTTGAGTTGCGCCACGTTCTCCCGGTTGATTTGCCGCAGTGGCGAGTAAAGACTGCGCCCCTTGTCGCCCAGATACGTCGGCCAATCTGCGTTCGCCCGTGGCCCAGTCGTCCGCGACGTGGGCGAGTTTGCGGGGCTGGCACCGAAGCTGGTCAGGGAAAACAAATCCAAACCGACCAAGATGAATGAAAGGCCAGCGATGCGTAACGAAAAACTTAATTTCATGCGTAAAGGGAATTAAGCCGTCTTGAAATAGTCATTGTCCATTTGATTTTCACCGATGGACCGATTGAACCGAATTCCGAAGTTCAACTGCATGGCTCCGGTTCAGACATCGCAGACTTTTGCGGCGTGACGGAGCGCGAGCGCCTTGTCCGTCCACGTTGGAATAAATTCTTGCGCCACATATCCGGTGTAGCCGATCTCCAGCAACGCGCGCATCACAGCGGGATAGTTCACTTCCTGCGTGTCGTCGAGTTCCGCGCGGCCCGGCACGCCGGCGGTGTGGATGTGCCCGATGACTTCGCGATGCTGGCGCAGTCGGCGGATCACGTCGCCGTCCATGATGGCCACGTGGTAAATGTCGAAGAGCAGCTTGAAATTCGGCGAGCCAACGCGCCGGATCAGTTCAACGCAAAAATCAACGTGGTCGCCGAAGTAGCCGGGATGTCCTTTCATCGGATGCGTATTGTCGCGGCTGTTGAGGTGTTCCAGGCACAGCGTCACTTTCTTTTCCTCCGCGTAGCCGATGACCTGTTTCCAGGCATCGACGCAATTCTTCGCGCCTTCCTCCTCGGAGATTCCCGGCTCCCTCATGCCGGTGAAGGTGATGACCTTGTTGCAGCCGAACTTCACCGCCGCGTCGATGGCCTCGCGCAAGGATTTGATAACCGACTCATGGTTCGCCCGGCTGCACGGCCCTTTCGCAAAGCCGTGACTGCTGACGAGCGAGATTTGCAGGCCCAGCTCCTTGATCAGCGGGTAATGCTCGCGGCCCACGCCTTCCATCGCCACCAGCCCGATGTCTTTGCACAACTTCGCCAGCTCCGGTGTGGGCATGGGGTTGAACGTCCAGCCCATGATCGACTGGCGGATGCGCTGGTTGCGGATTTTGAAATCCGGCTCGGCCAACGAACGCGGCAGTTGCGCGGACGTCTCGCGCTGAATGAGCGATGCACCGGCCGCAGTCGTCGCGGCCACTTGGAGCGCGCGGCGGCGGGAGAACTTACCCGTGATGGAGAGTGATGGGTTCATGGCTGGCAGCTTCCAACTGTCACTCGCCTTGGTCAACGATTTACTGGAGCCATCCTCATGGCGAAAGTCAGCGCGAACACTCGGCGTTCATCGTCAAAGCCAATGCCCTGCCGCCGTCCTCAATCTGCGTCGGCGGGCACGACGAGCACCGGGCAATGCGCCCGCTTCAACACGTCGGCCGTGCAGGTGCCGATCCACCAATGGTAAAGTGCGCTGTGATGGTGGGCACCCACGATGATGAGATCGGCATTCAGTCGTTCGCATTCACCAAGGATGCTTTTCATGTTGCCGTCCTCCAACTGATGCACCGAGACACTGATCCCGCAACTGGCCAGCGAGTCGCGCAAGTTGATCAACTTGGTGTAATCCTCCTCCTTTTTCAGATCGCTGGGCGTTTCCAGCAAGGTGGGAGCAACGACGCCGATGTCCACGATCACCGGCACGTCGGGGACGGCATGGAGAAGGATGACTTTTGCCTGGAAGGCTTCAGCCATTTCCCGGCTTTGCTTCACGACCTTGGCCGTTACATCAGAGAAATCGACGAGCGCGATGATGGTTTTCATTTTTATTTGGACGTTGATGGCAGGCGTTGGATTTATGCAGTCCGCCTCGTTCAGCCCACCGTCGGCGGCGCGAAACCTTCGCGATAGTTGCGCGACAGGATTTCCTCGTTCGCCTTGTCGTGATTGGTGAAGCGGAAGTTCGCGGCGTCCCAGCGCAGTTCCTGGCCGGGGAAGCGTGTGGCCTTCACCGCAAGCAACGCCGGTTCGGTGATGCGCCAACCAACGGTCAGCGGTGTCCACAAATGTTTCTTCGCGCCGAGACAATTGTCGGCCCAATCCTTCCAATGATTATGCGGCGTGGTTTCCGGCATCGGCTCGTCGGTGACGACTTTGCCCTTGCGGAAGATCGTAATCTTGCCGTCGGCTTCGAGCATCAAGGTGCCTTCCTCGCACACGACCATCGTATAATTCGCGCCCACTTTCGTCGGCGGCAGGCCGAGTGAGGCGAAGGAGGGCAGGAGCGCATCGTCGTTGTAATGCACCACGAATTTCTCACGCGCGAACTTCCCGCCGCCAGCGTAGGTGAGCGTGCTCTGGTTGTGCGACGTGTGGCCCGTGTTCGACGGTTTCGGCGTGTGCGTGATCACGGCTTCCGGCGACGGCAGATCGTAGGCGAAATAAAGCAGGTCGAGCAGATGACAGCCCCAGTCGGCAAGCTGACCGCCGCCGGTTTCCCAATATGCCCGCCAGCGCCGTGGTGCGAGGTCTTCGCTATAGGGCACGTCGGCGCTGATGGGGCCGCGCCACAAGTTCCAATCCAGATAATCAGGCACGGGCTGGGCGGGGGTGTAGGCGCTCCACGGGTCGGAGAAATAGTGTCCCTTAGAAACACCGCCGGTCCAGACCCAAGCCTCGACCGGCTTGCCCAACTGGCCGCGACGGAGAATTTCCACGGATTGCATCCGGCCCGTGTTGCAGGAGCGCTGATTGCCCATCTGCGTCACGAGTTTGGGCCGTGCGGCGAGGCCGTCGCGAATCATTTTTAGTTCCGCCAGTTGATGCACCAGCGGCTTCTGGGAATAGACGTGTTTGTTGTGCTTGAACGCCGTGAGGATCATCGGTGCATGGTGAAAGTCCGGCACATCGACAATGACGGCGTCGAAGTCGCCGGCCTTGCTTGCGAAGGCTTCGCGGTAATCCTTCACCGTCCAAGCGTTGGGCTGCTGCTTCTTGATGTTATCCAGCTCGCGCGAATCCACGTCGCAGAAGCCGGCCCACTCCACCTGCGGATGGCCCTTGAGGCCATTACGCTGGAGACCGCCGATGCCGCCGACGCCAATCTGGAAGATGCGCAGCTTGCTGTTCTGGTTGACCTGCGCGCGGGCGGGCCACGAAAGCGCGGCGACGCCGGAGGTGAGAATCGCGCCGCTCTTGAGAAAGTTGCGCCGCGTGACGGGTGAAATGGAGGAGGAAGTCGATGTTGTTTTCATAGTGCGTGAACAACATCTTGCACAGTCGGCCATTCATCTCAAGGAAAACCACTGGCCTTGCCCCGATTTGGCGGACAGCGTTGGGTGAGGGTTGGCCTGAAAGAAAAGCCCGAACGATTATCACGCCACGCGGATGCACTTTTTCAGCCTTGACCACCAGAGATTGATCTTCGTCAACAATTCGCCAGCGCCGCGCCTCACGGACAACAAACCCGTCCGAGTCGTGCGCGAAATCTTGCAACACGATTGCAGATCATGTACCAACTCGCTCCGTGACCAGCGCCCCCACTTCAAGCTCCGCCGCTTTCACCACATCCGATCAAATATGAAACTCCTCTCAGCTCTATCCCTCGCACTGGCCTGCTTCACCACCGCCCTTCACGCCAAAGTGGTCGCCGGACGCTACGACATGGCGACGGTTCGCGATGCTTCCACACTGGAGACACGCGTGGTCGAAGACTGGCATCCTTGGGCGAAGGATGCCGCGATCCGGCAGAAGCTCATTGAGATCACCGTGTGCGAGTGGTGGCCGGGTCAGAAAGTGCGGCTGCCCGTCACCTTGCTCGCCCCGGCGGCGGGCGGGCCGTGCCGAAATGTGATCGTGGGAAATACGGGCGCGGAGTTGAAGGCGGCATCACCCGCAGGCGCGATGCTTCGCCTGCTGAAGGAAAACGGCGTGGGCCTCGTGCTCATTGGTATGACGACGATCGACGCGATGGAGCCAGTTGGAAAACTCGACGTGGGGATGAAGACGCATTTCTTGAAGAGCAAGGATGCGCGTTACACGCCGGCATGGATTTGGGGCTTGAGTGACATGCGCGCGCTCACCGCAGCGATCGCGGAGAAGGATGTCTTTCAGCCGGTGAAGGTGCTCGCCACCGGCGGCTCGAAGCCCGGCGTGGCCACGGCGGCGGCGGGCATCGCGGATGATCGCTTCACAGCCATCCTGCCGGTCGTCGCGCCGATCATCGATCCTCCCGGCGGGCCGTACGTGGAAGGCATGAGGGCTGCGGAAATCACCCGGGCGAACGAGCAATTCCTCGCCGACCTAAGCGCGGGCAAGATCACCAACGCACCCATCGCGGCCGGTGAATCATTGGTGTCGCGCGACAAAATTCGCGCGGACGAACGCATCACCATGGCCGAGGCGCGCGCCGCCGGATGGAGCGACGACGAAATGAAAGCCGCCTCCACGCTCGCCTGGGAAGTGTGCCGCACAACAAACTATTTGCCGGCACTGAAAAAGCGCGGCGTGGAAATCTTCTACAACCAAGGCTCGAACGACAACGTCAGCCCCGGTTTGCGCGAGCTGGGCCGCCGCTTTCCAAATCTGCCGATCTACGTCGTGCCCGGTGGACAACATGGCGGCGCGAAAGCGGCGGGATTTTTGAAACAGGTCGGCTCGCTGCCGGAGGTGGACGAGAACTTGTTCGCGTTCGCACAACACCATTTCTTCAAAGCGCGGCCGATGGTCGCGACGCCGAAGGTAACTCAACATTGGGATAAAACTGCACGACGCCTGCATGTCACCGTCACCTTTCCCGACCAGGCGGAGCCGCAGAAAAACGACCTGTGGTGGTCGGTGAACCGTCATCCCGATTACACCTTCGCGATGGAATACGATACGTGGCAGTCCGCACCGTTGCGGCGGACTGGTCCCGCGACCTTTGTCGGCGAAGCAATCCTGCCGGGCAAACCCGACACGATTGATCTCGTGACCGTCCATCAGCACACTGCCAGCGGATCGACGCTGACTCTTTCAAGCCCCCTGCTGCGCGCGGAAATCCGTTGAGCCGCGCCGCGTCAGAAGGGAATGAAGGCTTGCCTGGGACGAAAGATACGGAATTGGTAATAAAGGGTAGAATGAATGTTGAAGCTATCGTAGAAGTAATTCAGCCATGAATACGACCGATCCTGCCCTCAAAAAGCGTCTGTTGGATAATCAGTTCTTAATCAGACTCCGGTGTGAACTGGTCATCGATCAAAAAGAGTACGAGTCGCTCCGCGCCGGGATTCTTGAACTGACCCGGCAATGGAAAGGCCAAACTTTGGTGGACAAAGAACTCGCTCAACTCCTCTACATTCTGGCGCCTGTTTGCAACAATATGGCCGATACTTTTCCAGAGCGGCGAGAGTGGTCTGAAAAGGTTCGTGATTGTGCGATCGAGTTGGATGGCCTCGTAATTACTTGCCTAGCCACACCGGCATCAGAATCCTTTGGGGCTAATTCTCAGCCGAACAATTCGCAACCATGAAACTGGTGTTGTCTCGATTCACTGGACTACGTCGAGTGATGCTTGACCCGAACTTTCCACGCCTCCTTTTCGTCGGCGTTCTCTGCGCTTTCGGCGGATGCGCCACCTCACCACAAAGTTGCATGAACCCGGAATACGATCTCATCCTCCGCCACGGCATCATTTACGACGGCAGCGGTGGCCAGCCGTTTGTCGGCGATGTGGCGGTGAAGGGCGACAAGATTATTGCCGTCGGCAATCTCGGCGCGGCGCGCAGCAAAAAGGAAACGGATGTCACCGGTCTCGCTGTCGCGCCCGGTTTCATCAACATGTTGAGCTGGGCCACCGAATCGCTGCTGCACGATGGCCGTTCGCAGAGCGACATCCGCCAGGGCGTGACGCTCGAAGTGATGGGCGAGGGCGAATCCATGGGGCCGCTCAACGTCGCGATGAAGAAGGACATGCTCGATTCGCAGGGCGACCTCAAATTTGCCGTCGAGTGGACGACGTTGGGCGAATACCTGAACCACCTGGAGAAGCGCGGCGTCTCGTGCAACATCGCTTCATTCGTCGGCGCGACCACGGTGCGGATTCACGAAATTGGTTACGCCGACCGTCCGCCCACGTCCGCCGAGTTGCAGCGGATGCGCGCGCTGGTGCGCCAGGCGATGGAGGAAGGCGCGCTCGGTGTCGGCTCGTCGCTGATTTACGCGCCGGCGTTTTACGCGAAGACGGATGAGCTGATCGCGCTTTCGCAGGAGGCTTCCAAATATGGCGGGATGTATATCTCGCACCTTCGCAGCGAGGCCAACCAGTTTCTCGAAGCGCTGGATGAACTGATAAAAATCTCTCGCGACGCGAACATCCCCGCCGAGATTTATCATCTGAAGGCCGCCGGGCAATCGAACTGGCCCAAGCTCGACGCCGCCATTCAGAAAGTCGAAGCCGCGCGCGCCAGCGGCCTCAAGATCACAGCGGACATGTACACTTACACCGCCGGCGCGACGGGACTCGACGCCGCGATGCCGCCGTGGGTGCAGGAGGGCGGCTACAACAAATGGGCCGAGCGGTTGAAGGATCCAAAAATCCGCGAGCGCGTCCGGCAGGAAATGATCACGCCGACGGACAAATGGGAAAGCCTCTACCTCGCCGCCGGTTCGCCCGACAAGGTGCTGCTCGTCGGCTTCCGCAACGACAAGCTCAAGCCGCTCACCGGCAAAACGCTCGCTGAAGTGGCAAAGCTGCGCGGCAAATCGCCGGAGGAAACCGCGATGGATTTGGTCATCGAAGACGGCAGCCGCGTGGGCACGGTTTATTTCCTGATGAGCGAGGAGAATGTGAAAAAGCAAATCAAGCTGCCGTGGGTCGCGTTCGATTCCGATGCCGGCTCACTCGCGCCGGAAGGGCCGTTTCTGAAATCAAACCCGCATCCGCGCGCTTACGGCAACTTCAGCCGGTTGCTCGGCAAATACGTCCGCGATGAGAAAGTGGTTCCGCTCGAAGAAGCCATCCGTCGCCTGACTTCCTTCCCGGCGACGAATTTGAAAATCAAGCAGCGCGGCGCACTCCAGCCGGGCTGCTTCGCGGACATCGTCGTATTCGACCCCGCGAAGATTCAGGATCACGCCACCTTTGAAAAGCCGCACCAATACTCGACCGGCATGGTTCACGTCTTCGTCAACGGCACGCAGGTGCTCCGGGACGGCGAGCACACCGGCGCGAAACCGGGCCGCTTCGTACACGGGCCGGGCTGGAACGGCAAGCGATGAACCAGTCAACCTCACCAGCCAAGGGCCGGGCTTGTGGAACGCGGGGTGAGTGTTAGTCTCCGCGCATGGATTCCCCGGATTGGGTCAGTCTCAGCGATGACGAGTTGTTGGAGAAGAAAATCTCCCAACTCGGTTTGAAGCTGGACGCCACCCCGCTCCAACCGCTCGTGCAACAGCTCTACGCCGAGCTGTCGCAAAAAGGTCTCGCCTTCCATCCGCCCTGTCACATCGGTGACGAATGGTTTGTGCCCGTCGGCATCCCGGCGATTTTTATTCCGTTCTTTCTCGCCCACGACCGGCTGCGCCAGCTCGAACGGAAGATCATTCTGGAAGTCGAGGGCGAGACGCCGGAGTGGTTCATGAAGCTGATCCGCCACGAGGCTGCACACGCCTACGCCTACGCGTATCAATTTTCCCGAAAAAAGAAATGGCAGCGCACCTTTGGCCGGTCGTCCGTCGAAGAAACGCCTTCCCACTACCGCCCGCGTCCGTACAGCCGCAGCTTCGTGGTGCATCTCGATGACTGGTATGCACAGAGTCATCCAGACGAAGATTTCGCGGAGACCTTCGCCGTGTGGCTCACGCCCGGCCTCGATTGGCGGACGCGTTATCGCGGCTGGAAGGCGCTGCAAAAATTGGAATACGTGGAGGAGTTGATGCAATCGCTCGCGGGCAAACCGCCGCTGCCGTTGCCGGAGTATCGCGTGGCCGATTACGATTGCCTCAACGTGAAACTCAAGACCCACTACGCACGGAAGCGAAAGGTCTATGAGGATTCGTTCCCGGATTTTTACGACAACGACCTGCGCCAGTTGTTCGACGCGGGCGCGGATGTCGAGGGGCGCGTGAAAGCTTCCGGCTATTTGCGTCACCATCGGCGGCATCTCGAGGACGCCGTCTGCCAGTGGACCAACGAAAAGAAATATCGCGTCAACCAGCTGCTCGCGCGTCTGATCGACCGATGCGACCGGCTGGGCCTGCACATCAAAGCCTACGATCCCATGCAAAACCTCCAGGTGTCTGCCTACATCACCACGCTCATCATGAATCATTTGTTCACTGGCCAGTTCAAGCGTCGAAAATAACCGTGAAGAAAAAACTCAAAATCCTCGCCCTGTTCGACGCCATCGCGCCCACCACGCTCGACCAGGATCTGAGCGCCGAATTGAAAACCGACGATTGGAAGACCGAGGCCAACGTGCTCGCCGCGCTCGCCGAACTCGGCCACACGGTGGATCACCTCGCGATCTTCGACGATCTCGACGTGCTGGGGCAAAAGCTCCAGAGCTTCGCGCCGGATTTGATCTTCAACCTTGCCGACCAGTTCAAGAACAACCGCGCCTTCGACCAGAACATCGTGTCGTATCTCGAAATGCACGGCGTGCCGTTCACCGGCTGCGGCTCCACCGGGCTGACCCTCTGCAAACACAAGGGCATCTCCAAAAAGATTCTCAGCTACCACCGCATCCATGTGCCCCAGTTCACCGTCGTCCCGCGTGGCAAACGGATCGCCCGCCCGAAGCGGCTCAAGTTTCCCATCCTCGTGAAGCCGTTGAAGGAAGAATCGTCGCTCGGCATTTCGCAGGGATCGTTTGTGGAAAGCGACGAGCAGTTCAAGGAACGCGTGCAGTTCATTCACGACAAATTCGCCAGCGACGTAATCGCCGAGGAATACATCGCCGGTCGTGAATTGTACGTCAGCATTCTCGGCAATCATCGCCTGCAAGTGCTCCCGATCCGCGAGCTGATCTTTCGCGAGGTGCCGCCCGACGAACCGAAGATCGCCACCTACAAAGCCAAGTGGGACGAGGAATACCGGAAGCGTTGGGGCTTGGAAAATCAGTTCGCCGAAGGATTGGATCCCGCGCTAGTTCGCCAGATCGAGATGACCTGCAAACGCATTTACCACCTGCTCACCATCGACGGCTATGCGCGGCTGGATCTACGCGTGACGCCGGCCAACGAGGTTTATTTCATCGAGGCGAATCCCAATCCGATGCTCGCGGCGGACGAGGATTTCGCGCAATCGGCGCTCAAGGCGAATCTGGCCTACCCGCAGTTAATCGACCGCCTGGTGCGGCTGGGACTGCAAACGTTGCGGGATTAATTGTGGAGCGCACGCGTCGCGCCCAAACCAGGGTCGCACTCTCTGATTCGCGTGCCCGGGGAGAAAAATGGGCAACCAAGTTTTCGGCGGGACGCCGAAAACAGCACGCGAGACGCGTGCGCTCCCCACAAACATCGAACCTTCGCGTTTCGATTTCGGTGTGCGGGTGAATTTGTGCTCCTCGGTTGCCCCTGCCGGGGCTTTTCATAATTTGAATCAAGAACCCACGGCTCACACCGTGGGCTACGATCTGCCGCTGCTCCGCAGCTTTCTCCGGGATCGCAAACTGAGACGCCCGCTTGCAGCTTTCGGTGGAATTGATTCTCGACAATCTGCCTGCGGGAAGACAGCCTGTTCCAAGTCACAAAACCGAACGTCAAAAGGACGTAACAATACCGTGAGGCCGCGCCGTATTCATTGCCAGAGTTCAAGACACGACCAGCGGTTCGCAGATCGGGATTAGTGCAACGCCGTGTTGTAAACTCATATTAATCGGTCCATTCGCGCATGAAAACTTCGGCACCACGTATCTTTTCGGGATCGCTCTTTGCCATCGCCTGCCTGCTGCTCGGCGGTTGCGGCATTACGCAGAGCAAGGCGGACGGGGAGGCAGTGCTTACGCGGCACTTTCAGACCATCGCCACAAATGGCTTTGACAAAGCCATTGCGGATTACAGCCCACAGTTCTTTCAAAAAACCACGAAGGACGAGTGGACGAAGGCGCTCACGAAGTTGAGCAGCAAGCTGGGCGCGTATCAGAGCCACACCGTCACCGGCTGGCGTGTATTCAAGAACGCCGGAACGACTGGAGCGGGCACGACCGTTTCACTTCAATGCCAGGTCACTTACTCCAAGCACACGGCGATGGAGAGTTTCACGATCTTCAAAGGATCAAGCGATTCTAACTACAAGATCACTGGACATCAGATTAACTCGACGGCTTTATTGACAGAGTGACCATGACGGCTCACGAGGCGTGGTTCCACCCGCGCCCAAAACTTTCCGAAACAAATGGGCCGGGGTGAAACCCAGCCCTCCCGAATTCGTCGGTAGAGGACACTGAACCGTTTCAAATCGGAAATGAACTTCGCAATCAGTCCAGTTGAAAACGCTTCCACTTCGCCTGAAACGACGGGCGGGCGAAGAGTTCGGGATTCAGCACACCGCGCGGTTGTTTCCCCAAGGAAAGATCGACCATCACCTGGCACGCGGCCCGGCCCATGTCGCGGAACATCTCTCCCGTCCACGCGATGGCGTGCGGGGCAAGCAGCACGTTGTCCAAATCACCGAAGCGACTCGGGGCGGTGAGCGGTTCCTGCGCGAAGCAATCCAGCGCCGCTCCCGCGATGCGTCGGTGTTTCAGCGCGTCGTACAGCGCGTCTTCATCCACGATGCCGCCGCGCGCGGTGTTCAGCAGATACGCGTCCGGCTTCATCAGCGCCAGTTCCCGCGCGCCGAGGAGACCGCGCGTCTTTTCCGTCAACGGGCAGTGGATGGAAACGAAGTCCGCGTGACCGAGCAACTCTCCCAAAGTGACCAGCCGCACGCCGAGTGCTGCGGCCATCGCCTCGTTGGCGAACGGATCGAACGCCAGCGGCGGTTTCATGCCGAAGCCGCGCAGCAGTTCAATCGTCTTGCGCGCGATGCCGCCGAGGCCGATCACGCCCAGCGTGCGATCGCGCAATTCGCAACCCATGTGCTTCGAGCGTTCATCCCACTGCCCCGTGCGCACCAGGTGATCCTTGATGCGCAGGTTGTGGCTCAATGCAATCATCCAGCCAATGGTCGCCTCGGCCACGGGCCGGTCCACCGCCCCGACTGTGATGGTGACGAGCACGTCCGCCGCCGTGCAGGCCGGGACATTCACCGAGTCATAACCGACGCCGAACCGCGCGACGACAAGCAGTTCGCTGGCGTGCGCCACGGTGTCGGCGGTCACGGTGGACGTCAGCACGATCACGCCTTGCGCGTCGCCGATCTGGTCCGCACCGATGAGCGGGCGATGCTCTTTGAAAACGCGTTGCTCAATGCGCGGTTGTTCTCTCAGCACGGACAGGCCGATGTCCTGAAACTTCGGCGCGCCGGTGCTGTCGGTGAAATCTCCGGTCAATGTGACGATGAATTTACTCATGGCTAATGTCAGACAAGCTGAAGCTTGAACTCCAACGAAGAACCGCCCGCCGCTGGAGTTCAAGCTTTAGCTTGCCCGGCTGCGTGACGATAAATTTTTGCTCACTCATGGTTTGATTTTCGATTCCTTCCACGGATTTCCTTCCACGGTGGCGCAACGTTCCTCCACGATGACGCGCTCCGGCACCGGCCCGGCATAGACCCAGATCATGGCCATCGGTGCTTGGCTTTCGTTGATGAAATAATGGACGCGTCCGCGCGGTTGCAAAGCGGTCGAACAGTTGGCCATCTCGTAACGACGGCCCTCGACCACACACATCGCTGTGCCTTGAATGATGCAGATCGATTCGTCGAAATCGTGGAAGTGCGCCGGCAAACGACCGCCGGGCTGGAACAAACCATAGCCGCCGCTCATCTCGATGCCCGGCAGGAGATTCTTGTTAAAGTGATCAATGAAGCTCGTGCCCGGTCCAGCTTCGAAGCGCGTCGCGGTGGCAAAGCGTGTCACGCGTTCTTGGCCGGGAACGTTGACGGAATCATTCGGCATCGCGCGGCGCTCGAAGGAAGTGGAAACCAGTTCGCGCGTCGGCGGGGCCAAAGCCAGCGCGACGTGAACCACGCCGCGCTCGGTGGCCGAAGCGTTCCAGGCCGCGTGCGCCAGTCCGCTCGCGATGACGATCGTGTCGAGCAGGCTCAACGAATACTCGCGACCTTCCACCGCCACCACCGCTGTTCCCGAAAGCACCGTGATGGATTCGCTGACCGGATGCGTGTGATACGCCAGCTTCCCTTGCGGCTCGAACGTGACCAGACCGGTGGTGAGATTGCGTGCGCCATTGTGCGCGCCGACGAGGCAGTCCAACCAAACGCCCGGAGCAATTTCCACGGGTGAATTTTTTCCCGGCTCGTTCATCACTTCCGAACGGTCGGGGCGCAAGGACTCCGGCGGACGTGGCAGCGGAGTCAGCGGCAGTGCGGTCTTCTCCGGCATCAATGTCGGCGAAATATTTCGGTCCTGTCCCACAATGCCGAGCGCCGCGTGAAGGCTGCGCAACAGCATTCCGGCGTCCGAGCCAAGACCCAACATGCGGAAGCCTTGGAGGCGACGTTCGATCAGATTTTCGTGGCTCGTAGCAATGACACCGCAGTGTTTGCCCTGGGCGCGAATCTGATCTTTGATGGCCAGCAATTCGACGGCCACTCCCGGCCCTTCCCATTGCCCGCGATGACCGGCGGTTGAGGAATAATCCGCCGGGCCGAAGAAGAAGAGGTTCACGCTGCTGACCTGGAGAAGTTGCTGGATGTTCCGGCCGGCGGTCACGGTTTCAATGATCGGCACGACGAGGACGTGCTCGTTGGCTTCCTGCGCGTGCTGCGCGAGGCATTGTCCCCAGGCCGTTGCGCGCTCCGCCCCGAGGCCGCGCAGACCTTCCGGCGGATAGCTGGCGAAAGCCACGGCCTGCGCGAGTTGCTCGGCGGTTTCGATCCACGGAATGACGACGCCATCTGCGCCAATGTCGAGGGCGCGCTTGATGAGGCCGGCGTTCAACTCCGCGACGCGCACCAGCACGACCGTCTCGCTGCGCACGGTGGCGCGGATGTGTTCGAGGATTTCCTGCCAGCCGAGATGACCGTGCTCGGCATCAATGACAATCCAGTCGAGGCCGAGCGCGACGGCCATTTCCGAAATGCTGGCCGATTCCAAAGTGACCCACAGGCCGTGGACCGGTTCGTCCGCCGCGAGTTTTTGGCGGAGTCGTTTGAGGGCGGAAGTTTTCATTGGTTATTCTGCTCTATCACCTGAACTCTCCATCCCCACATCAGTAGAAACCTCTATCGCCGCGATGTCGCCAAGACGATGTTCGCGTCCAGCAAGCACGATGGGCATGTCTTCTGGAATCGGTAACTCGCCAGTAGCCGACACATCAAGCGCTGCAAGCGTCTGCTCAAGCGCCACATCGAAGTCAGCGCGGGAAACACCAAGGGATTGAAGAGCGTCGAGACGCGGCTGGATATCTATTTCGATGCTCATGGCAAACCAAGAAACCTCACAACGATGAGCGCAGCTACACAGACAACGACGCAAACCCCAGCCGCAATTAACCAACCTCGAACCGCGCGATGACTCTCGGCCATTCGCATCGCACTCGCCACGAACAAACACAACAGAACTGCGCCAATCGTGGCGACAACCATATACATGCCGGTGAGTGTCCCAGTCGGATAGTCAGCAAGAAAAACTTGAATACGCATGACCCGTTGCGTCGCTAGCCCTGTTTCAAGCGCCGATTTGGTTGTCTGACGCCATTCATGCTTTGGAAAATAAAGCTTTCAAGCCAACGGCCGCGCGATGGTTTGGTTGCGCAGGTAGTCCGAGAGGGTTTCCGGCCCCAGCACGCCGCCACCGCAGCCGCTCAGATTGCAGCCGCCATATGGCATGCCGTGCGCGAACAGATTGTGGGCATTGATCCAACTGTTCCCCGCGACCAGTCGTTCGGCCACGCGATTGGCGCGGTCAAGGTTGTTACTCCAAACACTGTTGGCCAGGCCGTAGGTGGACGTGTTGACGAGATCAATCACCTTGTCCTCGTCGTTGAACGTCATCACATAGGCCACCGGCCCGAAAATTTCTTCGCGGGCGCAGACGTTGCCGGGGTCGCCGGTCAGCAGCGCGGGCTTGACGTAATAACCGCGCTCGTGGCCCGGAACTTCCGCGCGTCCGCCGGCCAGCAGCAGGGTCGCACCGGCTTTCACGCCTTTGTCCAGATAAGCCAGCACCCGCGCACGCTGCTTTTCGCTGACGACCGGGCCGATGTTCGTCTCCGGGTTCGCGCCGTAGCCGATCTTCATCGCGCCGAGCGTAGCCGTGGCTTTGGCCACAAATTCGTCGCGAATCTTTTCATGCACGAGCCAGCGCGTGGCGGTGCAACACACCTGCCCGGCATTGAGCGTGACGGCACCCGCGAGCGCGTCGGCCACGGCGCCGACGTTCACGTCGTCAAAAATTACCGCCGCGCCTTTGCCGCCGAGTTCGAG
>JBKJSC010000114.1:0-4363 GCA_046593035.1 Limisphaerales bacterium | reverse complement strand
CACCCGCTGCCGCCACGCCAGTATCAGACGCGCCCGCAGCTCCGGCCGCGACCGAACCCGCCGCACCGACGCCGGAGCAGTCGGCCGTGATCGGCGATTTGCACTGGCTGATTCACCAGGGGCACGTGATTGAATTTGCCAATGGTTTGGTGGAAACCGCCAAAGCACCGTTGCCGCGACCGGTCAAACCCGCCAAGCCCGCGCCGGAAAAACCCAAAGCGCCGGTGGAAGCGACGAGCACAGTCGTGAACGAATCCGCAACGCCCGCCGTGGTGGAAACGGCAGCCGCCGAATCGGCCACGGATGCGCCGGTGCCGGTGGTTGTGGCTGAAGCGGCGACTGAACCCGCCGCCATCCAACCGCCCGCAGCGGCGTGACCTGAGCGGAAACTCATTCAGCAAAACTCAAAACCAAAACTATGGCCATCCAAGCTCCTGACCTCATGCAACGTCCGCCCCGCAGTCCGCGCGTCCGCCTCGGCGGCTACGTCATTCTGCCGCGCATGCTCGACAAAGGCCGCGCCACGCTCGCCGGCAAACATGGCGAGTTCCATTACGACTGTCCGCTCGACGCGCATTTTCTGAAGTTCGTCGGCATCAATGCCGCCGCGCTCAAGAAGCAGCTCGCCACCGGCAAAGGCGACGGCGAAATCCTCGCGTGGATCACCAAGAACTCGAAGACCAAGCCGTGCTCCGTGCAAATCGCCGCGTGGTCGACGTATCAGGACCAGCGCGGGACGAGCGACTTGGAATCGCGCGAATACTTCCAGCAATACCACGCCAAACTCGCGCCCAAGCGTGAGGATGTGGCGAGTTGGTTTGATGTCCTCGACATCGACGATCATGTTACTTTCGGCGGGAAGCCCTGATAAAACTGGCGAGCCATATTACGCTCACAGTTTATGAACGTCACCAAACCTGAGCGGGTGAATATTACCGATGGCGTACTGACAGACACGGAGGCGTTGGTGCTTCTTGAGCGTATCTTCTCTGGCGACCGGCCCGAGGCTAAGTTCGGCATTTGGATTTTGCAGCTTGAGCGTGCGACGGGATGCCCGAACATTCTCAACCTTATTAAGTATCGGAAGGAGCACGAAACTCCGGCGGAAGTTTTACGCCGGGCGAGAGAACACAGACCGATTCAGTTGTAGCGATTGCCTGATGACCATGTGCTCAACAAACCTGTAAACTAGCGGGCCGCATTTTCCGCCGCGAGTTTTCGGTTGTAGGCCACGACGTCGGCGTAGCGGACGCCGTTGCCGCCGAAAAGATCGAGCGCCGAGCCGATGGTCAGATCAATGCGTCCCTGGCCGACGTGCGTGACTTCTTCCAGGTCGGCGAGCGTGCGCGCGCCACCGGCATAGGTCGTGGGAATGGGCGAGCAGCGCACGAGTTTCTCCACCAGTTCCAGGTCGATGCCCGCGCACAGCCCTTCGACATCCGCCGCGTGAATCAGAAACTCGGCGCAGTAATCCGCCAGCCGTTTCAGGCTTTCGGAACTGAGGGTACAAGTGGTGAATTTCTGCCAGCGATCCGTCACCACCCAGTATTCGTCGTCCTTCCGGCGGCAACTCAAGTCGAGCACGAGCCGGTTTTTTCCGATGGCGTCGATCAAACTTTGGAGGCGGTCAAAATCCACCTGGCCGTCGCGAAACACCCACGAGGTGACAATGACGTGCGACGCGCCGGCGTCGAGCCAGCGGCGGGCATTGCCGAGATTGATCCCGCCGCCGATGTGCAAGCCGCCCGGATACGCGGCGAGGGCGGCGAGGGCGGCGGTGTCATTGCCGGGGCCGAGCATGATGACGTGGCCGCCCTTGAGGCCGTCGCGCTGGTACAGTTCCGCGAACCAGCTTGCGGGGCGTTCGGAAACGAAGTGGGTGCGCAGTTGCGCCGCGTCGTCACTCAGCGTGCCGCCGACGATCTGCTTCACTTTGCCTTCGTGGAGGTCAATGCAAGGCCTGAACACACCGCCATTAAAAAGGAAACTGGAAAAATGAAAACAGAAAAGGCCGGCTGGCTGCCAGATTCTTCAAGTTGGCGATCGGATCGCCATAGCCAGCGTCAGGCGTTTCTTTATGTGCCGTGGCCCAGGCGCGTTCGCCATTTCTGCGGGTCTTGGGAGCAATGAAACACCGAGTAGATGATGATGGCGTCAGGGGTTGGCTCGTAGAAAATCTCAAACGGAAACCGACGAACGAGCGCACGCCGGAACTCGTCCACAGCGAAGGGATACAAGTGCGGATGGCGCTGGATGGTGAGCACACAGGCTTCGACGCATCGGAGGAAATCCTCACCGAGTCCCGGCTCGCAGCCCTCATACCAGTTGTAGGATTCCGCCACATCGTTGCCAGCCTCCTCTGTGTAGATGACGCACTTAGTCATGCTGCGACCGGGCCTGCTGCTTGACCTGTTCCCAAGTGCGTCCTGAAGCCGGATGCTGCAAAAATCGCTCCTTCCGACGGCGCAGCTCATCGCGCTTCCAATCGGGAACGGGCGACTGCGCGTCTTCCTGCGCGATGCTGTCCCAAAGGTCTTCGACGAGCTGAAGACGTTCAGCCCGTCCGAGTTTGAAGAGCGGCGCGAATTCCGTGTTCATGTCCATGAGATACCAGTTTTTTTCGCTTGGCGCAACAGTGGACGTTCGGAGACGAAGTTGGTGCTCAATTCCGGCGCGTCATCACCGAACGTACCGCCGACGATCGGCTTCACTTTGCCTTCGTGGAGGTCAAAGAAATCCCCGTGATGATCCGTGAGCCGCGTTTGTAGGTGAAGTAGGAGTACGTCCACTGCAAGAGCACGGCGAGCTTGTTGCGGAAGCCGACGAGAAATATCAAGTGTACGCCCAGCCAGGCGAGCCACGCGGGAAAGCCGGAGATTTCCAAACCGCCGACCTTCGCCACGGCGGCGGAACGACCGATGGTGGCCATCGTGCCTTTGTCCCAATACTTGAACATCGGACGCGGCGCGTGGCCCGGTGCGGGCGCGGCAATCTCGTCTTCGATGATCCGCGCGACGTGGCCGGCCATCTGCATGGCGGCGGGGGAAACGCCGGGAACGGGTTTGCCATCCGCCTCGAGCACGAGCGCCATGTCGCCGATGGCGAACACCTCGGGATGGCCGGGCAGGCTGAGGTCGGGCTTTACTTTCACGCGTCCGGCGCGATCCAGTTCGGTGCCGAGTTTTTGCGTGAGCGGCGACGCCGAGACGCCCGCAGCCCAAATGATGTTTTCCGCCACGATGGTTTCGCCTTCGAGTTCGACGTGGCCTTCGGTGATCGATTTGACTTTGGTGTGGGTGCGGACTTCCACTCCGAGTTCCTTAAGCTGACGTTCCGCGTCGGCCGACATGCCGGGCGTGAAATTCGCCAACACGCGCGGGCCGGCTTCAATCAAAACCACCCGCGCCTGCGCCGGATTGATGCGCTTGAAATCCTTTTGCAAAACCGTCCGCGTCAGCTCGGCGAAGGCGCCCGCCAGTTCCACGCCCGTCGGCCCGCCACCGACTACGACGATGGTCATCAAACGGTCGTGTTTGGCGGTGTCCGGTTCGTTTTCCGCCTGCTCGAACGCCAGCAGGATGTGGCGGCGGATGCGCATGGCGTCGTCGAGCGACTTGAGGCCGGGCGCGAACTGTTCCCATTCGGGGTGGCCGAAATAACTGGTCGCACCGCCAAGCGCGAGCACGAGGTAATCGTAGGCCAGCGCGCCGTTGCCGAGAATCACCTGTTTTTCCGCGAGCTTGAAATCAACCGCCTGATCCAGCAGCACGGTGACATCAGGTTTGTCCGAAAGAATGGAACGAATGGGTTGCGCGATTTCCGGCGCGGAGAGGCCAGCGGTGGCGACCTGGTAAAGCAGAGGTTGAAAGAGGTGATGGTTCTGCCGGTCCACGAGCGTGACGCGGGCGTGCGGGTGACGGAACGTTTCGCAAAAGGTCAGCCCGCCGAAACCGGCGCCCAGCACGACAACGTGGGTTTGCTTCGCATCCATGCCGGGTGATGGTGAACGGCGCGCGGGGAAAAAGCAAACGTGGTGTTGGTGGGGGCGGTTTATTTTCCCGCGCGGCACTGGGCGCAGAAACCAAAAGTCCCCGCCCGGTCTTGCGACCGAACGGGGATGAAATGGGGGATGGGAGTTCGCCACTCTCTCTTTCCCGCGCTGACATTGGGCGCCAAATTGGCTGCCAGCTTCCCGACGCCATTCTCCACGGCAGGCGGAGTTTTGCTCGGCCTCATAGCAGGGCCGTCCAGCGTTTTACAATCGCTGAATTTCGAGTGAGGCCTCTTGTCTCGCTTGGGCTCGCGTTTGCGGACGCCGACCTGCGAACCGGATAAAGACACGTTTATGATTTTTGAATCCGCG
>JBKJSC010000094.1:0-12628 GCA_046593035.1 Limisphaerales bacterium | reverse complement strand
CGTTTACCTACAGCGGCACGGTGCGGAACACCGGCAACATCACCTTGACCAACGTGGTGGTGGTGAGTGACCGGCCTGCGGCCAACACGACCGTGTTCACGGCCCCTTCGCTGGCGCCCGGTCAGGTTGCCACCTTCACTAGTAGCGTCAACGTTCCAGTCAACGCCTGCTCAGTCGCGACCACTTTCAGCGCCACCGGCCGGGATTGCACTCCAACTACGGTCGCGAGCAGTGTGACGACGACCTGCACCGTCACGACGGCTCCGGGCATCGTGGTCACGCTGGCCTGCCCAGCGGTGTCTGCCACCACGGGCGGTACGATCACCTACACCGGCACGGTGCGTAATTCGGGCAACGTCACGTTGAACAACGTGAGCGTCGTCAACAACCAGTCCGTGCCCAGCACGGTGTTCACGGTCGCGAGTCTCGCCCCGGGAGTGACTTCCACTTTCACCGCGAGCTTCACGGCGCCGGCGAATGCCTGCTCCGTCAGCAGCACGGTGACGGCGACGGGCGCCGACAACTGCACCGCCGTTCAGGTGACCAGCAGCGCCACCACGGTTTGCACGTTGCTCACCACGCCGGGAATTCGGGTCACCAAAGTGTGTCCCGCCGGGCCGGTCTCCCCGGGCCAATTGCTGGTGTTCTCAGGCAGCGTCAGTAACACCGGCAACATCACCTTGACCGGCATTGTCGTGGTCAACAATCAACCGGCTGCCAATACCCCGGTGTTTACGATCGCGTCCCTCGCGCCCGGCGCGGTGGCCAGCTTCACCGGCAGTTACTTTGCACCGACCAACTGTTCAGTGACCGATACCCTGACCGCCACCGCCGTGAGTGCCTGTGGTGTGCCGGTGGCGCACACAGCCAGTGCGACCTGTCCCATCCTCGTCACACCCGCCATCAAAGTGACCCTCAGTTGCCCCGCCATCTCCGTGTTGCCCGGCAGCCTCCTCAATTACAACGGAACCGTTCGTAATACCGGGAATATCACGCTCACCAATATCATGGTGTTCAATGATCGCAGCGGGGTCACCGCCATCTTCACCCTGGCCTCCCTAGCTCCGGGGGCGACGGCGAACTTCTCCGGCAGCTACGTGACGCACACGGATTGTTGCGTGGATTCCAGCACGGTCACCGCGCGTGGCCAGGACTGCACGGGAGTTACGGTCAGCGACACCGCCACGCGGACTTGCACGCTGCTCACTTTGCCGGGCATCGTGGTGACCAAGATCTGCGCGCCGGGAATCCTGCGGCCGGGAGACCTGCTGACCTACAGCGGCACGGTAACCAACACCGGGAATGTCGCGTTGTACAATGTGACCGTGGTGAACAATCATCCGGGCAGCATCTCGCCCTTGCTCGGCCCCATCATTCTGGCCCCGGGTGAATCGGCCAGCTACACTGTTTCCTACATCGTCACGACGGATTTCTGCGGAGACGACACCGTCACGGCGAGTGGCTTTGACTTATGCACCACCGCGCGAGTTTCTAACAGCGTGACGACGACCTGCCCGGTCGTGACGGCTCCGCGCATCTCCGTCACCAAGAACTGCCCGCCCTCACCCACTCCGCCGGGCGGCCTCTACACGTTCACCGGCACGGTGACCAACACTGGGAATGTCACGCTGGTCAACGTCTATGTCGTGGACAACCAGCCCACCAACAACACTCCGGTGATCGGTCCGATCACCCTGGCTCCGGGTGGCTTTGCCAACTTTACCAACAGTTATATCGCGCCGGTGGACTGCTGCCAGATCATCGACACCGTCACCGCCCGCGGCCAGGACCGCTGCACCGCCAGCAATGTGACGGCCACCGCCACCGCTGTCTGTAATTTGCTCACCACTCCGCGCATCGTCGTGGTGCAGAACTGCCCGGCGACGCCAATCCCGATGGGAAGCCTGTATACGTTCAGCGGTTACGTCACCAACACGGGCGACGTCGTCTTGACGAACGTCTTTGTGTTCAGCCCGCTGGGAACCAACAGCCCGGTGTTGGGCCCGATTGAGCTGGCCCCCGGTGAGTCGGAAATCTACACCGGCACTTACACCGTTCCTTTCGATATTTGCTCCGTGACCGTCACCGGCTCGGGTCGGTCTGTCTGTGGCGGCAGCAACGTCACCTCCGCCGCCTCCTGTCCGGTCGCCACCACCGCGAGCCTCGCCGTTACCCAGGCGTGCGTTGGCTCGGCGGCTCCGGGCAGTCTGCAGACCTACAGCGGTACTGTGCGCAACTCGGGCAACACTACGCTCACCAACATCGTCGTCTTGAATAATCTGAGCGGGCCGACTCCCATCTTCACCGCCGCCAGCCTCGCGCCCGGCGTGATCGCCAGCTTCACCGGCAGTTACCTGGCACCGACCAATTGTTCCAGCACGAGCACTTCGACCGCCACCGGCCGCAGCATTTGCGGTGTGGCCGTCACGAACTCGGCCACGGCGACCTGCAACATCCTGACCTCGCCCGCCATTGCCGTGACCCAGGTTTGTCCGGCCGGGCCGTTCGTTGCCGGAACAACCAAGACGTTCACTGGCACCGTGACCAATACGGGCAATGTTACGCTGACCAATGTGGTCGTAACCCACAACCGGCCGGCCAACAGCCCGGTGTTGGGTCCCATTACGCTGGCCCCGGGAGCGGGCTCCACCTTCACCGGCAGCTACATCGTCACGGGTACCACCAACTATTCGACTAACACCGTCACGACCGTCACCACCAACTCCACGTCGCCCGCCTTTGGCACGATCAACCCTGTCTCACAGGTGGTGATTGATCGTTTTGGCGTCCCGACCAACCTGTTTGGGTTGACCTACGTGGATTCGGATCGCGGCTACACTGCCACCAAGTTTTACTCCATGCGTCTGACGAGTTCGAACACTGACTTCTTCGACACCATCGACGCTGGGACTGGGCTGGTTGTCGATCGCTTTGGCGCAGGCACCAACAGTTTCGACTCCTTGACATATTCAGCCGATGATCTGGGGTTCGGTCCGCTGCTGTTCTACTACCTCAGCCATGATGGTGCCGGAGTGTCCACTTTCGGAACCATCACTCCGGGCGGTGTCGTTGGAGTGGTCGCCAACAAGTTTGTGGTTGGAAACAACTTCGATACGTTGACTTACACGGCCACGGACGTGGGTTATGGAGCCAATCTGTTCTACTACACTCGCCATGACGGTGCGGGCCTTTCGACCTTCGGAACCATTAAGATTAACCCGGACTTGACTCCGACCATCACCGATCGCTTCACCGTCGGAAGCAATGTGGACGCGCTGGTCTTTACCTACCTTGATGTAGGTGCGGGCTACGGAACCAATCAATTCTACTACCTGCGCCATAATGCAAATGGGGCGGCCACTTTTGGAACCATCTTTGTCACGCCGCTACTGACAGGGGTTGTCACCGACCGCTTCACGGCCGGCACGAATGTCACCGAGTTGACCTTCACGGCGGATAATCCGGGAACCTTTGGAGCCAACTTGTTCTACTACCTGCGTGGTGGCTCCATCTTGGTGACCAATTCAGTCACGACCATCACGACCAACTTTGTCCCCGACGTCGTGACTGTCACGGCCAGCGGCACCGACATTTGTCTGGCCCGCACGGTCATCGCTCAAGCCAGTTGTGCCGGCTCGGCTCCGTTTGTTCCCCCGGTCATTGCGGTGCCCGTCTTTGGTGGCCCAGGAGTTCCGCCGTTGAGTGTCGTGAGCGGCATTTCCGGTCTGTCGTTTGCAACCCAGGTGGGCGTCTTATACACGGTGCAATATAACAACACGCTGAACGGTGCGACGTGGATAAACTTGCCGAACATGCCAGTTACCGGCACCGGCGGAGTTCTGGCCATCACGGATGCGACGGCGATAGGACAACCGACCCGATTCTATCGGATCATCCTCACGCCTTGAGGATCCGATGTGCGGGCGCGACCCAGCCGTAGGAAAGTTCCTCCGGCTGGGTTTCCGCTGGCCAATGGTTCGGGGAATGAAAACGCAGACGGTGGAATTGAAACAGGTTGCCGGTTAACGCATAACCAGAAAGTGTCAACACTTATGAAAAAAACATTGATTAAAAAATCACTGCTGACTGCCGCTGGCTTGATGGGTGCCATGTGCGTCGCGGCTCTGGCGGCGGACGCTCCCAAAATCCAGTTTGAGCAGACGGTCTATGACTTCGGCAAAACCTCGGTGGTCGAATCCGTCACCGGCACCTTCAAATTCAAAAACGTGGGTGGTGGCCTCCTCAAACTTGAACCGCCCAAACCGTCCTGCGGTTGCACGATCGCCGACTTGAAGCCCGACACGCTCAAGCCCGGTGAAACTGGTGAGCTGTCCTTTGTGTTTAATCTCGGCCGTGCCCGCGCGAACATGGAGAAGCACATTGCGATCCGGTCGAACGATCCCCTGACCCCTGAGGTTTCGCTCAGTATCAAGGCGGATTACACGCCGCTCTACGATCTCAACCCCATGACGATCGCACCCAATCTGGCGTTCGGCGTCAATGAAACCGAGCAGTTCGCCGACCTTACCCGCACCGATGGAAAGCCGCTCCGCATTTTGAAACTGGATGCCACCAAGCCTTGGATCACGGCCAAAGTGGAGCCGGGAGCCAAGGCGGATAGTGCCAACGCGCGCATTCGCATTGCGATCAAACGGGACGGATCCCCGCGCCGTTTCAACGAATACGTACACGTATTCGCCCTCGACCAGCCAAATGTCCCGGTCGCAACCATCTATCTCTACGGTCAGATCCGGGGCGCGGTCTCGGTCAGCCCAGAGGCGCTGTATTGGAGCGTCACCACTCCGGTGCAGACGCCAGCGGGCGTCACCACCATAGCGCAGACTTCGGCGGAACGCCCAGAGGCGCAGGTTTTGCGCCGGGTGACGATTCGTTCGGCCAACGGGCAGGCTCTAGAGTTGAAAAATCCCAAGAGCACGATTCCGGGCATTGAGGTTGAACTTGTGCCGAAGGAGTCCGGCAAGGTCTATGAACTCGTGGCCAAACTTAATGTGACGCCCGGCCAGACGGTCAGCGGCAATGTGTCGTTTGAGACTTCGGTGGTAGCACAACCGCGGATTGAGTTGCCCGTCATCGTCAATGTCTTCAAACCGTAAGGCCGCTGATGCGCAGAATTCTCCAGCAGATGTCGGCCATCGTCCTGCTCGGCGTTGGGCTGGGACTGGCAGGAAATCAAGTATCGCCACGCGGTTTGCCGCTGGTGACGCCACCCAAGAAAGCACTCCAAGCAAATGAGTTTATCGCGCTCGAGAAAGCAAAAGAACTCTGGCACGGCGGCGTAACTCTGTTTCTGGATGCGCGCGAACCGGCGGACTACGAGGTCGGTCATATTGGGAACGCGTTGAATCTCCCCGCGCAATCGTTCGAGCGACACTTCGGTGACATCGCGCCAATGCTTACGCCCGAATCGCGGCTGGTCCTCTACTGTGACGGTGTGAAGTGCGAACTTGGCCATCGCTTGCGAACAAGTCTGCGCCAGTTGGGCTACACAAATACGCACCTGCTCTTCAATGGTTGGACCGCCTGGCGCCAAGCAGGCTTGCCCACGGCACAGGGAGCGCAACCATGAAAACCGCACCAGAGCCCCAATATGATTATGCCCTGTCGCGAAGGGATTTGGTGGGTTCTTTAGAACTCCATCACCCGCCGTCTTTCCTCGTCAAATCAGAGGAAAAATTGAGCGAGAAGAGTTCGGACACATGTCCCCGGCAGTCTTACCTTCCGAAAAACATGGCGATTGGTATCAACTGGATTCTGCGTTTGGTGGTGGGCGGGACGTTTGTTTTGGCCGGCGTGCTCAAAATCGCCAACCCCGCAAAGTTCGCCCTCGCGGTGGACAACTATGGGTTCGTGCCGCACGAGTTGACCAACTTGGTGGCCATTCTTCTTCCTTGGATCGAAGTCGTGGCGGGTGCGTTGGTGCTGGCAGGTATCTGGCTGCGGGCGTCCGCGCTGGTCATCACCAGCCTGACGGTATTGTTCGCGGTCGTCATCGTGTCGGCGCTCGCGCAAGGGTTGAACATCGAATGCGGCTGCTTCGGTACGATTGGAGGCAAGCATATCGGCCTGGTCAATCTCGCGATTGACACCACCCTCTTTTGTCTCGCGGCTCTCTTGGCGTGGCGCATCGGGGGATCAAGCGAACCAAACAATTTTTCAGGGAAGCCGGTGCGCGGAACTCTGCTACACCACTTGAGGCTTCACTGAAGAAACGTTCGGCAAACGGGCGCGTGTCACGTAAAATCGTTTGTTGTGACATGTCCGCTCCAACTTGTCCGAACCAGCCCTGCGGCCCCGAACGGATTCGGGGTCGCAGGGCATTAGCCGGTGACTGACATCGGTGACTCTGGATTCCGCTGGCCGTCACCTCGCTCCCGCAGAAGTTTCTCAAAAGATTTCCGGTTTGGGAGCGATTGCTTTTGCGACGCACAGGCACACGGCTTCGAGTAAATTTCCCAGCCTCATGGTTTCGGGATGCCTGTGCGCCTGTGTGGTAGTTGCGTCAGACCCGATGGGATCCATAGCTGAGGGCTATGGGCGCAATGCCAACAAGGTATTGGCCGGTTCCATTCCAAAGGAGGACTGTTTACGCAGGTGAATCCGGACGCAATTACGGTGACGGATTTCGCTAAACAATCCTCTCGCCTTTGGCATTGAGGAAAGTGAAGCGGTTTCCTTTCACCAGAACAAATTCAAGAAAGAACATGGAAATATGAAATCAACCTTTCCGCTCGTAGTCGTGGCCGGTGCCGCCTGCTTGGTAACATTGACCGGATGCGTGGGCTACGTGGACGGGCCGCGCGTCGGGTACGTGCATGTGGAACCCGTGGTATTCGAGCACGACGATTTCGTGTATTATCCTCGCTACGGGATGTATTACGGCAGCCACTCGCACCGGTACTATTATCAGGAAGGTTCCACATGGGTGGCGCGCCCCGCACCGCGAGGCGTATCGGTCAACGTGTTGCTTTCAGCGCCATCGGTAGCAGTGGATTTCCATGACGGTCCGGCAGCGCATCACGCGCAAGTAATTCAAACGTATCCCAAACATTGGACGCCACCCGGCGTGAATCACGGTCGCAAGGAAGGCCAGCGAGAAGACAAGAAAGAAAAAAAGCGAAAATAGCAAACGACAACTCAATCAAACTCATCGAAAGAAACATATGTCTCTAGGAACCATTTTACTGGTTGTGCTCATTCTGATGTTAATCGGTGCCTTCCCCACTTGGCCCCACAGCAAGAGTTGGGGGTATTATCCGAGCGGCGGAGTGAGCCTGGTGGTGATCATTCTGCTGATTCTGATTTTGACGGGGAGAATTTGAACGAGCGAGGTGAAAACTCCCCAGTACCCCGCACTACTTCCAAGAATAATACCCCGGCAATGCGAATCACCGTCGGATGGTTGATGGCCGTGATGATTTCACTTCAAGCTTTCTGCCTTCAACAGCGCCGGAGAATTCAAATTTTGGCGTTGGGCTTTCTTTCACTCGGCCTGCTGCCGTTTGCCTGCGGGCAGGTGGCGGTCGTTGGGCTTACAAACTCGTCGTCGGCGGAGACCTTTGCTCTCCCCAAATCCGTCCCCGACCCCATCGAACCGTTGAATCGGGCGATGTGGGGTTTCAACAAGGCCTTGATGACTGGTGTCATCAAGCCGACCAGCAGGATTTATCGATTCATTGTCCCCAAACAGGTCCGAACCGGCATCGGACATGTTGGCAAGAACCTCACTTACCCGGGACGATTGATCAACAATCTGCTCCAGGGAAAGTGGAGCGGTGCCCGCGATGAATCCTACCGCTTTTTTTGGAATAGCACCGTCGGGGTGGCCGGGTTTTGGGACGCGGCGAGCCGACGGCAGATTCCGAAATCGGACGCGGATTTTGGCCAGACGTTCGGCAAGTGGGGCTGGAAGCCGGGGTGTTTTATCATGCTGCCGATTTTTGGACCGAGCAATGAACGGGATACCCTCGGCCTGGCCGCCGACACGGCGGCCAATCCATTGATCTATATCGCCCCCTACAAGTTCGTCGTGGACAATCCGCTGACCTACCTCGGACCTTACTCTTATTTTAACTATGCGGTCATGTATAACGATCTCACGGACACAGTGGGCGAATATGTGCGCTTCAGTCAGGCCGCGATGGATCCTTATTCCGAGATTCAGTATGCCTGGACATTCGCGCGAGCGAACCGAGTGGCGGATTTCCAAGTGAAAGGAAAGCAGGACGAAGCCTCGCTGGAAACCATCGAATCCGTCTTCTTCACCTTCAATGACTCTGAATTTCCCAGTCACGGCAAGACTCGGTCAGTTTTCATTCCGGAGACGGGCAAAAAATTAAAATTCACGTTTTGGTTGCAACCGGGAAAAGCGCCCGTGGTCTATATCGTTCCCGGCCTGGGCTCGCATCGCCTGGCCCAACCTTCCTTGGCGCTGGCCGAGTTGGTTTACAAAAACGGCTTCTCCGCTGTGTGCGTCAGCAGCGCGTTCAATACCGAGTTCATGGAACACGCCTCGACTGCCGCGCTGCCGGGACATCTGCCGGTGGACGGTCACGATCTGCACGTGGCGTTGACCGACATTGATCGCCGCCTGAATGCGCTGTATCCGGGTCGCTGGGGCGACAAAGCGCTGATGGGCTATTCCTTGGGCGCATTCCATTCTTTGTTCGTCGCGACCACCGGATCGACGAATCAGTTGCCCCTGATCAAATTCGACCGGTACGTCGCCATCCATACCCCCGTGCGAATGGCGCAAGGGATTACCAAGCTGGACGAATTTTACCGGGCTCCGCTGGCCTGGCCGGTCGGAGAGCGAACCACCAACATTGATAATACGTTCCTGAAAGTGGCCGCCCTGAGCAAGAGCACACTCACACCGCAAACCTCGCTGCCCTTCAGCGCCATCGAGTCCAAATTTCTCATCGGACTGACCTTTCGGCTCATGCTGCGGGATGTCATCTACAGCAGTCAGCGGCGAAGTAATCAGGGCGTCTTGCAACACTCGATCAGTAATTTGAGGCGCGACCCCGTGTATCAAGAAATCCTTCAGTATTCCTACCAGGATTATTTTGAGAAGTTCGTGATTCCGTATTATCAGGCCCGAGGCCTGGCCTCGGCGACGGCGGAGGCACTGGAAAAAGCCGGCGATTTGCGGACGTATGCCGCCAGTCTGTCCACCAACCCCAACATCCGCATCATCGTCAATGAAAACGATTTTCTCCTGGCAAACGAGGATCTGGCCTGGCTCCGCGCAACTTTTACTCCGGAACAATTATCCGTCTTCGCGAAAGGCGGCCACTTGGGAAATCTTTCCAATCCGACGGTGCAAAAAACCATCTTGGGTGCGCTGACGAGATTGAAATCATCTCCACCCAAACCCGACTGAGCCGCTGGAACTGTTTCTTCCATGAAATCAAATGCGCCGTTGATGGCCGACTCGGCACTTCCGTTCCCCGCCAGCGAAACGGGCGTGATCCGACCGCACAAAATTCCCTTGGCCGCCAAAATCGCTGGCACCATTTTCCTCGCCGTGCTGGTACCAGTCTACTTGCGCGCCTTTGGGCCCACTAATTTTTTATGGTTCTGCGATGCCGCGCTAATTCTCACCGTGGCGGGCATGTGGCTGGAAAGCTCCCTGCTCATCAGCATGTGTGCCGTCGGGATCCTGCTGCCACAATGTCTCTGGCTCGCGGATTTCGGCTGCGGCCTGCTGGGGATTCGATTGCTGGGCCTGACCAGTTACATGTTCGACAGTCACGTGTCTCTCTTCACGCGCGGCCTGTCGCTTTTTCATGGTTGGCTGCCCTTGCTGCTCGTCTGGCTCTTGGGCCGCGTCGGCTATGATAAACGAGCTGTGTCTGCCTGGACTCTTCTGGCCGCAGGGTTGGTGCTGGTCTGCTATTTGTTTACTCCGCCTGCTGGCGCCCACTTGGCCGACCCCAACATTCCCATCAACCTTAACTTGGTTTATGGATTCAACGACCAGAAGCCCCAAGCCTGGGTAAACCAGGACCTCTACGTAATCCTGTGGCTGGGCGTGCTGTGGCTGGGCGTATTTCTCCCCACGCACTTGGTCTTGAGCAAAATCTTCGGAAGAGCAAACCCCGGGAACGCCCGCATGTTTTCCAGTTTGCTCATCAAACCATAAAATCGCGAAAGGTTCGCAAAACAACAATCCTCGCACAAAACGTCCACGACAAACCCCCAACAGAAATTATCATGAAAACTCTCTTCACATCAGAAGCTCTCTCCAAAGGTGGCCGGTCCGGAAGCATTTCCAGTCCCGACGGTTCGCTGAATATTACGCTGGGCAACCCGCTGAAACCGGGAGAGGAAAAACTCGGTCCCAATCCCGAACTCCTCTTCGCCGCAGCGTATGCTGCGTGCTATCATGGCGCGCTCATCAATGCCGCGAAAAGACTCGGTACCGAGGTGCAAGATTCAACCGTTCGCGCCCTGGTCAGTCTCCTACAGGACGATCACGACGGATACCGTCTGAGCGTCGAACTTCATGCGCAAATCCCAGGCGTGAGCCGGGTGGACGTTCAAAGCATCATGACGGCCGCGCACCAGACTTGTCCCTATTCCAAGGCGCTGCGGGGCGACGCCGCCGTGACTTTGGTCGTCGATTAACCGTCCGGATAGCACGACAGGTCGAAACTGCTCCATAGCCGGCAGCTATTGGCGAAACACCAACAAGGTATTGGCACGACCTGCCCTTGAGGGAGATCGTTCATACAGATGAATCCGAGTCTATGGAACGCTGAAAACTGTTGCTCCGCCGCGCCGTGCTGGTAGCGGGTGTCAACCAAAGCGGAATTCATACATACCCGCGAATCAATCACTGAACCCCCGACGAGAATAGACCTGCGGCAATCCTTCAAGTCATCACATAACGGCATTCCAAATATCGAAACGAAATTAAATATGAAAAAAATCCTGATTCTAACCGGCGTTATCTCGCTACTCAACACTTCTGGCTGTATTGTCGCGGAAGGCGGACACCATGGTCATTCTCGCAGGCATGGTCATTTCGAAAGTCGTCCCGCAGTCATCGTGGAACCGCCGGTGATCGTGGTGCGCCCACCGGAAATCATTGTGCGCTAGCAAGTGTTTGTGGTGCGTACCGGTTGTCTGGCTGATGAATTGCCGAGACTAAATCCGCCATGAACTCATTGGGTAGGATCGAAATGTCCGGCTTCATTATTCCCGCAGTGCACGGACTCGAAGCCCACCTCAAGCAAGGTTCTGCGCTCGCGGAGCCACGACTTCGTCGGTTCTCATCAAGTCTTTTGCAGGAGCATGATTTCCCAGCGACGCAGTCCCAGTCGCAGCATAGCCGGCGGCTATGGGCGCGATGCCAACAAGGTATTGGCCGGTTTCATCGCCAAGAGAGAATGTTTGCGCAGATGAATCCAGCCCCATGAAACGCCAAATGCTAATCACCCGACCGACCGTGCTGAAGGCAGGCTTGAACAAAAGCGGAATGGACCAACCCAAGTGGTTGTGGTTCGTCGAAGCCCACGCCCAAGCATTGAGATAAGCAAGCGAACAATAAAATTATGATCAAAACTCCCGCCCCGAAAAATTCAAACAACAAAAAAACCGTGGATCGTCAGGAGGTCGTCGCAAACCCCAAGCCGCCCAAGCGGGACAACACTTTTTCCAAATCCCGCGACACCCGCGAGGATCGCGGCATGCGCCAGGCGAAAACCATGCACAACTCACAGACGTTGCCGCACGGACGGTGAGGATCAACTCATGAGTGCAACTACAGTTAAGGAAGGTACTGTTTCCGAACATTCCGCCGGTGATGGCACGGTGAGCCGCGGGATGGTGCGGGAGCGTGCAACGGAACTGGCGGTCGCCAGCGGTCGTTCTTCGCAGGATGTGTCCAAATCCGATTGGGAACAAGCCAAACGAGAATTGACGAGGCTAATCAAACCTTGACCCAAGACCGCAATGCTCGAATCCCCGATCCGATCCTAGCGATGGCAAATAGATTTCGGCGTTTGGAAAAGCCCGCAAACACAACCACAGAAACAACACCGTAAAAGATATTATGAACAAACTGGAAATCAAAGGGGATTGGAACATCATCAAAGGCAAGCTCAAACAGAAGTGGGCGAAACTCACCGATGACGACCTCCAATTCATCGCCGGTAAAGAAGAGGAATTGATCGGTCGCATCCAAAAGTGTACGGGCGAAGCTCGTGAGAATGTGGAACGCGCCCTTCATGAATCCAGCTGCTGTTCATCGGAGCCAAAGCCGGGGGTGGATAAATCCAAAGCCACGACAGTGCTGTTGCGCTGATAAAGAAGCCGTCAGAAAAAAACCCTGCCACCGCGCAAGCGGCTTAACAGGCAAACTCAACAAATCTACTGCGATGAAACACAAAAAACATGATAAAACCCAAGTCACGCCCCCTCCATTGGTGACCGTGCATTTTGAACTCACCCATCCGACCGCCGTGACCGTTTGCGTCGCGGGAACGTTCAACAACTGGCAGCCCGAAACCAAGGCTCTGCATCCTTCAGGTGGTGGTGGCTGGCACAAAGATACGGCGTTGGTAGCCGGCACCTACGAGTATTGCCTGGTGGTGGACGGACA
>JBKJSC010000084.1:0-12360 GCA_046593035.1 Limisphaerales bacterium | reverse complement strand
CGGTTCACCAGGTAGTCAATCAACGTGCGCGAGCCGCAAATGTAGCCGCCGCTCGCACCGAGCGCCTTGCCGAGCGTGCCCATTTGGATTTCGATGCGGTCGCTGACGTTGAGGGCTTCGGCGAGGCCTTGACGTTTTGTGCCGTAAAGGCCGGTGGCGTGCGCTTCGTCCACCATGAGCCAGGCACCGTACTTTTCTTTCAGCGCAACCAATTCACAAAGCGGCGCGTGATCGCCATCCATGCTGAACACGGATTCGGTGACGATAAGCACACGAGGTTGGAGTTCACGTTTTGGCGCGTCCCCAGGCAAGCTAAAGCTTGAACTCCACCGGAGAATGTCTTCGAGATTACCAAGATCATTGTGCTTGAAGACGCGCAGTTTCGCGCCGCTCAGTCGCGCCGCATCCACGATGCAAGCGTGGACCCGTTTGTCGATGACGATGACATCGTCGTTGCCCATCAGCGCGGTGATCGTGCCGAGCGCGGCGGCGTATCCGGTGGAAAACGTCAGCGCGGCTTCTGTGCCTTTCCACGCGGCGAGGGTTTCCTCCAGTTCGTGATGCGGGGCGAGAGAGCCGCAGATGAGCCGCGACGCGCCTGACCCACAGCCGAACTTTTCCACCGCCCGGATCGCGGCCTCCTTCAACGCCGGTTCGTTCGCGAGACCCAGATAGTCGTTGGAAGAAAAGTTGAGCAGCGTCTTGCCCCCAACTTCAATGCGGGGTGATTGCGCCGAGTTCACCCGACGCAGTTCGCGATGCAGCCCCTGTTCGCGGAGGGTGGCGAGACGCTCGTTCAATTCGCTCTCGAATGATTCCATTTCAGTCATGGATTGAACACGGATGCGACCCGGATGGAAAGGAGAGAACTGCGACGGGCATCCCTTCATCCGCGCCACGGCACATCACGTCCAGCGCCCGATGCGGCTGTCGAGTTGAAAGAGTTGGCCGGAAATATTCTCGGTGGACGCAAGGAAGGCGATGAAGCGGGCGACTTCGGCCAAGGAATTCAACCGCCCCAATGCGTTGGCACCGGCGAATGCGGCCAACTGCTCCGCCGTCATCTTCGCCGTCATGGGCGTCGGCAACACGCCCGGCAGGATGGCGTTGACACGGATGTTGCGGGAACCGACTTCCTTGGCGAGTGATTCCGTCAGGCCCAGCAGCCCCGCCTTGGCAGCAGCGTAACTGGCCTGGCCGCGTGCGCCGTGGCGACCCGCAAAGCTCGCGAGGTTGATGATCTGTCCGGCGCGTTGCTTCATCATCGGACGCAGCACCGCTTGCGAACAAAGGAATGCGCCTTTGAGATTCACGTCGAGCACGCGCTGCCAATCCTCCTCGCTGATCTGCCAGGCAAGCTGGTCAGCGGTGCAACCGGCGTTGTTGATGAGCAAGTCCACCCGACCCCATCGTTCCAAGATTTGCCCGACCGCATGCTCGACGCTCGAACAATCCGTGACATCCAAAGGCAATGGCCATATGTGGTCGCTTTGAGGCTGAATCGCCGCTCGATGCCAACCCGCCGCCACGCGCCAGCCCTGCGCGGCGAACTCGGAAACCAAGGCCTGCCCCAAGCCGCCGGCTGCGCCAGTAATTATGGCAACACGGGAATTTGGAATCGGTGAACTCACGAGAGTGAACTCCTGTTGAATAATTGAAGCCGCAAATTCAGAACTACGCGCCAGGTGGTGCAATCGCCCACTGTCCGCCAATCATGGCAGCAGTCACGTCGCCGGAATGTTGCAGCACGGCTTCGTATGCGTCGCTGGCTTTTCCCGCAAACGGAATGACAATGAGATCGGCCAGACTGTTCTCTGACAACTCTCCGATTCGGCCCGCGCGACCCAGCGCCCGCGCGGCATTGGTGGTGGCCATGCGCAAAATGACTTCGGGCGACAAGTCCACAGTCGTGGCCGCCAGCGCGCGCATTTCGGCAAACATGTTTAATTCGAGAGGTTGTCCGCGCGACTTTTTCATTGTAGCGAGACTGTCTGTGCCTAGGCAGATGTTCACGCCCGTCTCGGCCAGTTCGCGCCGGGGAAAGCGCTGATGCTGGAAATAGGCGTGGCTGCGCGGGCAATGCACGACGCTGACGCGCTGACGCCCCAGGCGTTGCGCGTCGTCTTGCCAGAGATAGTTGACGTGAACGGCCAGCAGATTTTCGCCGAGCAAACCGGCCCGCTCCACTTGCTGCACTGGCGAACCGTGCCCGCAATCAGTCATGGTCCGCCCGCTTTTCTTGAGCCAGTCGAACATCGCGCCGCGCGCGTACATGAACATTTCAAACTCCTCCGCCGATTCGGCCAGATGCGTGGTCACAATCCATTTTTTGCGACGCGCAGCCTCGGCGCTGGCGGCGAGCAATCCCGGCGAAGTGGAATACGGCGCGTGCGGCGAAAGCCCCACATCGCCACGGCTGATCGGCAGGGCAGCCAGTTTTTCACGAGCCTCGCGAACAATGTCCACTGGTGGGCGGCGGCCTTTGATGTCGAGCATTTCCAGAAAGGAAACGACTCGCAACGGCGTCGCATCCCAGACTTCGGGCAACAATTCCGGCACCGCTTCGATGTCACCCACGGTCGTGGTGCCGGTACGCAGCAGCATTTTCGCGCCGTTCAACCATGACTGTGCAAAATCGGAATAATCCCAACCGGCCTTGAGCGTGACGATGGCTTGCACCCAATCCACAAACGATTTCGGCGGGGAAATCTGCCCGGCCATGTCAGTGTAATCGAGATGACAGTGGGCATTGATGAGACCGGGCAGCAAAATCATTTCGCCCAGGTCAAAGGTTTCGCCGCGATACTCCGCGCTCAAATCCTTCCAGCGGCCAACGGCTTGAATACGATTGCCCGAAATGCAAACTGCCCCGTCCTCAATTGGCGGACGGGAAACGGGCAACACAATGCGGGCACGAACAAGCATGTCTAACTTAGACCAAAGGACGACATCTGGGCGTCGAGGGCGAACTCCACCGTCGTGAGTGTGGGCTTTGACTCCCGCGTTCGAGAATCGCAAAGACTACAAGTTGGCTTCCTGGCGGCGGCGTTTGCTGCGGGCGGCGTCGGTATGCCGGCGCGCTTTCGTCTTGTTGTGGCGTTTGCGGATTTGTTGCTCGATTTTTTTCGCGACGAGATCAATGGCCGCGTAAAGGTCGCTCTCCGAATCCTCGGCGAACAAATCCGGGCCGCGCACGGCCAGTCGCAAAGAACAGGAGAATTGCTTGTCCGGTGCCTTGGTGTTGTCGTGTTCCAGCGTCACCCGTGCGTTCACGGCGAAGCGGTCAAAGTGCTCCAGCTTGTCAATCCGGCCAAGGATGTGATCTTCGATGGCTTTCGTCAGCGTTACGTTGTGCGTCGAAAGAATTAATTTCATGGCCGAAGAATGCGCCGAAGGGAAAATAAAATCCAGACAAAGTGCTTTGCAATTATTGCCAGGCTTGCAACCTAACCGACGCATCACGACCCGGCGTTCGCAAAACACGTCCCACCGGCTACCGCAGCACGAACTGCCGGTGCTTCGCAAACACTCTGCGCAACGACGTGGACAGATCGTCCTGCAACGCCTGCAAATCGCGATATACCGCCACGTTCTTCGCGTTGGGCTGCGCAGTTTCACTGCGGTTCAACGTCACGAACTGGCGGGTGATCTCGTGGATGGACACCTTTTCGCCCTGCTGTTTGCGCCAGCACCAGAGCGCCTGTAGCGCCGCGCCGTAGGCCGCGCCCTCGCTGACTTTGAGCGTGACGACTTCCGTGTTGAACACGTCCGCCATGATCTGGCGCCAGACGCGCGACTTCGCTCCGCCGCCGGTCGCGCGGATTTGCGCGGGCTTGACGCCCAGCTCGGCGAGCCGACGCAAGCCGTAGTTCATGCCCAGCGTCACGCCTCCCATCGCCGCGCGCGCGAAATAAGCAGGCGCGAACGTCCGCTGGTTCACGCCGAGCAGCGTGCCCGTGCCCGCAGGCACATTGGGCGTGCGCTCGCCTTCGAGATACGGAAGCAACACCAGACCGCCGGAACCTGCCGGTACTTTCGCCGCCTGCTTCGCAAACTCCTCGTGCGACCAGCCGAAACACTCGCGCATCATTTCGGTGGCGACGGTGACGTTCATCGTGCAAAGCAGCGGTAGCCACTGATTCGTCGAATCACAAAACGCAGCGATCTCGCCTTGCGGATCCACCACCGGCTTGTCCGAGCAGGCGTAGATCGTCCCACTTGTGCCGAAGCTGGCGGTGATGACGCCCGCCGCCGTGTTGCCGGTGCCGATGGCACCCATCATGTTGTCGCCACCGCCCGCGCTGACCAGCGTACCCGCGTCGAGGCCAAGTTGTTTCGCGGTGACGGGCGACAACGTTCCAGCAGGTTGATCGCTGGAAATCAACGGCGGCAATTTACCGGCCAGCTCCGGATCAATCGCTTTGAGCACCGCATCCGACCAGCGACGCTTTCGGACATCCAGCAACGCGGTGCCGCTGGCGTCGCCGTATTCCATCACCGTCCGGCCCGTGAGCCAGAAGTTCAAATAGTCGTGCGGCAGCAGCACCGTCGCGAGCCGCTGGTAGTTTTTCGTTTCGTGATTTTTCAGCCAGAGAATTTTCGGTGCGGTGAAGCCGGGCAGGATCGCGTTGCCAACCGCGCGGATAGAGCCTTTCAAACCGCCCAGCTTCGCGGTGATTTCCGCGCACTCCGCAATGGTGGAAGTGTCACACCAAAGTTTGGCGGCGCGAATGACTTCGCCTTTCTTATCGAGCGGCACGAAGCCGTGTTGTTGACCGCTGACGCCGATGGCCTTGACCTCGGCGGCGCTGGCCTTGGCCGTTTTGAGCGACTGCTTGATGACCTTCGCCGCCGCGTCCCGCCAGCTATGCGGATGCTGCTCCTTGGCTCCCGGCGGCAGGTGCGGCAGCAAACCGTGGCTTTCCACCGCTGCGGAAAGAACCTTGCCCGTGCGCGCGTCCACGACGAGGGCTTTGGTGGATTGGGTGCCGCTGTCAATGCCGATGAGAAGAGTGCGCATAACAATTCAGATGGTTAAGTGGCGAGCAACATAATCAAGCAGCCCGAACGTTGTCGAACTTTTCCGCCTTGGCCCGTGTCACTTCACCTGCTGCAAGCAATGGGTGAGATACGGCAGCAACTGTTTCTTGCGGGAGACGACGCCGTTCAATTCGTAAATGCCCGGCTCCAGTTTCGGATAATCAATTTGAACGAGAAACTCCGTCGAGCCGGTGATCAACAACAGCGAAGTCTGCATCACCACGTCAGTGACGAGCAGCGCGGAAAAGAAATAGCCCTTCTGGCTGCGGACACTTTCCAGCGCAGCCAGCACCTCGACCTTGCGCTTCCAAAACTGGTCGAAGCCGATCTCCTCGATTTGCGCCACGCTGAATTCGCAGCCCGCTTCTACATACTCCTTGCAGTCGGCGCTGATCGCTTGCTCCGCCGGCTTGGAGGTCAACACCGAGCCGGAGGCGAACAATTTCTCCGTGAACTCCGTCGCGTTCACACCCGCGATGGCTTCGAGCTTCGTCAGAATTTCCGCGTCGCGCGCGGTGGTGGTCGGTGACGTCAGATTCAAGGTGTCGGAAACCAATCCCGCGAGCAGCAGACCGGCAATCGGCTTGGGCAACTCCACGCCGTAACGAAAAAAACAGTCCGCGACGATCGTGCTGGTGGAGCCGACCGGTTCGTTGCGGAAGAGAATCGGCTGCTGCGTCGTGAGCGCGCCGATGCGGTGATGGTCGATGATTTCAAGAATGTCCACCTTGTCCGCACCCTGCACAGCCTGGGAAAGCTCGTTGTGATCGACGAGGATCAGCCGCCGTTCGACTTTTTTCAGGAAGTCGGACTTGGTGAGAATGCCCACGGTGCGGCGTTGCTGGTCGAACACGGGAAAGGCGGGAAACTCGGACGCCGTGGCCCCCGCTTGCACGCTCGACAGCGATTCGTCATCGCGGAAATGGAGAAAGTGTTCATCCACCATGTGATCGACGGTGACAGCGGCGCGACACAGCAGCGCCGTGGTGGCGGAATCATGCGCCGTGAGAATCAAACTGACTTCGTTCCGCCGCGCCTCGGCGCAAATCGCCTCATCCACGGGCAGGCCGCCCGTCACCACCACCACGCGCACGCGCCCGGCGATGGCCATTTTTTGCACGTCCTGCCGGTCACCCACCACCACGATCAACTTTTCCGGCGCATACAGGGGCAGACGTTCGGCAAAGCGTGACAGGCTCATCGCGCCAATCATCAGGATCAAATCCTCCTCGCGATCCGGTTCGAGGGCGCACAGCATTTTTCCATTCAACGTCCGCGCCAGGTTGCGCACGGAGGCGAGCACTCGGCGCGAATCGAACAGTCGGTTCAACGCCGGGAAAAAAAACTTGCTCATCTTGAACAGCGAGAGCAATCCGGCACACGTCCGATCCGCATTCAAGACGGGCAGCACGCGGATGCCTTTCTCGTCCATCATGCCGAAGGCTTCGGCGACGGTGGTCTGCGGCGGCACGCTGACCACATTCGCCTGCATCACGTCGCGGATTTTTGGGGAAACATCGGCGACGAAGCGTGGCGGCGGCACGCCAAAGGTTTTCAGGACAAAATCAATCCGCTCATTCGTGTCGCCACAGCGCGCGGCCACGGCGTCGGGCAAATCCGTGCGCCGTTTGAACTCCGCGTAACCGATGGCGGAGCAAATGGCATCCGTGTCGGGATTGCGATGGCCGATGACGAGCACTTCACTCATGTCACGCGACGCTACTGAGAAGCAGCGGAGGCGGCAAGCAGAAGCGGCAAGGAAGCGGTGGAAAGCCACCGGACACTCATCAGAAAAGCCATCACCAAAACTATCAAGTTGCCGCTGAAACGCACACTCACCCGCTTCCGAAACGGAGATCACTGCCGATGCACGCTGGCATCGCTCAGAAGGACGTTGCCGTGAATCGGACATGTGGCAAGCTGTTTGGTTGGATCACTTGCGTTGCCGTTCGGGTTCAGGAAACGATAACTGATCAAGGATGGGTTCAGTTGCGACCATTCGGCGACCCGAATGGCCGCGGCGTCGGCGGGGCAGAACAAAATATTGGGGGACGACAATTTGTCCTTCATCGAAATGAAATCCGGCGGGAACACTTCGTTGTGATCACCGGCCCATATCCGCACAGCGAGGCCGATTTGTTTCAAGTTGCTGACGCACTGAATCGACTGGGCCTCATCTTTCATCCCCTGCAATTCTTCGGGCGTGAGCTTCACAGCATTGGCCAGCATGCTTTCCGCACGGGCGAGGTCTCGCGTTGCAGTGGCAAGCCGCGCCCGCAATTGCGCAGCTTCCGGATCCTGAGTGCGCAACGTCTCCGCTTCGCTGGCTTGCTTTCGAAGTTGACCGACTTCATTCCGCAGCCGGGCCAGTTCTAGCGCTTTCGCACTGGCAGAATCGGGAACGCTCGTTCGATTGAATTGAAGCTCCTGATTCTTCCGCCGCAATTCATCGATCTCGCTGACCCTGGCCTGCGCCAATATCAACTGGTTGCTTTGGATGGAAAGCCGATTCCAGAGAAAAATGTTCAGTGCCAGACTGAGAACCAGAAGTCCGCCCACGAGGATTTTCATAAGTTGAATTCTTCTAGCAGGCTGAGTTCGCGCAGGCAGTTTGTCGAGAATCAATTCACCGAATGAGTTTCTCCGCGTATCTCAGTTTCGTTCAGTCGCGATCCCTGCGGAAGCTGCGGAGCAGCACCAGCCCATGCTCGTAGCATGTTGGCCCTAATTCACAAACGCCGCTTCGTTGGTTTGCAACAGGGCGTGCGCGTATTTTTGCCACGCGCCCAAGGGCGCGCGTTCCACGAAGGCCGGCTGGTTTTGCCGTAGCCCACCTTTGGCGTCCAATTTCGCCTTCTTGCCCGGCCCGCGCAGCGGCACCTCCGCCGCGACCGACGCCAACTCCACCCGGCCCGGCACGGGTTTCTCCTCCAGAAATTCCAGGCCGAGCTTGATCTCCAACGCCGTTGCCGGTCGCTGGAAGATCAGTTCATAAAGCAGCGTGATGCGCGACTCGACGGACTTGAGCGCGCCAAAGTCGGGCCGGGTGATGAGGTTCTTTGCCTGCTCCACGACGAGCGGAGCGTTCATCAAAAAGAGCGACTGCTGCGGCACGGTGGTTTCGTATCGCTTGCCGGTGGTGATGTCGGGATTGGCGAAGTCAAACTGATTGAACACTTCGGGCACATTGGAACGATCCATCGCCCCGTAGATCGTGCGGCGCGTGGAGAACGGTTCCGCCGTGAGGTTCACCGGCTGACCGCCCTGCTTCAAATCAAGCTTGCCGCCGAGCGCGAGCAAAGAATCACGCAGCGCCTCAAACTCCAGCCGCCGGACATTTGCGCGCCAGAGCAGCCGGTTTCCCGGATCCATTTGCGCGTAGCGCGCGTTGCCCGCGCTGCTTTGCTGATACACACGGGAAAGCATGATGAGCTTGTGCATTTTCTTGATCGACCAACCGTCATCCATGAAGCGCGTCGCCAGATAATCCAGCAACGCCGGATGGCTCGGCGGGGCGGATTGCGTGCCGAAATCATCCGGCGTGGTCACAAAGCCTTCGCCGAAATGATGCATCCAGATGCGGTTGACCATCACGCGCGCGGTGAGCGGGTTGCTCTTGCTCACGATGGCCTGCGCGAGTTCCAGCCGGCCGCTGCCGTTGCGAAACGGTTCACGGTTCGGTCCCGATAACACTTCCAGAAACCGGCGCGGCACCGTATCGCCTTTGTTCTCCGCTTCGCCCCGGATGAACACCGGTGAATCCGCCGGACGCGGACGGTCTTCCATAATCATCGCGCGCGCGGGCGCGCCCGGATGGCTCATGTCGAGCTGGTTCAATTTGCCTTCGATCTGCACGCGCTCGCCCTGCAATTTTTTCTTGGCCTTTTTATTCGTCCCGCCTTTCATGGAAGATTCCAAAGCAGTCTTGTCCTTTTCCAGTGCGGCACGCTGCCGCAGGTAATCCGCGTAGGGCGCGCCTTGCGCTGGCTTGATGATGGGTTTCTCGCGCGGCTCCATGGAACTGGCGAACACGCCGTGCAGCGAGTAGTAATCCTTCGTGGGAATCGGATCGAACATGTGGTCGTGACAACGGGCGCACGTGACGGTCAAGGCCAGCGCGCCTTTCGTCACCACGTCGATGCGGTCGTTGATCACGTCATTGGCGTTGCCGTTGAAACGTTCGCCCAGCGTGAGAAAACCCATCGCCGCCAGCGTGCTTCGATCCGCGCCCAGCGGCAGTTTGTCCGCCGCGATCTGCTCGGTGAGGAAACGATCATACGGCTTGTCGTCGTTGAACGCCCTGATGACGTAATCGCGATACGTCCACGCAAACGGATAGCGGAAATCTTCCACGCGCTTCTTCACTTCGCCTTTGGTGTCGGAGTAGCGCGCGGTGTCGAGCCAGTAACGGCCCCAGCGTTCGCCGTATTGCGGCGAGGCCAGCAGGCGGTCGATCACCTTGGCAAACGCCTGATCCGAGTTGTCCTCCAGAAACGCTTTCACTTCGGCAGGCGTCGGCGGCAGGCCGATCAAATCAAAAGTGGCCCGGCGAATGAGCGTCCGTTTGTCCGTCGGCGCGGAAGGCTTCATGCCTTTCTCTTCGAGCGCGGCGAGAATGAAATTGTCGATGGGCGTGGCCGGCCAGTCGGCCTGTTTCACCGAAGGCGGCGCAGGCCTGGCCACGGGTTGAAACGCCCAGTGCGCTTTCGCGGCGTCGGTCGAGCCATATTTCTTGGCGATGGCTTTGTTGCCGGCACGAGGATCGGGCGCGCCCATTTTCACCCACGCCGTGAGGTCGGCGATTTGCTGGGCGGAAAGTTTTTCGCCTTTCGGCGGCATCTGCAAATCGGCGTCGGTATAACGCACCGCTTGAATTAACAGGCTCTTGTCTGGATTGCCGGGCACGATGGCCGGGCCGGTTTTGCCGCCCTTGCTCCAACCATCGCGCGTGTCGAGCGTGAGATCGCCCTTGCTCTTCCCCTGCTCCGCACTGTGACACTTGTAGCAATTCTCCGTAAGGATCGGGCGAATCTTTCCCTCAAAAAAATCAAGCTGCGCCTTGGCCAGTTCCGCCGCCGGGGCGGAAGCGGTCAACCAACCAAAAGCAACCGCGATCTTGAATCCAGCGGAGATCGGCGAACGAACCGGTGAAGTTTGCATATCTTGAAATGATTAAGCCAGCACGCCGGTAACGACTTTGCCCGCGACATCCGTCAGGCGGAAATCCCGGCCATTGTAGCGATACGTCAGCTTCTCGTGATCGAAGCCGAGCAGTTTCAGAATCGTGGCGTGTAGATCGTTGACATGAACTTTGTTTTCGACGGAAGCCGCACCGAATTCATCCGTCGCGCCGTAGATCGTGCCGCCTTTGACGCCACCGCCAGCCAGCCAGGTGCTGAACGCGCGGTTGTTGTGGTCGCGGCCGGGATTGTCGTTGCCGTTTTTGTCGCGAGTGGGCTTGCGGCCAAACTCGCCGCCCCAAATCACGAGCGTGTCCTCCAACATGCCGCGATTTTTCAAATCGGTCAGCAGTGCCGCCACGGGCTGGTCAATCTCCCGCGCCTTCTGACGCAAGCGATCCTCCAAGTCCTGATGATGGTCCCAGCCACCCGCCCAGACCTGGACAAAACGCACGCCGCGCTCCAGGAGCCGTCGCGCCAGCAAAAGCTGACGGCCTTGCGCGCCGGTGCCATACAAATTCTTCGTCGCGTCAGTTTCCTTGCTCAGATCGAAGGCATCGGTCGCTTCGGTCTGCATTTTGAACGCCATCTCGAACGCTTCCAACCGCGCTTCCAGCCGGGCATCCTTTTGCAGATTCTGACTGTGGAGTTCGTTGAGCTTGTGAACCAGATCAAGCTGGCGGCGCTGCTCGCCGAGCGGCGTATACGGATTTTTTATGTTTTCAATCAGCCGCTCGACAGTCGTGAACTGGGTGTTGACGCTCGTGCCTTGAAAAACTCCGGGCAAAAAGGCCGACTGCCAGTTCTGCGTGCCGCCGGGGGGCATGTTGCCAGGTCGAAGTGAAATGTAGCCCGGCATGTTCTGGTTCTCGCTGCCCAAACCGTACAGCACCCAGGAACCAAGGCTCGGCTTGGGCAGGCGCAACGAGCCGGTGTTCATCATCACCGTCGCCACTTCGTGCGCGGGAATGTTGGTGTACATGGACCGGATGATCGCCAATTCGTCCACATGCTGGCCGATGCCCGGAAACACTTCGCTGACTTCGATGCCCGCCTTGCCGCGCTTTTCAAATTTGAACGGCGAAGGCATGGCCACGCCACCGACACCCGGCAGGGATTTGCCATCCATTTTGGCGAGCATCGGCTTGGGATCCCAGGTGTCCACATGCGAAGGCGCGCCCTGGGCAAAGATATGAATGACCCGTTTGGCGCGCGCGGAAAAGTGCGGCTGCTTGGGAGCCAGCGGCGAACTGTCGGCGGCGTGGGCGGTGGAATCGGAAAACACTTCCGGCCCAAGCAGGCTGGCCAGACTGAGCGCGCCGAAACCCATGCCGAAGCGGTTCAAGAACTGACGGCGCGTGAGAAAGAAGTCTTCCGGTTGCGCCGTGTGTTCGCGGAAATATTGGTTGTTGTCCATAAAGTGCCGATCAGTTCTGAAGCCAGACGCCGCCGACCGACAAAAGGTTTCGCCCCGCGTAACTTTGACCAAAGGCTTGAACTGGCGTGAATTTAGCCGAGAATCCACAGATAACAACGCCCAACAATCCAGCCGCCTGAGCTATGAGCAATTTCATGATCGCCGACCTGAACGCCCTCGAGGCGGTTCGCTGCCCCTGCGGCTTCGCCCAGCGCGCCTTCGCCACGCCGGACAACAACGTAGCCACGATGCACGTCGTCGATATCCAGCACGATTCCCGGACGCATTATCACAAGCGGATGACGGAGATTTATCTCGTGCTCGAAGGCGAAGGCCGGATGGAACTCGACGGCCAGTCCTTTCCCGTGAAACCCATGACCGCCATCTTCATCAAGCCCGGCTGCCGGCATCGCGCGGTCGGCCAGTTGAAGATCATCAACATCCCCATCCCGGCCTTTGACGAGGCGGATGAATGGTTTGATTGATTCCGAACGGTAGGGACACGCTGCTGCGCGCCCGGGTCCTTACCATTACCGTGCGTCGGTTGAACCACTGGAGGGCAACCCGCGCTGGGCAATCCAACCTGCGGTCACCCGCCCTCCAGCGGTTCAACCGACGCCGACGAACGGTCCGCGAGGCGAACGCCATTTCGGCAATCCATTTGATCAGAAGGCTTCGCCTTGAAATTGTGTTTTGACTTCTCCCCCCGGAGAGGCGTGTTAG
>JBKJSC010000014.1:0-16834 GCA_046593035.1 Limisphaerales bacterium | reverse complement strand
CCTCTCCCCGACCCTCTCCTCCATCCGATGGAGGAGAGGGAGAAGAAAAACCTGAAAAACACCGGGCTGAAGCCCGGTGTTAATGAGAGAAAGATGTTCGACTTTGATGGCATTTTGAAAACTCTGCTTAACTCGCGAGCAGTTCCCGGACGCTGACGCCGCGCAAATCGAACAGCCGCTTGATCGCGTCCTCGATCAAATTGTTCGGACACGAGGCGCCAGCCGTGATGCCCACGGTGATCTTCTTGCCTTGCGGCAGCCAGTCGCGCGTCTCCACTTCCTGGTGCCGGTGCTGGTTGTAGTGCACGATCAGTTTGTCCGAAGCCATCTTCGCGGCGTTCTTGATGAAGAACGTCGGCAGCTTGGCTTCGCCCATCTCGGCGAGGTGCGACGTGTTGGACGAATTGTAGCCGCCGATGACGAGCAGGAGATCCATCTTCTCGGTGAGCAATTTTTCCAGCGCGTCCTGCCGATCCTGCGTCGCGCCACAAATCGTGTCGAAGAAGCGGAAATGCTGGTCGAGTGTGCCCGCGCCGTATTTTTTCTCCATCGCGGCCTTGAACCGGCGCTGTACTTCCTCGGTTTCGCCGCGCAACATCGTCGTCTGATTGGCCACGCCCACGGCCTCCAAATGCACGTCGGGATCGAAGCCCGGCGAGTGGGCACCCTTGAATTTTTCGAGAAACTCATCCTTGTTCCCGCCGTTGAGAATGTAGCTGCAAACGTAATCGGTCTCCTCAAGACTGAAGCAGACGAGATAATGGCCGGTGCCATAGGCGGTGGCCTGCGAGGTCGTGGCCTTGGTTTCCTCGTGCTTGGCCTTGCCGTGAATGATGCTCGTCACGCTCTCCTTGGAATACTGGCGGACGCGCTTCCACACGCTCATCACGTCGCCGCAAGTGGTGTCCACGAGCACGCAATTTTTTTCTTCCAGTTTCCGCCGCGTGGCAACCTCAGTGCCGAACGCGGGGATGATGACTACATCGCCTGCGTTCAGCCGGGAGAGTTCCGCGTCGTCCGGCTTGGGTGAAATGGTGAGAATGCCGAGGTTGCTGATCTGGTCGTTGACCTCCGGGTTGTGAATGATTTCACCGAGCAGATAGATCGGCTTCTCCGCCGGAAAGGATTTGCGCGCCGCGTAGGCGAGGTCAATCGCGCGCTCGACGCCGTAGCAAAAGCCGAATTCTTTCGCGAGTTTGATGGTGAGCAGCCCGTCGGCGGAGAGCACGCTGCCGTTGGCGCGGATGCGCTCGACGAGTTCGCTGCGATAATGCGAGATGACCTGCGCCTGGACGGCCTCCATGATTTCGGGCCGGCGGAGATTGATCTTTTGCGGCGCACTGGGCGCGTGAATCGACATAACCAGCCTAGTGTAGCAGCGGCGCAGGGCGCGTCGAGCAGACTTTTCGCGCCTGCCGTTGCCGCCGGAAGGGGCGATAGAAAAAAATTGCCCTGCCAAAACTATTCGGGTACAAGTTGGGGCGCATTAGCACCGCCCAGTACCGCAGGCTGGGCCAAGGCACCACGCATTAATATTTTTTCATATGGCCGACGCAGGCAATCAATCCACGGACGGTTCGGATTTAGGCCCGACAATCCGTGCCCTCGCCGAAGGGCAAAAGGTGTTCGAAAACCGGTACACGCTCATGAAGATCGTCGGGCAAAGCCCGACGAGCGTCATCTGGTTGGCGTGGGATGAGAAGCAGGATCGCGACGTCGCGTTGAAGTTTCTGCCGGAGATGGTGAAGGAGGACGCCTCTGCCCTGGCGATCCTCAAGCGGGAGGTTTTCAAGTTGCAGGAGTTAAAGAACCCCCTGCTCATCCCGATTTTCGCGGTGGAAGACGAGGGGAAGGTCGTGGCCATCGTGACCGAATACATCGAAGGCGGCACTCTGAGCGAGTTGCGGGCGCAGAAAAAAAGCCAGGTCTATTCCCCGCCGGAGCTGGCGGACTGGATGCAGCAACTTTGCGGATTGCTCGAATTCGCCCATTCCGAAGCCCAGTTGGCCCACGGTACATTAAAGCCGTCCAACCTGATCGTCAGCATGAAAGGCGCGCTTCGCGTCAGCGATTTCGCCATCGAACGTCACGTCACCGCGTTCGTGAACCGTGTCCGAGAAGGCCGCACTCCTGCGCCCAGCTTGCACTACCTCAGCCCCCAGCACGCCGCCGCGGTGCAGGCGAATGACGCCAACTATGTCATCAGCGCCGCGGACGACATTTACTCGCTGGGCGCAACGCTGTACGAATTGCTCACCAGCAAACCGCCGTTTTACACCGGCGACATTTTGCTCCAGTTGAAGCAAAAAATTCCGCCGCCCATGACCCATCGACGCAAGGAACTGCGTGTCATCGGCGACCCCATTCCGCGCGGCTGGGAAGAGGCCATCGCCGCCTGTCTCTGCAAAGATCCGGCCCAGCGGCCGCAGAACATCGGCCAGATAGTGGAAATGCTCGGCCTCACCGCTGCCCCCCTGCCCGCCGATGTCCTGCCAGCAGCCGAAAAAGAAGCGGCACCGGGCGGGCCGAACAAACTGGTGATCATTGGTGGCGTCATGTTGCTCCTCATCGCCGCCCTGCTCGGCTTGGTTTTTGGCGGAGGCAAGAAGCCGGATCCGAACACCGGAGTCGTCACGCGGACGAATATTGTCACCACCACCAATATGTCGGCGGATGCCACGAAAGCCTTGAAGGATGCGGAAGCCAAACGGCTGGCGGCGGAGGCGGAAAACAAGCGGTTGCTGGCCAGCGTGGAAAAGACCAGGCAAGACGAAGCCAAACGCGCGGCCGACGCGGAAAAGGCCCGCAAGGAAGCGGAAGCAAAACAGCTCGCCACCGCAGCGGAGCTCAAACGCCTGGAAGCTGCCATGGAAGCTTCCAAGAAAACGGGTGGCACACAACTTAGCCCCGAGATGCTCGCCAAACAAAAGGAAGCCGAGGCGAAGGCCAAACAGTTGCAGGACGAGCTGAACAAACTCAAGGACGCGGAAGCCAAACGGATGGCCAGCGCGGAGAAGGAGAAGAAAGACAGCGACGCCAAATCCGCCGACCTGAAACGCAAGCAGGCCGAGACGGCCAAAATGGCGGCGGCCAATGCCGAGAGGGTGCGGGAAATGAACATCGCCAAGGCCAAGGCCGACGAAGAAGAGCGGCAACGCATGCTGGTGGAAATGGCCCGGAAAGAAACCGAAGGCAAGAAAATGCAGGAGGCCAAACTGGCGGACGACGCCAAAGCGAAGGCGCTGGCGCTGGAAGAAGCCCGCAAGAAAGCTTTGCAAACGGGCAAACCATGGGACAACAGCCTTGGCATCAAATTCATGCCGGTGGGAGACTCCCATTTCGCCGCTTGGGAATGCCGGGTCGCGGACTTCGAGGCCTTCATCAAGGCCACCGGTTACGACGCCGGCAAAGGCTGGAAAAGCCCAGGTTTTCCCCAGGGCCGGACGCATCCAGTGGTCAATGTCAGCTGGGCCGACGCCCAGGCGTTTTGCAAATGGCTCACCGACAAGGAGCGCAAGGAAGGGTTGATCGGCGACCGCACCTACCGGCTGCCCACGGATTTGGAATGGAGCCAAGCGGTCAAGCTGGATAGCGAATCGGGCAAGACGCCGCTGGAACGGGATGGCGGTGTGAAAGGCACGTATCCGTGGGGCAACGTATGGCCGCCACCGGCGAGCGCGGGGAATTACGCCGCCACGATTTCTTACGACCGGTTTGAAAACACGGCACCGGCGGGCAGTTTTGTCCCCAACGCTCTTGGCCTATATGACACGGGTGGCAATGCCTGGGAATGGACGGAGGATTGGAGCGATAACACGCAGAAGGCGCGCGTCCTGCGCGGCGGCTCTTGGCTGGGTGACAATCCCGGCACCTTGATTTCCTCCTACCGCCGCTATCTGCCGCCCGCCGATCGGAGCAACGACAACGGATTCCGCGTCATCCTGGCCGGCGGTTCGCGCTAAACTTGCAGATTATTTCTTGGCAACAAACGCTTCGGCACGTTTCTTTGCTTCGGCAACCTGAGTCGGGGTCAACCTGTTAAGTGTCGGCATGTTGTCGCGCTTATCGACGGCCTTTTCTTCTCCCTGTGCCGCCGCTAGAATGTACCATTTGTAAGCTTCCACATTGTCGCGGGTACTGACCCCTTGCCCCAGCGCGTAGCAGGCTCCCAGCCGGAATTGCGCCGCGTTGCTTCCATGGCTGGCGGCGGCGGTGTACCATTTCACCGCCTCGGCATAATCCTGCCCGACTCCCAGCCCGGCGTAGCACATTTCGCCTAGCGCGTACTCCGCTTCCGGCAATCCTTGTTCCGCCGCCTTGCGGTACCACGTTGCCGCGTCTTTTTCGGATTTTGCCGGCATTCCGATTCCTTTCAGATAACAAAAAGCCAGCTTGTACGCCGCTTCGGTGGAGCCTTGATCCGCAGCCTTGCGATACCAGTTGACCGCTTCCTTCGGATTCGCCGTCACGCCCTGGCCGGTGGCATAACTGAACCCCAAGGCATATTGGGCGCTGGCGTTGCCTTGTTTGGCCGATTTCACAAACCAATTCGCCGCTTCCTTGTCGCTCGCGGCCACGCCCTGGCCGTTCAAGTAGCAAAGGCCCAAGTCGTACTGCGCCTTGGCGTCGCCCTTTTTGGCGGCGGCCTGATATTGACTGGCGTCTTGCGCCAGTCCGTGCGCAACCAGACCGCAAAGCAAGGCGGTCACACTGAGCGTCGGGAGCGAGACGGAAAAACGGTTCAGAAAATCTTGTTTCATGGTCGCCAGACTACACCGTCAAAAGAGAAATTCAAGAGTGTGTTTTGCGCCCTTGGCCCGCCAGCAACGGCTCCACGCAATTCCAAATCGCGCCGTTCACCGTGGCCACGCTTTGAGTCGCATCGACTACGTGCACCCGGTCCGTTTCAGCTGCGGCGATGGCTTGATAGCCCTGCTCGACGCGCTCAAAAAAAGCGCGATCCGCCTCCTCGAAACGGTCGCGTACGACCGCGCCACGCGACTTCCGTCGCCCCTCGCTGACAGCGAGCGGCACTTTCAAAAGCAGTGTCAAGTCCGGCCGGGATTCGCCGACCGCAAAATCAATCATGGCTGCCACTCGTTTCAAATCCAAACCGCGCCCATAACCTTGATACGCCGTGGTGGAATCGTAAAAGCGGTCGCATAACACCATCTCGCTCGCCGCCAGCGCCGGGCGGATGATCTCGCGCACGAGCTGGGCGCGACTGGCGTTCATCAACAGCAGTTCGGCCTCGGCGGTCATGGCGTGGTTGGCCTCGCTGTGCTTGAGCGTGTGGCGGATTTCCTCGCCGATGGGCGTGCCGCCCGGCTCACGCAGCACGCGCACGACGTGGCCCAGCGCGCGGAGACGTTCGGCGAGCAACGCGATCTGCGTCGTCTTGCCGCCGCCTTCCGTGCCTTCAAATGTGATGAACAAACCGTTCATGTTTCTGTAGCGGCGGTCACAGACCGCCGCTAGAGCTTCTTCAGGCGCGCGCCCTTCGGCGTGTCTTCAATGACCCAGCCCTTCGCCTTCAACTCGTCGCGAATCGCGTCGGAGCGTTTGAAATCTTTGGCCGCGCGCGCGGCCTGCCGGGCTGAAAGCAGCCCCATGACCTCCGGCGGTATTTCAATCCCTCCAGCAAAAGCGGCTCCGACTCCAGTTACACCCGCTGTTCCGGACGCCTTACCCACCGCGCTGATTACGGTGCCCAAACCCAGCACACGATCCACCGCAATTAAGCTCATCAACAGCGCGGCAGCGCGAGTTGGAGATAATTTCTCACCCGCCAACTCCTTATTCACGCTCCTCACCCATTCAAAAATCGCTGCCCATGCTGCGGAGATGTTTATGTCCTCGTCCAAAGCAGCGGTGAATTTGTCTGCCAATGTGTTGTCAACAGGCGCACTCTCCCCCGCAGCGAGTTCGTTCAACTTCAGCGCACACTCATCAATCCTTGCCAAAGCAGTTCGCGCACCTTGCAGACCTTCAATCGTAAAATTGAACTGCTCGCGATAATGCGCCGTCAGCAACAGATAACGGATTTCCCGGCCCGTAAAACCCTTCGCCAGTAAATCCCGCAGCGTGAAATAATTCCCCAGCGACTTGCTCATCTTCTTGCCTTCGACGAGCAGATGCGCGCCGTGGAGCCAGTATTTCACGAAACGCTCGCCGGGCGGATAGGCCAGCGCGCCTTCGCTCTGCGCGATCTCGTCTTCGTGATGCGGGAACATCAAATCCTCGCCGCCCATGTGAATGTCGAAGCTCGTGCCGAGCAGCTTCATGCTCATCGCGGAACACTCGATGTGCCAGCCGGGCCGGCCTTCGCCCCACGGACTGGGCCAGAACACTGCGCCGTCGTCCGGCACGCGCGCCTTCCAAAGCGCGAAGTCCGCCAGCGATTCCTTCTCGTATTCGTCGCTGCTCACGCGCTCGCCGGCGCGCATTTCATCGAAGTTGAGTTTCACGAGCTGGCCGTAGGTGCAGCCGCAGCCGCGATATTTCTCGATGCTGAAATAGACCGAGCCATCCACCGCGCGATACGCGACGCCGCGCGCGATGAGTTGCTCGATGAGCGTGATCATCTCCGCGATGTACGCCGTGGCGCGCGGTGTGTCGTGCGGATCGAGGCAGTTGAGCGACTTGAGGTCTTCACGGAAAGCGCGTTCGTATTGGCCGGTGAACTCGGCAAGCGGCTGGCCGGTTTCGCGGACGCGCCGGATGATTTTATCCTCCACGTCCGTGATGTTCATCACATGGCGGACGGTATGGCCCTTGAACTCCAGGTAGCGGCGCACGAGATCGGCGAAGACGAACGTGCGGAAGTTGCCGATATGCGCGAGGTCATAGACCGTCGGCCCGCAGCAATACAAGCCGACGTGTTTGCCCGCGGGGTCGAGCGGCGCGAACTCCTGCACCGAGCGCGTGAGTGTGTTGAACAGTTTCAGTGCCATGTCAAATCGTGCGGAGGCTATTCAACCGGGGAAAAGATTGAAAGAACTTCCCTATGCGCTTGAGTCTCTTGCACGCCTTTTCGATTGGACGTGTTCTCCCTGCCCCTCTCCCGCTGGGAGAGGGAATGCGTTGCGACGCGGCTCGGCGAGTTCTTGTGTCGTGTGGCTGAATCCCGCGTGTAAACTGGTCAGAACGCGGCGTTGGTGGCTCCCTCTCCCAGCGGGAGAGGGCTGGGGAGAGGGAGAACGGTTCCGCTCTTCGATGACCGACGGCAAGGAGCGGAGATGCGCCCACGCCACCTTGGCCGGATTCAAAATTTTGCCGCTTCTCCGGGGGATTCTTCTCGACAAGCAAAATGCAAAGGAACACAAATGCCAAAACCGAAATTGAAGACGTCAAATGGGACGCCGAACTAAACTTACGCACACCAAGCACCATGGACGAACAGGAGCGGCAAGCGTGTTACAAGTCAGAGACAGACGACCTTTATCGGGCGGTCGGCCGTTTTGTCGTTCACTTCGAGCATCTGTGTCACGCGATGTCGTTCGCGGTGCTTTTTGCTTTCGACACTAACGGCCTACGAACTCAAAAACTGGGGCAGGCAGTGCTGGCCGACCTGACAGCAGATCCCTTGAGAAAAATCTTCTTGGCAGTCTATGCTGAACTGACGAAAGACAAAGAAGACCATCGAATCCTAACGGCGCTGAACGCGAGGATTCAGAAGTTAATTGAACACAGAAACAACGTCGTTCACCGAACGTGGATGATCGGGTGGGCGAGTTCAACTGATACCGATTTTTCAAAGGCCGGTAGCCACAAAACCATAAACACGATGAATGGACCGCAGGAACGTCCGTTGGATTACGAGGTTGCCGATTTCGAAAAGCTTACGGCGGAATCCGAAACGCTGAAGCAGTTCGTCTTTCTTGCACTGAGTTGCACCCTCGACAAAGAGCCTCTCAAAGGTTGTTTCACTTTCGATGCAGCCGGAAATCTTAAGTCTGTCAATGGCTAGAGGCTGCTATCCGAGGTTCATCACCTGACGGATAACACCGCTTCGCGTTCGGCCAGATTCAATTCCCGCCACGCTCCGGCAGGCAAATCGTTGAGGCAATAATTTCCGATCCGCACGCGCACGAGCCTTAGCGTTGGGTAGCCGATGGCCGCCGTCATGCGGCGCACCTGGCGGTTCTTGCCTTCCACGAGTTCGAGGCCGATCCAGCAATCCGGCACGTTTTTGCGGAAACGAATGGGCGGATCGCGCGGCTGGAGTCTTGGAGGATCGCAGGAGACGACGTGAGGCGTCTCTGACTCTTTTCCCGGAAGCGTGAGACTCCTCACGTCGTCTCCTACAACTTCTGGCTGAGGATCCAGCAGCCACGCGCGGCAGGGCAGGGTTTTGCGATCCTGGATGACGAGGCCTTTCGCCAGCTTCGCCAGCGCTTCCGGCGTGGGGATGCGTTCGACTTGCGCCCAGTATTCGCGTTCGTGCGCGTGCCGGGGATGCAGCAGACGCTCGTTCAAGTCCGGCTCATCACTGAGCAGGAGCAACCCCTCGGAATCCGCGTCGAGCCGGCCAATGGGATAAACCTGCGGCGGAAAACCAAACTCCGCGAGCGTGCGATGGGCCGAGCCATCCGAAGTGAACCGGGAAAGCACGCCAAAGGGTTTGTGAAAGGCGATGAGCATCGGAGGGATTCAGAAACACTCGGGAGGGCTGGGTTCCACCCCGGCCCATTTATCCAGGGCGCGGTTGGACCAGCGCCCTCCCCAATGCATTTCGGATTTCATCGCCAGTTCGTCCCCCGCTCAATTCGCTCGGCGCACGGCGAACCGCACCGTCGCCTTTTCGCGCAGCGCGGAGATGTCCACGGTGCCTTGCGCATCGGCGGGCAAGATTTGTTCGCCCGCTTTCGCGGAGACGACTTGCCAGCCGTCCGGCACGCGGGCGCGCAGGAGTGTTCGCTTCGGTGCGAGCGGCGGCGGCGTGAATTCAACGACCACTTCGCCTCGGCTCAAGCGCGATTGAACCCGCACGGAAACTTCACCGAACGCCGTCGGGGCGCGCTCGGCCTTGATTTGCTTGCCGTCTTCAAGCCAGCGCTTCGGAGTGGCGAACAACAGCCGGAGCGTCTCGGGTTTGCCGTCGTCATCGAGATCCAGGTCCTGCACGAGCAAATGCCGCAGCATGGAAAGAAGATGCGCGTTGCCGGCGCTGTTCGGCGGGCAGTAGAAAAACCGGCCGCCGTCGTCCACGGGATCGAGCGCGCAGCCTTCGCCGGTCACGAACGTGTTCCGCGTGAAGCCCTGCGCCAGCATGCCGTAAAAGCTCACCAGCGCGCGCTCGGGATCGTCGCGCCGCAAGGTGTCGAGCGCGTAGCGCGTGCCGTAGAGCGGGTTGACGCGATGGTCGCTCGTCCAGAAGTTGAACTGCCCGCCGCCGGAGCGGAGCATCCCCATGCACAAGCCGCCGTGCTGCTCCTGATAGTGCGCGATCCAGCTTTCCTCCTCGCTGCCCGGCGGAAAAATCCCGCTGGCCATCGTGTAGCCGATGATGATGTTCCAATAACTTCCGATGCGCGAATGGAGGATCGGATCGTGCACCGGTTCGTCACCGAAAAGTGCGACCGGCACGAACGGCGGAGTCGTATCGCGACGCACGCTTTTGTTGACCGCAGCGAGGATCACTTTCTTGAAATCCGTCGCCACTTGAGCATAGCGCCGGGCTTCGGCCGTCTCCCCGATTTCGTTCATCACCACGCTCATGTCCCGAATCGCGCGCCAGGCTTTTGAATTGGCGTTGAGGCTGTAGCAGAACGTGTGGATGTCACCGCAATACTGCTCCTTGGGATACAGGCCATCGGGTCCGGTGCGGTTGTCCACGAGGCGGTGAAGTTCCTTCTCCCAGTGAGGGCGAAGTTCTTTCACCGCCGCGGCGTCACGCGTCTGCCAGTAGAGTTGGCAGATGTCGTTGATCTTGAAACCGGCCTGGTGGAACTCCAGCCCCTTGCGCGTGAAGTTTATCAGCGGCACGACGAGCCGGCGCATGTCGCCCTGGTAACCCCACCAGAGCATCGCCAGCGCAGCGTCGCTGCCCTCCGCCTCGTAAATTTGATCGTATTGGTTGCCCGCGCTGTAATGAATGCGGTCGCCGGTGATGAGCGAGAAGTTCTGGCAGATGAGATGCCGCCAGGCGCGGTTCACCAGCGGCTCCGGCGTCTCGACGTTCATGCCTTGGGCAAGGATCCTTCTCCAAGTTTGAGCGCACGCCTCGCGCTGCGTGGTGAACAGCGCTGAAGTCATCTTCAACTCTGCGCCGGCGTCGAGTGGCTTGGTGGGAATCGCGAGCGTCGCGGTCGTGCCCGGTCGCAAGCGCGCCACAACGAGGCCGCGCTCCCATTTCCATGCGTTGTCGAAGATGGCCAGGGTGCGTCCCTGTTCATCCGCCAGCCGGCCGCCGGAAAACTTGTTCGCCGATTTGCCGTCCACTTCCACGGCCAGGAAGCCGTTCGTGCCCTGCGTGAGATCGAACTTCACGAACACGACGCCGTTGCTGGCGAGCGCGGGGTCGGTGGCGGCGAAAGCTTCGAGCCGATAAATCTCCGCCGGTAATTCGTGCTTGGGCTGGTCGAGCGGCACCACACCGCCGGACTGGAGCGGCGACCTGTGGCTGTAGCGGATTTCCACGATGGGCAGCCAGCCTTCGGCCAGCTCAGGTTCGCTTGAGCGGTCACGCAAGCCGCCAAAAAGGAATTCGTCCGGTCCGACGCGGAACGTGACCGGCGTGGCGGTGTCATGCCAGCTCCGCGCCCCGCCGCGCAGGTTCACGCCGCTGCCGTTCGAGATGAGGCGGGCCTTGACCTTCGCGTTCGGCGCACTGAGGACGATGGGATAGTGGCGGAAATCCGCGTGGACATAGCGCAACGGCGGAAGCAGCGGCGCGAAGAACTCGTAGCTCGAGCCATTGGGCTGGCGCATCGCGGCCTCGCCCCAGACATCGCGCCGGGCGGCCAAGGCCTCTTCGATCGGCGGCGGAGGCTGGGCGTCGAGCCGCGCGGCCGCGAGCCACCAGCCGAGGATCAGGAGTTCGCGGGTGCGGCGGCGAGGATGATTGGCCCGATGGATTAACGTGTCATTCATGTGCGTGGCACCAGGCCCTGCGTTTTGCCGGATGGGCTTCACTCTGCTTCACCCACACCGCCGGGCAAAGAAAAAACTACGGTCGCTTTCAGCACTCAATCCAAAATCTAAATTTTAGCTCAGACAGTTTTTGTCCGATCTCACCTTGTAGTCTCAGTGCAAAAAGAAAGGCTAGTTATGTTACAGAGACAACAAATGGAACTGGGTTTTGAGGCAGCGCGCGCCATCCGGCCCGCCGCCCGCCGGGAACGGCGGCTCTCCCGCGCTCGCTGGTGGTTCGAGCAGATGCACCGCGTAGTGGATCGCGCGTGCGACTGGCAGCCTGCCCCGCCCGCGCGTCCCGAGCAGGTCTATCTGGCCCTGGCCAAAGGGCGGTCGTAAGCGGCGTTTTGGGATTTGCCACCCGCCCGCTGATGGCGTAGAACTCACGTCCCGCTTCGGCGGGATGTGATGAAACCAGCAGTCGAACTCTACGATACGACCTTGCGCGATGGCTCGCAGGGCGAAGGCATCAATTTTTCGGTCGCGGACAAGCTCCGCATCGCCGAGCGCATTGATGCCTTCGGGATTCATTTCATCGAGGGCGGCTGGCCGGGCAGCAATCCGAAGGACATCGAGTTCTTCGCGCAGGCCAAGCGGCGCAAGTTCAAGCACGCGAAGCTCGCGGCCTTCGGCTCGACGCGCAAGAAGGGCGTGGCCGTCGAGAATGACGACCAGGTGCGCCTGCTCATCGAAGCCGAGACGCCGGTCGTCACGATTTACGGCAAGACCTCAATGCTGCATGTGAAGGAAGTTCTCCGCTGCTCGCCGGACGAAAACCTCGGCATGATCGGCGACACCGTGCGTTACCTGAAGGACCACAGGAAGTATGTCATCTACGACGCCGAGCACGGATTCGACGGCTACAAACTCGACCCCGACTACGCGCTCGCGACGTGGCAGGCTGCGGAGCAAGCGGGCGCGGACATGGTCGTGCTGTGCGATACGAACGGAGGTTGTCTGCCGGGCGAAATCGCCGCCATCACGAAGGCCGCGCGCGGCAAACTGAATTGCAAACTCGGCATCCACACGCACGACGACATCGGCCTCGGCGTGGCGAACGCGCTCGCGAGCATCAAGGCCGGCGCGGTCCACGTGCAAGGCACCGTCAACGGCTACGGCGAGCGCACGGGCAACTGCAACCTCACGAGCGTCATTCCCTGCCTGCAGTTGAAGATGGGCAAGCCGTGTTTGCCGGCGTCGTCGCTGCGCAAGCTGAAAGAGCTTTCGCAGTTCGTGGATGAAATCGCGAACCTCCGCCACAACCCGCGTCAGCCGTGGGTCGGCTCTTCCGCCTTCGCGCACAAGGGCGGCGCGCACGTCAACGCCGTGCAGAAGCTTGCGTCGAGCTACGAGCACATTGATCCGGCGCTGGTCGGCAACGAGCGGAACATTCTCGTGAGTGACCTCTCGGGCCGCAGCAACATCCTGCTCAAGGCGCGCGACCTCGGCTTCAAGCTGCCCGACGACGCGCCAGAGACGAAGGCTATCCTCAACCGCGTGAAGGAACTGGAGCACGCGGGCTATGAGTTCGAGGCCGCCGAGGCATCGCTCGCGCTGCTCATCCGCGGCATCCTCGACCACAATCCGGAACTGCTCTTCACGGTGGAGGATTACCACGTCTCCATGCGTGGCAACCGCAAGACTTCGACGAACGAAGCCACGGTCAAAGTGCGCGTCGGCAAGGAAGTAAACCACGAAGTCGCCGAGGGCGACGGCCCAGTGAACGCGCTCGACGGCGCGCTGCGCCGCGCGCTGGTGAAATCATTCCCACGACTGAAAAATGTTACGCTCACTGACTACAAGGTGCGCATCCTCGACAGCGCCACCGGCACCGCCGCCAAAACACGCGTGCTCATCGAATCCACCGATGGCAAACGCGAATGGGGCACCGTGGGCGTGAGCGAGAACATCATCGAGGCGAGCCTGCAAGCCCTCGTGGACAGCATGGAATACGCATTGATGCGCAAATGACTTTCGCACGTCCAACCAACACATTTATGAAATACCTCGCCACATTGCTCACCGTGTTCGCCTGCGCTTTCGCCATGCGCGCCGCCGACTGCGTCACCTACGAAGCCAAGCCCGGTCCCGGCAAGGGCAAGCACATCGTCCTCCTTTCCGGCGACGAAGAATATCGCTCCGAAGAAGGCCTGCCGCAGCTCGCCAAGATTCTTTCGCAACGCCACGGCTTCAAATGCACCGTGATTTTTTCCGTCGATCCCAAGACCGGCGAGATTGATCCGAACAACGGCGACAGCGCGCCGGGCATTGAGGCGCTGGATTCGGCGGACCTCTGCATCATGCTCCTCCGTTTCCGGCACTGGCCCAACGAGTCGATGAAACATTTCGTGGATTATTATCTGGCCGGCAAACCGATCATCGCCCTGCGCACCAGCACGCACGCCTTCAACTACGACAACAGCGGCAAGAGCGCCTACGAAAAATTCGGCTGGCAAGGCAAGGAATGGAAAGGCGGCTTCGGCAAACAAGTTCTCGGCGAAACGTGGATCAGCCATTGGGGCTCGCACAAACACGAGGCCACGCGCGGCGTGATTGATACGGCGGCGAAGAACAGCCCCATCCTGCGCGGCGTGGAGGCTATTTTTGGCGACACCGATGTGTATGAAGCCGCCCCGCCCGCCGACGCGAAGATTCTAGTTTGGGGCCAGGTGCTCAAGGGCATGAAACCGGACGACGCCCCGGCGGATTACAAAAAGAAAACCGTCACAGGCGTCGAGCAGCCGGTGAACGAACCGATGCAGCCCGTCGTCTGGCAGCGCGACCACACCAATGAAGCCGGCAAGCTCAACCGGACGCTCACCACCACGCTGGGTTCCGCGACCGATCTCCAGAACGAAGGACTGCGTCGCCTGATCGTGAACGGCGTATATTGGGCCGTTGGGATGGAAAAGAAGATTCCCAAGAAGGCGAACGTCGATCTGGTCGGCGAATTTCAACCCACGATGTATGGCTTCAACGGCTTCAAGAAAGGTGTGAAGCCGGCCGATCATGAGTTGAAGTAGGATTTTCTCAACCACGGATGGACACGGATGAACACGGATTCAAAACCGGACTTGCATCACCCGGAGAACACCAAGCTGCTCCAGAAGCACGACACAGAGAAGATCATCGGACTTTCATTCGAAGTTCTCAACGAGGTGGGACACGGCTTACACGAGAAGATTTGTGAAAACGCACTGGTGGTTGGGTTCAAACAACTTGGTATCGCCTTCGACCAGCAACGGCGTTTCCCGGTTTACTTTCGAGGCACTCAAGTTGGCGAATTCGTCCCCGACCTGATCCCGTTCAGCACCGTGATCGTTGACGCAAAAGTTATTGACCGCATCACCGGCCACGAGCGCGGCCAGATGCTGAACTACCTCCGCATCACCAAGCTTCGCGTCGGTTTGATTCTGAATTTCAAACATGCCCGATTAGAGTGGGAGCGTGTTGTGTTATAGTCCCAAATCCGTGTCCATCCGTGTCCATCCGTGGTTAAACTATTTTTGAAATGACCGAAATCCCCAAAGCCTACGAACCGCAATCCGTTGAGGACCGATGGTATGACTTCTGGGTGAAGCAGGGCTGCTTCACCGCCGACCCCGCGCGCGTCACCGACAAGCGCCCGGCCTACTCCATCGTCATCCCGCCGCCGAATGTCACGGGCATGCTCCACATGGGGCACGTCCTCAACAACACCATCCAGGACATCCTTAGTCGCAAGGCGCGCATGGACGGCAAGGAAGTCCTCTGGCTCCCCGGCACGGACCACGCGGGCATCGCCACCGAAGGCATGGTCGCCAAGCAACTCCGCAAGGAGGAAAAGAAATCCAAGCAGGACATCGGGCGCGAGGAATTCATCAAGCGCGTGTGGACCTGGAAGGAAAAGCACGGCGGCATCATCATCGCGCAGCTCAAAAAACTCGGCTGCTCGTGCGACTGGACGCGCGAGCGTTTCACCATGGACCCCGACTACGTGCGCAACGTGCAGCGCGTGTTCGTGGACCTCTACAAGAAGGGCCTCATCTACCGCGGCAAGCGCATGGTGAACTGGTGCCCCGCCACGCAGACCGCGCTTTCCGACGAGGAAGTGGAGATGAAACCGCAGAAAGGTTTCATGTATCACTTCAAAGTTGAAGTGGCGGAAGGCGTGGGGAGCGCGACCGTCCCGGTCGCAGATTCCGGCGTCTCGCCGGAATCTTCTTCGCCCGCGCTCCCCGGACCGGACGGAAAAATCTGGCTCACCATCGCCACGACTCGACCGGAAACCATTCCAGGCGATACTGCCGTGGCGGTGAATCCGAAGGACCCGCGTTACGCGCATCTCATCGGCAAACACATCGTGCGGCCGTTGCCCGCTGAACTGCCGCGCGAGCAGAAGCTCATCCCCATCATCGGCGACGAGCACGTGGATTTTGAGTTCGGCACCGGCGTGCTCAAGGTTACACCCGCGCACGACAAGGCGGACTTCGACATCGGAGCGCGCCACAAGCTGCCGCTCATCGACATCATGCACCCCGACGGGACGATGAACGATCTGGCCGGCGCGGATTTGAAAGGGCTGGATCGTTTCAAAGCGCGCAAAGTCGCTGTGGAAAAACTCACGGAACTCGGCGTGCTCGTGGAGGAAAAGCCTTACGAGAACAACGTCGGCTACAGCCAGCGCGCGGATGTGCCCATCGAGCCGCGCCTGAGCGAGCAATGGTTCCTCAAGTATCCGAGCGTGGAGGTGTCGAAGGCGTGCGTGGAGCAGGAGGGGAGCGCGACCGTCCCGGTCGCAGATTCCGGCGTCGCGCCGGAATCTTCTCCGCGCGCGGGGATTCCGTTCGGCGAGACGCCGACCGGTGCGGGCGGGACGCCCGCGCTCCCCAAGATGCGCTTCCATCCGCAGCGGTGGGCGAAAGTGTATGACCACTGGCTGACGAACATTCAGGACTGGTGCATCAGCCGCCAACTTTGGTGGGGACATCGGATTCCGGTGTGGAGCTTACTTATTCCAGCCGCAGGAATGAATTGCCTTCCCTCGAAGGATCTCAATGAATTCGTCGATGCATTCTATAAGAAAGGAGATTTTACGAACCTCCAAGCATTGGCAGAATTGGCTCAAACGATTTCGTTATCAGGACGCGAAGATTCTCAAACATTCTTCACTTTTGTTTGGAACCAAACTCGCAAATGTGTGGAAGCGTTCGCTTCAACTGAGTCCGACGCAGAAGCGAAAGTGTTGATTCGCGCTGGCTTTGTTCAAGACCCTGACGTTCTCGACACATGGTTCAGTTCCTGGCTCTGGCCGTTCGCCACGATGGGTTGGCCCGAAAAAACTCCGACGCTCGAAAAATTTTATCCGACGACCGATCTCGTCACCGGGCCGGACATTATTTTCTTCTGGGTCGCGCGCATGATCATGGCCGGCTACGAATTCATGGGCGAACCGAAGTTCGGCCTCCCAAATGCCTTGCCGTTCAAGAACGTTTATTTCACCGGCATCATTCGTGACAAACAGGGCCGCAAAATGTCGAAGAGGCTCGGCAATTCGCCCGACCCGCTCGAACTCATTTCGAGATTTGGCGCGGATGCTTTGCGTTTCGGCACGATGCGCAGCGCGCCGCTCGGACAGGACGTGCTCTTCGACGAAAAAGACGTCGAACTCGGTCGCAATTTCTGCAACAAACTTTGGAACGCCTGCCGTTTCCGCCAG
>JBKJSC010000204.1:0-16560 GCA_046593035.1 Limisphaerales bacterium | reverse complement strand
GGCATACCCGGCGAGCAGCGCGACTTGGAAGAAGAGCATGCAGGTCGTCCACACGCCGGGGCTGCCGCCGAACCACGGCAGCAGATAGCGACCCATCAGCGGTTGCACTTGGAATAGCAGAAAAGCTCCGGTGAAAATCGTCAGCGCGTAAGCCAGCATGATTTCGGAAGCCCGTCGGTACCGCTAATTTCCCAAGCTTTCCCTCATCAGGCGCAGAAAATTGCCGTGCATAATGCCCTGGATGTCTGCCTCCGTGTACCCGCGCGCGGCGAGCAGGGCAGGAATCCGCGTCAGGTCGGCAATCGTCTCCAGGTCGGCGGGAGTTTGTTCGCGGCCATAGCCACCGTCGAGATCGGTGCCGATGCCGGAGTGCCGGGCGTTGCCGGCCAGTTGGCAAATGTGGTCGATGTGATCCACGATGCGTTCAAGCTTGAGGCCCGCGCCTTCGGGCGTGGTCTGTTTGCGCACCCAGCCGGGGATCATCATCCACGCGTCCAACGCCGCGCCAATCACCGCGCCGCGCCGGATGAGTTCCTTGATCTGATCGTCGGCGAACTGCCGGTTGTGCGGCACAAGCGCGCGGCAGTTGGAATGGCTCGCCCAGACGCGTCCGTGAAAATGTTCGAGCGCCTCCCAGAAACTGTCGTCACAAAGATGCGTCGCATCGAGAATGACGCCGAGCCGTTCCATCTCGGCGAGCAATTCGCGTCCGCGCACCCCGATGCCGCCCGTGGCGTCCGTGCCTTGCGCGTAGGTGCCGGGGCCGTAATGCGCCGGGCCGACCGCACGCAAGCCCTGCGCATATGCGCGCTCTAGATGATGCAACGTGACGAAGGAGTCCGCGCCTTCCAGACTGAGGACGTAGCCGATGGGCGCGTTGGCGGGCGGGTTATTTTCCCAAAGTTGCAAATGCTTTTCCAAGCCCGCGCGATTCGTGATCTGGATCATCTCGCCGCGTTCCTCCATGGCGCGATACCAGGCGAGCTGGCCCTGCGTTTGCGCCCAGGCCTGTTCGGGCGAATGCCAGCCGGGCAACGGATTTTTGACATGGACGTAACGCCCTATTTGCGTCGCCACGCACAAGCCGATACCGCCCCGGCGCATTTCGGGCAGCGACACCACACCTTTGCCGCGATCTGGTTTGTCCGTCTGGCCCCGCTCGCGCCGCCGGATTTCGTCGAGCGGCCGCGTCAGATCGCGGTTCCACTCCAGCGCGTTCATCGAAAGATCAAGATGGGCGTCAAGGATAAGCATGGGTGAGTTTGGAAAATTTGCGCCGGACACGCCAGCATTAATCGACGCGCTGCCAGGAGTAGAACTGGTTTGATGTGTGGCGAGGCGGCTTCACGAACGGCCAGTAGATCGGGCGAGAATCGCGCGCTGCGCTCCTATCTGGACAAGCCATCGCCGAAGCGCCGCTGGTATATTTCGAAAGCCTTGTCCCCGATCAAACTTTTGATGGTGCCCACGGTCTGACGTTGCAACGCGATCAGCTCCGGGTTCCGGTCCCGTGATTTGCCCTTGGGATTCAACTCCGCCATGGCTTCCTGCGCCTGCTCGAGTTGTTTTTGCAATTCATAGACTTTGACCACCGTGTCGGCGGGCAAGTCGTAGCCTTTGGCCAGTTGGTGGAGATCCTGGAAGTCGGGATCGTTGCCGCGTTGGAAGTCGGCAAAGCGTTTTTCACCGAGCAGATTTCGGATTTGCGCCTCCACTTGTTTTTCCGTTTGCGCCAGCTTGTCGTCCGTCGGATCCTTGCTGGCTTCCGTGAGGTCATCCAGTTTTTTTTGCCAGCGATAAATGTTAAGGAATTCCTGTTCGTTCAATTCCAGCCCGACCAGACCGGCCCGAAGGTTTTGCGCGGTTTCGGAGTTGCGCAAATCGTGTTGCTCCAATTCCTCCGGCGTGAGGATCGCGGCCAGTTCTTTCTGCTGGCGCAGGTGAAGCTCTTCCAGTTGTTGTTCGTCTTCCGCCGAAAGGATGCCGTTGAGACTGCGGTTCATGAGGTCGGCTTCCAGCTCCGCAAACTTCTTCATGCTCGAGCGAATCTTCTCCCGCTTGTCCGCCGATAAATCCCCGAACTGTAGCTCCGCTTCCTCCGCGTTGGTAGGGTGCGTCCGATAGGCCGTTTCCCAGCCCGGCCCGAGCAATTCCTTGAGCACCTGTTTTTCCTCCTGCTCCAAGGCGCGCTGACTTGCTTCTTGTTGCGGATTGCGTTTGCCCGCGTTGGCGAACCCGGACTCCCAATACTTCGGCATTTGCTTGGGCCGCGCTTCGGCTCGTTTGGATTCATACAATTTCCACACGTCCGCGGTGATGATGTCCCGGATGGTTTCTTCGGGACAGCCGATGGCGCGCAGTTGCTGGATGTAGGTCTTGTAATCCTCCGACTCGACGGACTGCCAGTTGAAGGTCGGCGTCGAGGACGCTGTGCCCACCGGTGCTGTCGCGCGCGGTGCCTTAGCCGGCAACTGAATCTTCTTGGCCGCAGCGTCCGTATCAGGGGACTGGCCGAGCTGGGACGCGGAGTGGCGTTGGGAAACGACGACCGCCAGCAGGGCCAGGTTCAACCCGAGGGAGATGGCCAACAGGCCCGTTCGCTTCATACGGTCACGATGCCGTGGGGAGGATAAAATTCAACAGGATTTTGCCGCCAGGGTCGAGAGCGCCACAAGCCGACAAAAAAACCGCCCTTCGTTTTGCGAAGGGCGGTTTGGAAACCAATGCGTAAATCGCACGGATCACGCAGCATTAATCTTCGCTGCCGTCGTAGAACTGGTGGAATGTGCCGTTGCCGACATCGTAAGCGACCCCGTACCCGTTGCCGAAGAAGTAGAGCAGGAAGACATGCGCTCCATCTTCCGCGTAGAGGGTGAGGCGGGCTAAGTTATTACCCAGCTTGGTATAGGAGTAGTCACCTTCAAACTCCTCATCGTTGTTGTAATCGTATCCGTAAAACGTACCATCATCGTAATATTCGAAGTAGAGATCCACGCCATTGCCAGAAATGTAGTATTCTGAATTGTTATACAGGGAACTCGGCGCATAGCTCGTTCGGGACAACGTGCCGTTGAGGGTGCCGACGGTGTTGTTCTTGCGGTACGGCTTGGCGACGGCGACCGCTTTCTTGCTCTTGTTGACCAGGCCTTTCAAGGTGTAGTACTTGTCGCCGTACCAGAAGGTGGCGTCAAAAGTGCCCTTTTTGTCCACCATGCCAGAGAAGGAGGCACTCGCGTCATTGCCCGACAAATAACCGGTCATGTATCCGTTGGGATAGACAGTCATGTAAAACCAATTGAAGGGCAGGGTGCGCCCCGCCGCCGTGAAGTGGCCTTCGTAGTAGCCAAAAAGGCTGGTTCCCAGAACGTTCGGGCCGGTGATCGTGTGGGAGGCCTGCGAGACCGCAGTCGCGCCGAGCAGAAGCAGAGCGATCAAAGAGGATTTTAAGAAATTTTTCATAAGTGGGTAAATTTAAAAATAATTATTCAAAAAACCCCTCCCAGTTTTTTGCCGGGAGGGGTTTCAGGAACCGATAATTAGAACTTGTAGATGACGTTCAACGCCAACGTGTACAAGTTCTTGGCACCGCCACCGGCGCGGGTGTCAAACAACGAGCCGTCGGTCTTCTGGGACAGGTCGTGGTCCCAGCGGAGTTCGAGGCGGCTGATGACATTGGCCCAAAGGGAGTAGTCCACAGTCGCCGTCGCGGCCATAACTTGGTCGTGGCTGGAGGTCGCGCTCGCAGCAAAGGCCCCGCCGGTGAAGCCGGAGATAGTGCCCCCGGTGCTGCTGGCATATTCACCGCGGAAGTTGAGTTTCAACTTTTCCGTGGCTTGAAACGAGGTGTAAAGACCAAACGCATTGAAGTAGGCCGACGTGCTGCCCAATAGCGCGTCCGCTTGCACACCGATGTAGTCAAACGAGGCACCCACGCTCAGACCTGCCAAACCAGTCGGAGTGCTGATCCCCGCAAAGTAAGCATACGTGTCAGAGGTCGCAGCACCGGCATTGTTGAAGCCTTTGGTGCCCGTGGCCGTCAGCGAGGCACCCTTGAAGGCGCCAAAGCTTTCCGGGGCGGTCAGAACGACGCCGGCCATGTAGGTCTTGCGTGATTCATCGCGGCCGGATTTAGCAGTGCGGACATTGATGCCAGTACCATAGGTGTTGGCCACGCCAGCTTTCAACGCCACGGCTTCGCCGACTTTGAAGGTGGCTAAGACGCCGGTGTGCTGGGTCGGTTCAGCCTGCCAGGCATACGAACGGCTGTAGTTGGCATTGTCGCCCGCTTCATACACTTCGTAGCCGCCAATGGTGCTGAATGAGCCGATTTTGAAGTCCAGACCGTTTCCGACCGGAGCGCGCAACTGGACGTAAGCGTCCTTGATGCTGAAGTCTTCAAGACCGAAGGCGTTGGCGCTGGTGTTGTATGCCACGGCATCAGGCCCGAAGAGCAATTCGGCGCGATAGCCGGCGGCCCATTCGGATTCATCCAGCACCTTTTCGAGGCGGAGCTTGATGACGTTGAGATTGAAGCCGTCCTGTTTAGCAGGGCCGGTGAAGGCACCCGCGCCCGTGGTGGCACCACCGAAGCTGGCTGTGCCGGGCCGCCAGATGATGGAGGTATCCACATAACCACTCAGGGTGGTGGCGGAGACGGCGGTCATCACTTGATTGGCCGCTTCTTCCGCTTGAACTGCTGACGCGAGACTGACGACGCCTGCGGCGGCCAATCCCAATGTCCATTGATTGATTTTCATTTCGTTCCTTCTGCTGTTTGTTGGTTGCTATTTGATACGCACTTTTCAGGGTGAAAACGGTTCACCCGCGCACCAAAACGGTGCATTTGCCGGCGACATTAGCAAAAGTCGCCGCCTTGACAACAACTTTTTTTGAACTTTTTTTTGGCAGGCCGTCCGGGGCGAAAGGTGGAAAGCCATGCAGAGGGGCGCGTTCCGGAGGCAAGCCGCACGATTTTACGCCACCAGCCAGAAGCTGCCTATCAGCACGGCAGCCAGCGAGCAAGCGCACATCAAGGAACGATAGGCCCGGATCCGGCCACCTGAAAAACGGGCCGCCACCAAACCCATCACCGAGCTAAAGGAAACCATGGCGAAAATCGTCCCGGCACCGTACGCGACAAGATAAGCAATGGCCTCGGTCGTCGTGGGCAAGGCCAGCGCCGCCAGCCCGACCAGAAAATGCGAGCCGCCCGCCAGCCCGTGCAGCGTGCCCACGACAAACGCCGCGTGGGTGTGCGCGTGGGGCGTGGGTGCCGTCTCGGGGTGGCCGGTTCCTGGCCCGTGCAGGTTTACGTGCCAGTGCGGTTGTCCACCGTGGGAATGCTCATGTGTGTGGAGGTGCTGGTTGAAGGCCTGCCGAAACCCCCACAGGCCGATCCCGATCAAGACCACGCCCACCAGCCGTTCGCTCCACGAAGAAATTAAATCCACCGGCAGAATATCCCGCAGCAGCAGCGACAACACGCCGACCAGCACCACTCCGCTGGCGTGGCCAAGGCCCCAGCGCAAACCGCTCGTCCACGCGCGCTGCTGGCCTTCGACCGCCAGCGGGGCCACCGCCGCCAAATGATCCGGCCCGGACAGGACGTGATTCAAACCGGCGACGAATCCTGTGAGAACGGAAATCACGACGAGTCAGTAGATCGGAGTTGGTGACAGAGCGGCGGCGGTGTCTGAACCCGCGAGAATTAGCCGGGCCTGGATGAAGAAGAATTGTTGCCGCACGGCCGTGAAACTATTTTGTGCCGACCGGGAAGTAAAGCAGTGGTTTGCCGGTCATGCGCCCGCGCCGCCGCTAAAATACTTCGGGGATGCCTTCCTCGAGAATCCTCAAATGTTGACTCAAGCCGTCGCGGTGCGCGATTTCACGCAGCCAGCGCGGCGGTTCGTCCATGTGCTCGAAGGAAAGTTTGAACGACCCATAATGCATCGGCACCAGCCAGCGTGCTTTCAAATCCTTGAACGCCCGCACGGCGTCGTCGGGGCCGATATGCACTTTACGAAACGAATCGGGGTAATACGCGCCGATCGGCAGCAGGGCGATTTCCGGCGGGCAGCGTTCGCCGATTTCCTTGAAGCCCTCGAAATAGGCGCTGTCGCCGGCGTGATACACGCGCCGCCCCTGGTGTTCCAGCACGAAGCCACCGTAGCCGCGGTGTTCATCGCGAATCATCCGCGCGCCCCAATGCTTGGAAGGCGTCAGCGTCACTTTCCAATCGGCGTGCGAAAAACTTTCCCACCATTTCAATTCGACGATGCGCTCGAAGCCCAGCCCGCGCGCGAGATCGCCCATGCCCCAAGGCATCACGCCGATTTTCGGCGCGGGCAGTTTGCGCAGCGTCGGTTTGTGGAAATGATCGAAGTGTGCGTGCGTGAGCAACACGAGATCAATGGGCGGAAGGTCTTTGAGTTTCAGGCCGGCGTGTTTGACGCGCTTGAGCAGGAACAGCCAGTTGGCAAAATTCGGATCGATCAAAACGTTGAGGTCGGTGAACTGCACCAGAAACGAGGCGTGCCCGATCCACGTCAGCGCGACTTCGCCCGGTTTCAGTTTCGGAAAATTGGGTTCTTTATGCTGGCCGGTGCGTTTGGTGAGCAGCGCCTTCCAAACCATTTCATGAAAGAAGGAGCGCGGGTTGAAATGATTGCACGGCGTCAGTTCCTTGAACGAACGCGGCAGGCGGCGGCGGCGCGGCGCGGCCGGCGGATCCAGATGACCGGGGTCGGAATGCATACAAATGATTGGCGGTCAGACTTTGAACCTAGACTACGCGCCCGGTGAATAAAAGCAACCCTCACCATCGATTTACTAGCCAACACGGGCGGGTTTTTGTTTCCCTTCGCGGCGAATCCTGATTACAACGGACGGCATGGGTGACGTCACCAAACAGCTCGACACTTTTCTGCGCCGGCAACCCACGCTTGGTCAAGGCGTGTATCTCGCGCGCGGCGCGGTCGTGCTGGGTGATGTGACGCTCGGGGATTTTTCGAGCGTTTGGTACAACGCCGTCCTGCGCGGTGACATCAATCGCATCGTCGTCGGCCATCACACGAACATCCAGGACAACGCCGTGCTGCACCTCGCCGATGATTTTGCCTGTGTCGTCGGCAACTGGGTTACGGTGGGCCACTCGGCCATCGTCCACGCCTGCACCGTCGGCGACGAATGCCTCATCGGCATGGGCGCGACGATTCTTGATGGCGCGGAGATTGGCGTGCAGAGCATCGTCGGCGCGAACGCGCTCGTGACGCAGCACGCGAAAATCCCCGCCGGTTCGCTCGTGCTCGGTTCACCGGCGAAAGTGGTGCGCGCTCTCACGGAGACGGAGCGGTCCGGGCTAAAATACTGGGCGGAGAAATACGTTCAGAACGCGGCCTACTGTTTGCAGCATGGAATCAATGTCGGCGCGCCCCTTTCCTCGTAGGACCCGACGTGAGGAGACTCTGACATTTCTTTCCGGACCAGGAAGTTTGAGACTCGTCACCTCGTCTCCTACCGTGGCATCATCCCCGGCGCGGCCCCGCCCATCTTCGCCATCATCTTCTGGAACTTGCCCATTTTCTTCATCATCTGCTGCATCTGGCCGAAGCGGTTGAGCAGGTTGTTCAGTTCCGTCACGGTCACGCCGCTGCCTTTGGCGATGCGGATGCGCCGTTTCGCGTTCAGGATTTGTGGATTGCGCCGCTCCTGGTTGGTCATGGCGCAGATCATTCCCTCCATGCGGCGAAATTCTTTTTCGCTTTTGCCCAGATCCGCGCCTTTGAGCATGTCCGAGCCGCCGGGCAACATCCCGACGATGCTTTCGAGCGAGCCCATTTTTTTCATCTGCCGCAATTGCTCCAGAAAATCCTCCAGCGTGAACTGGCCCTTGCGCATTTTTTCCTCCATGCGCTGCGCGTCCGCCAGATCCACCGCCTCCGCCGCCCGCTCGACCAGGCTGACGACGTCGCCCATGCCGAGGATGCGCGAAGCCATGCGCTCCGGATGAAATGGCTCGAAGTCCTCGAGCTTCTCACCCACGCCCATGAATTTGATCGGCTTGCCGACGACCGACCGGAAGCTCAACGCCGCGCCGCCGCGCGCATCGCCATCGAGCTTGGTGAGCACCGCGCCGGTGATGGCCAGCGCCTGGTCAAAATGGGTGGCGACATTCACGGCCTCCTGGCCGGTTGCGGCATCAAGCACGAGCAAAATCTCCTGCGGCTTCACCAAGTCGCGCAAATGCACCAACTCTTGCACGAGCGGTTCGTCGATTTGCAAACGGCCCGCCGTGTCGAAAATCAACGTGTTGCGGTTATTGGCGCGGGCATAATCCAACGCCTCGCGGGCGATCTTCAAGACATCCGTCTCGCCTTTTTTCACAAACACCGGGATGTCAATTTGTTTGCCCAACGTTTCGAGTTGATCCATCGCGGCCGGGCGGTACACGTCCGCCGCCACCAGCAACGGCTGGCGGCCCTGTTTGAGGAGGAGCTTGGCGAGTTTGCCGCTGGAGGTGGTTTTGCCGGAGCCATGCAAACCGACCATGAGCACGCACGCCGGATTACCGCTGAGTTCGAGCGCGGCGTTCGAGGAACCGAGAAGCGCGACGAGTTCGTCGTGGATGAGCTTGATGACCTGCTGGCCGGGCTGGATCGATTGGATGACCTGCTGGCCGAGCGCCTTTTCCTTGACCCGCTCGATGAAGTCGCGCGCCACTTTGAAGTTCACGTCGGCGTCGAGCAGGGCCAGGCGCACATCGCGCAAGGCATCACTGACGTTGCCTTCGGAGATTTTGCCCAGGCCACGCAGGTTCTTGAAAACGTTCTGGAGTTTGCCGCTCAACGAATCGAACATGTCGGCATCGTAAAGTTCAAAGCGGGAAGTTCAAAGGGCAAAGTTTCCAGTGTGGCGCGAGTCGAAAAATATTTCCCCTTTTTGGTTCTTGTCGGAACGCATCGGTTAGGTGAGATTGCGCGGAGAAGCCTGTTAACGACGACTCGTCTGCGCATCCCAAGCAGCGGGTCAGATGAATATTAATTATGAACGGTCAAACCGAAGTGATTGATACCGCCCTCGCCGGCAGCCACGGCCAGCCCGTCCGCTCCCAACCCAAATACCCCGGCGTCCGCGTCACCTGCAATGGCAACCAGCTCGTCGCGCAACACGTCGAGACGCGCATCACCGAGGGCGGGATCTTCTATCCCATCACGCCTTCGACCGAGGGCGGCGAGATTTATCAAGGCTCCTTCGCGCAGGGCGAACTCAACGTCTGGGGCGCGCAGAAAATCGCCGTCGAGACCGAAGGCGAACATGCGGCCCAGGGCGGCGCGACGGCCTTCTCGGTTACTGGAAGGCGCGCGGTGAACTTCACTTCCGGCCAGGGTATCGTCTATGCGATGGAGCAGTATTACCACGCGCCCGGAAAATTCTGTACCATGGTCCTCGAGGTCGGGGCGCGGGCGTTGACGAAACACGCGCTCAACGTCCATTGCGGCCATGATGATTTCTACGCCGCGCTCGACGTGGGCTGGATCATGGTCATGTCCAAGGACGCGCAACACGCCGCCGACCAGGCCATCATTTTGCGCAAAGTTTGCGAGCTGTCACTCAATCCCGGCATGAACATCCAGGATGGCATGCTCACCACGCACTCGGAACGCACGTATCTTGCGCCGGAAGCGGAATTGCTTCGCGAATTCCTCGGCGCGCCGGACGATCTCATTGATTGCCCCACGCCGGCGCAACGCGAGTTGTTCGGCCCGAAGCGCCGCCGTTTGCCGGAGATGATGGACTTGAAAAATCCCATCCTTCTCGGCCCGGTGCAAAACCAGGAGCATCACATGAACGGCGTCGTCGCGCGCCGCAACAATTTCAACGAGCCGATCCTGAAATTCCTCGAGCAAGGCTACGCGGAGTTCGCCCGGCTCACCGGCCGCTTCTACGGCTTCGTCACGGAATATCAGACCGAGGACGCGGACACCGTGTTCGTCTCGCTCGGCTGCGCGGCGGACAACATTGATGCCGCCTGTGATTATCTGCGCGAGCAGCGCAATGCGAAGGTCGGCTCGATTCACATCAACGTCATCCGCCCGTTCCCCGAAGCCTCCGTCATCAACGCGCTGCGCGGCAAGAAGAATGTCATCATTCTCGAACGCACTGACGAAGCGCTCGCCGGCGACAACCCGCTCGCGCGCGACATCCGCGTGGCGCTCGGCAAGGCGAACGAGGTCGTGAAATTCGGCGGCGATTTGCCCGCGCTCACGCCGGAAGAGACGCCCCGTCTGTTCCGCGGCGCGTATGGCATCGGCTCGCGCGACTTCCGTCCGGAGCACACGCTCGGCGCGTATGAATTCGCCACCGGCCAGTCCAAACGCCAGGACGGCAAGACCGCGGCGGACGGCGCGACGTTCTTCGTGCTCGGCGTCAACCATCCCTACGCCGTCATCAGCAAGGACACTCCGTCGCTGCTGCCGGACAAGGCGATTGCCGTCCGGTTCCATTCCATCGGCGGCTGGGGCATGATCACGACGGGCAAGAACCTCGGCGAGATTGTCGGCGAATTTGGTGAATTGCTGAAGCACCAGAATCCCACGTACGACACCGACGGCACCGTGATGGAGAAGTTGTTCATCATGGCAAATCCGAAATACGGCTCGGAGAAAAAAGGCGCGCCGACCAACTATTACCTCACCGTCGCGCGCGAGCGCATCCGGGTGAACTGCGAGTTGAACCACGTGGATGTCGTCCTCTGCTGCGACCCGAAGGCATTCACGCACACGAACCCGCTCGAAGGCATCAAGAAAGGCGGCTGCATCGTGTGGGAATCGAGTGACACGCCGGAAACCGCCTGGCTGCGCATTCCCGCGAAGCACCGGCAGTTCGTGCAGGAAAATAACATTCGTGTGTTCATCCTGCCGGGCTTCGACATCGCGCGCAAGGCGACCGACCGCACGGAACTGCAACTTCGCATGCAGGGCAATTCTTTTCTCGGCGCGTTCTTCCGCGTGTCGCCGTTCCTTCAGGACAACGGCATCACGGAGGCGCAGTTCCACGACACCGTCCGCGCGCAATACGTGAAAAAATTCGGCCGCTTCGGCGACGCCGTCGTGGTTTCCAACATGACGGTCATGGAGCAGGGCTTCTCACGCGTGGTCGAAATCAAATATGGCGAACTCGGTGACGCCGATCGTTCTTCGATGCGCAATCCACCGATCTGGCCGCTCGGCGACCATCAGATTATTCCGACCGCTGGTTGCAACACCGGCGGTTCGTGCGCGAGCATTTCGACGCCCGTCGGCCAGGCCGCGCGCGCGTCGTTCCAGACGCTCCAGAAATTCGACAGCGAATTCCGTAGCGGCCTCGGCTATCACCAGCCCGCTGGCGCGCTCGCGTCCCTCGGCGTGATGGGGCCGGGTACGGGTGCGACACAGTCCAAGTATGTCGCGCGCCGAGAAACACCCGTTTACATCGCGGAAAATTGCACGCAGTGCATGGAGTGCATCACCGCTTGCCCCGACACCGCGTTGCCGAACACGTCGCAGGATGTCGCCACCATTCTCCGCACCGCTGCGGGCAATTACGTGGTGGATGCCGCCGAACGCGGCAAGTTGATGAAGGAATTGAAAGGCATCGAAGATCGCGCGCGTGTCAAGATGAGTGAAGCGGTGAAGACCAAGGCCAGCGTGCCGTTCCAGGACATCATCCGCGCCGAGGTCGGTGCGTTGACCACCATCAACGACGAGGCCAAGGCGCAGTTCATGGGCATCATTGAAAAACTTCCGCTCGCCTATAACAACGTCCCCGCCATTTTCCGTTCGCTCGAGCAGAAAACTCCCGGAGCGGGCGGTTTGTTCTCGATTTTCGTCAGCGATCTCTGCAAAGGCTGCGGCGAATGCGTGCAGGTCTGCGGCGACCACGACGCGCTCCGCATGACGACTGAGACGGAGGCGTTGAACGCCGATCTCACCACCGCGCAAATCTTCTCGCGCCTGCTGCCCGACACGCCGCAGAAATTCCTTGGCCTGTACAACGACAGCAACGCCGCCGGTTCCCGCGAAGCCGCGCTGCGCAATCATTTGATGGTGCGGCGCAATTACGAGGCGCTCGTCTCCGGCGACGGCGCGTGCGCCGGTTGCGGTGAGAAGAGCATCCTGCGCGCCGCGGCCAGCACGACCGAGGCTTACATGCGCCCGCTCTATCACGCGAAGGCCGACCGCCTCCGCGCCAAGGCCACGAAGCTGGAAGCCGAGGGTATGGCGAAATTGCAAGCGATCAAATCCCGCAGCGAGACTGAATACGCGCTGTTCCGCAAAACCGTTTCCCACGTCATCATGGGCCTGGGCGGCGAGAACGACGCGGACACCGCCAAGCGCGTCGCCGAATACGAAGCCAAGCACGGCCCCATCACCGACGAACAACTCATCAGCGGCATGGCGCTTGTGATGAAACAGGACGCGTTCAATCACCGCGACCTCCAGTCCATCGACGGCCGCCGCGCGAACGGCATGTCCGTGATGATGATGGGCGCGAGCACCGGCTGCAACACGGTCTATGGTTCCACGCCGCCATCCAATCCGCATCCGTATCCGTGGATGAACTCGCTCTTCCAGGACGGCGCAACAATTTCGTGGCTGCTCGCCGAATCGCTCATCCTTCACCACGCGCGCCGCTCGGTCGTGCCGGAGCGCCTTGCCACTGCGCTGCTCGACCGCGCGGAGAACACCGTGACCGAGGCCGATTATTTCACTTACACGCATCTCGATGATTCGCTGATGACCGAGCAGGAAATTCGCGAGCTGCCGAAGATGTGGGTCATCGGCGGCGATGGCGCGCTCGGCGATATCGGCTTTCAAAACGTCTCGAAAGTGATTCTCCAGAATCGGCCGAACGTGAAAATCCTCATGCTCGATACGCAGGTTTACTCGAACACCGGCGGCCAAAACTCCGACAGCTCGACGATGCTCGGCGGTTACGACATGAACCAGTTTGGCATTGCGTCGCAAGGCAAGTTGATCGAAAAGAAAAACGTCGCCGAAGCGTTCACCAGCGGGCATGGCTCGCCGTTTGTCGCGCAGGTGTCCGTCGCCAATGCCGCCAAGCTCTACAAGGCCATGCTCGACGGTCTCGAATATCGCGGCACCGCGTTTTTCCAATGTTACACCACCTGCCAGCCCGAACACGCCGTCGGCGACAACATGAGCGCCGAGCAGGCGAAACTGGTGCGCGATGGGCGCGGCATGCCGGAGTTTGTGTTCAACCCGCGCAAGGGCGAGACCTCGCAGGAAGCCTTCGATGTGAAGGGCAACCCCACGCCCGACCGCGACTGGTGGCGCACGAAATTCGCCAGCACCGGCGAGGAATACAGTTTCACCGTGGCGCACTGGGCGCTCACCGAGGGCCGCTTCCGCAAGCACGTGAAGGCCATCAAGGAAGAGGAGGCGAAGTCGCACACGCTGCTCGACGACATGCTTGCACTCATTTCGCAGGACGACGTGATTCATCGCCGCGTGTTCGACCCGAACCACCGCAGTTTCGTGACGAACTTCGGCTGCTACATCAAGTCCGAGGTGAACGGGAAGTTGAAATACTTCGCCGTCTCGCGGCAGATGGTGTTGTTCGCTGTCGAGCGGCGCAAAGCCTGGCGCATGTTGCAGAGCAAAGCCGGCGTGGTGAACAAGGATTACCTCGCACAAAAGGCGCTGCTCGCCAAGTTGGACAAGGGCGAACTCCCGCTGGCCGACGCGAAGGCGAAGACCGGTGAACTCTTGGCTGCGGAATTGACCAAGCTGAATTAGTTTTGGAAAACGGGTCTCGTCGGCTTGCCAAAAGCGGAGCCAAGTGCAGTTCAATTCAATGTTAGCCGTGTTAGCACCCATGAGCATTTCCCAAGCACTCAAATGGTTCAACCGGCACGGCGCATTTTCGGGGTTGCTGGCCCTGCTTCTCGTTGGCTCCGCTTTTGCTGACTTAATCGCTCGCACCAAGATGGACATGTCCAACCGCCAGTTCGCCATCATGGATGACCGCACTGTCCGGCAGATGGGCTTCATCGACTTCGTGCATGCCCACATGTGGATGGTTATTGTGTACGTTGTTGTCTTTCAGGCTGGCCTTCTGTGGCTGGAGTTTCGAGCTATGCCACGTTGGTGTGTTTGGGTCACATTCATCGTGCTGTCATTGCCTGCGCTGGCCTACGGCAGTGCTTGCTGGCACATCGAGAGCAAGGTTATTAACTGGACCACGAGAGGTGGATGAGATGCGGAGCCAACGACCACGACGGCTCCGATGCTCTCGTGGTCCGGGCGGTTAGCTTCCGCACTTGCGTTGGTGAACGCAAACCTTACCCCCGTTATACATCTTCCCTGCGCCGACATTTCCCCACCCGCCGTGTTTTCCGTTTGGCAAGCCCGGTGGTTTGAATCATGGTCACCGGGCACGAATGGAAATCACTTACAAAATCATTGGCGGCGACGGCCGGGAATACGGCCCGGCGACTTTGGCGGAACTCAAGGATTGGATCCGCGATGGTCGCGTGGCCGGCCGCACGCATGTCTGGCAAAGCGAGCGCGGGCTTTGGTCGCCGGCGGCGGAGCTTCCCGAACTGCAAGCCGAACTCGGTCCGCTCGCCCCGCCGCCGCTGGCGGAGGAATCATACGAGCCGGTCGGGTTCTGGGTGCGCCTGGGCGCGTACATTCTCGACTACATCCTGTTGGCCATCATTCTGCAACTCATCACGCTGCCTTGGAGCGATCAACTTGAGGTTCTGCAAAAGAGCTTCAACCCCACCGGCCCGCAGATCAGCCAGGAAAAGATGATGGAACTGGGGCTGATGAGCCTTACCTACTGCTTGGTTGTCCTGGCGGTCAGGATGGCCTATTTCGTCCTGATGCATGGCCGCTTCGGCGCGACCGTGGGCAAGCTGGTCGTGGGCGCGAAGATTGTGAACGAGGACGGTTCGCGTCTCGGCTACACGCGGGCGCTGGTTCGTTACGCGGGCGAATGCGCGAGCTTTCTGATCCTCGGCATCGGCTATCTGATGATCGGCTTCCGCCATGACAAACGCGGCTTGCACGATCTGATCGCCCGGACGCGTGTGATTTACCGGCGATAGGCGGCGGATTATTTCACAGTGTCGAGCGGGGCGGGAGTCTCCTGGACGCGTTTCCGCGCCGGCATGATCGCACAGGCTTCCTTGCAGCCGAAGAGTCGGCTCAAGAGCAGCCGATTGCGGCTGATTTTCATGTAAATCTTTTCCGCGACCCAGATAACGCCGGGAAGCCAGAGCACCAACGCCACCGGCACCAGCAGCGGCATGCGCATTCCGGCAAAGCGGAAGCAGCGCGCGCCCCGGTAAATCCGTCCATCCTTCGCCACACAATGAATCGCCTCGAGCAAATCTTCCCGCGTCAACATCGGTGCGACTTCCGCCGCGCGCGGTTCCGAAATGGGGAGCAACGTGATCGCGTTGAACCAGTCGAGCCACGTCAGCACTTTCATCTGGAAAGTGCAGAGCGGGCAGTGGTCGTCATACAATACAAAGTTCGTGGCGGCAGGCGCTGCGGAGGACGATGCGCCCTGTTCGGCGCGCGTTTCGGTTTCCAAGTTCATCGCGGGTAAGGTCGCCGGTTGGGCGCGAAATTACAAACTTTGTTTGCCGCCAGCGCGCACTCCGGGCGTGACAAGCCCGGTCGCAACGACACACTACCGCCGGCATGATCTGGGCCTTTTTGACGACGATTTTGTTTTCCATTTCCGCCGTGACGGGCAATCGCACCGCCAAATTGCTCGGCGGCACGGAGGCCAATTTCTGGCGGCTCCTGTTCGCCACGTTGCTGCTCGGAACCTACTCGCATCTGTGCGGCGTGGGCTTGGAGGGAACGGCGTTTCCGGTTTTTCTGTTGAGCGGCTGCATCGGGTTTGGCGGCGATGTGGCGCTGTTTCAAACGTTGCCCCGCCTCGGTTCGCGCCTGAGCATTCTGCTCGTGCAATGTCTCGCCGCCCCGATCGCCGCAGTGACGGAGTGGCTCTGGCTGGACACCACGCTGACGACGCTGCAAATCCTCGGTGGCATCACGATTTTGGCGGGCGTGGCCATCGCACTGGTGCCGGGCGAGCATTTGAAATTGTCGCGCAAGGAACTTGTGCCGGGCATTTTCTTCGGCGTGCTGGCCGCGTTGGGACAGGGCGGCGGCGCGGTGATCAGCCGCAAAGCCAATGCCGTCGCGCAACAGGCCGGTGAACACCTCAACGGCATCAACGCCGCCTATCAGCGCATCATCGGCGGCGTGATCGTCGCTGGACTGTTTCTTCTCGCGGTGAAATTGCACGCCATCAAACAGGCGAATGGCGATGAAAGCTTGCCGCAATCCAGTCGCGAGGAAAGATGGCGGCGCGCGTGGCCGTGGGTGCTGCTGAACGGCCTCGTCGGCCCGGCGCTCGGCGTGAGCTGCTTTCAATGGGCCTTGATGTCCACGTCCACCGGCATCGTGCTGCCGATCGTGGCCATCACGCCGCTGGTCATCATTCCTCGCGACTGGATTGCGGCAAGCTTTCATCGCC